>JBIIIF010000054.1:0-32840 GCA_044235005.1 Planctomycetaceae bacterium | reverse complement strand
ATGCGGACCCCAACGCCGGGCAAACCCGCTGTCACCAGATCCGGAATCGTGGGCTGCTTCGGAAGCACCAGCGTCAGCGGACCGGGCCAGAAGGCGTCCGCCAGAGCCATTGCCAGAGGCGGAATATGTGTCACAACATCGCTCAATTGCGCACGCTCTGCAATGTGGACAATCAGAGGATCGAAGGTGGGACGCTGTTTGGCCTGGAAGATTCCCGCCACAGCTTTTGCGGACGTCGCGATCGCACCGAGACCGTAAACCGTCTCCGTGGGAAACGCCACCAGTTGCCCTCGGCGCAGTGCGGAGGCTGCCACCGAGATCGCGGCGGGCTGGTTGGCGTCCAGGATTTTCGTATTGAACAACATGAATCGAGAGTCGCCGTGAGATCGCAAAAACAATGAAGGAGCGGAGAAGATTGTTCCCGCACGTACAAGCTTCGCGGATCACAATCAGTCCAATTCCGCGTTCGAAGGCAGTATCTGGCATTCGAGAATTGGAATCTTGCCGCGAATCAAGGTTCTGTCAATTTTCCTCTAATTTGTGACATGCCCCGGCGAATCAACTCGGTTGTCAGTCGCAAATCTTGCCCTCAGGAATCATTGTGACCTTGACCATTCAATCACCTGTCAGAAAGAATCCCCTCGGCGAGGGATCTTCCCATTTTCATTTCCAAGACGAAGGATTTTCGATGTATCTGGCTCGAATGAAGCGAACGCTGCTGGCCTCTGCCCTGTTGGCCGGTGGTCTTTGCGGAGTTGCAGACGCTCAAACCGCTGACACCAAGGTGCTCAGCAGTCAAATTCTCCCCAAAGACACCTTCCTGTACATCTCGGTCCCCAGCGTCGAGGAATTGAAGGTCGCTGTCGGCGAATCATCACTCGGCCGCATGATAGCCGACCCGGCGTTTGACGAATTCAAGGCCGAAGTGGAAACCGCCTTCGCAGAAGAGGCATCTGAAGCGTTCGCAGACATTCAGGAAACGCTCGGCCTGACCGTTGAAGAACTGGCCGCAATTCCTACAGGAGAAGTCACGATGGCTTTCTCCAAAGCTCCGCCGAACAAAATGGGTGTCGTGTTTTTCCTCGACTATGGTGATCACGAAGAACAGGTGGCCGGTCTGCTGGAGAAGGCAACTGGTGCTCTGCAGAGCGTTCCTGAACTCGAATCCGCCAGCGTTGAACACGATGGCACAGAAATCGTGATGTACACGGTGTTGCATGAAGTCGCCAAGAAGACTCCGCTCGCCAAAGAATTCGGATGGTTCCTGAAAGACGAACGTCTCGTAATCAGCAACAGCGGTGCTCTGCTGAAGCTGACTCTCGACAACTGGGACGGCGCTTCAGAGAAGACTCTGGCGTACAACGAAGTGTACGCTTACATCATGGAACAGTGTGAGTCTGAAGAAGGGGCCAGCCTGGCAACGACTTACTTCGACCCGGTTGGCTTGTTTACTCAGCTCGTGCAGACAGGATCTCTGGGCGAAGCCGGACTGCCTGCTGGCATGGCGATCAGCGTGTTTCCGATGCTGGGTGTGAATCAGATGAAGGGCATCGGCTCTGTGACTGAGGCGGGTGGCGACGGTTTCGATGGCGCCAGCACTTCTTTCATCTACACCGAACAGCCTCCTCAGGGTGCAATGCAGATCTTCCAGCTTGCTCCGGTTGATCCCGTTCCTCCGGCATGGGTGAAAGAAAACGCCAGTGCATGGATGGCAACAACGTGGAAGGTTGAAGAAGCCTACATCGCCGTCGAAACACTCGTCGACATGTTCCAGGGTGCCGGCGCGTTTGCTCGAATCATCGACGACCTCGCCGAACAAGGTCCAGGCGTTCACATTAAGAACGACGTGATCGACCAGCTGGACGGTAAGATGCACTTTGTCGTTGCTCCTGGCAGTACCGAATCAGAAGCCGCTACCGACGACGTGGTGATTTCCTTCGGCGTGAAGGACAGCGAGAAGTTCTCTGAACTGCTCACCAAGCTGACATCTCAGGGTTTCCCCGGCGAAACTCGTGAGCTGGAAGGTGCCACGATCTACGAAATGGATCCAGGCAACGGAGCGAAGTTTGCGTTCACTGTGGCCAACAATCAGTTTCTGGTCGGTGTCGGCGGTGCTCAGCTTGAACAGGCTGTTCGCAACGACGATGACATTCGACCTTTGGCCGAGACTGATGAATTCAAGGCTGTGGCCGAGAACTTCGAAGAAGGTGCTCTGGCTGTCGTTTACTCACAGCCGGCCGAAGGCTACCGTCGCCTTTACGACATGCTTCGTGACGGCAAGGCTGCAGAGCAGTTCCCGGGCATGGATGAACTGTTCTCCAGGATCGACTTCGCAAAGTTGCCTCCGTTCGAAGTGGTCGAAAAGTATCTTGCACCAGCCGGTGGTTACTGGATTGGCGATGAGAACGGCGTGCTGATGGAATCGTTCTCTCTGTCACCTGAAGAAGAATAAGTCCGACTGAAGTCGACTGATTCACAAAGAAGATCCAGCGATGAAGAATCGCTGGATCTTTTTTTACGTCCACGATGCAGCCCACTGCAAACACGGATCGCCCGTGCACTCGCCAATCAGTGCCTCGCCCGCCCCTGCGTCGGCTCTGCGCGAAATGAAGTGCGCGCCCCCAACGAAGCGAATGAAACAGCGAGGGATCTCCATGGGCGGAGTTAAGGCCGCGGCTGGCAAATTACCAAACAATCAGGCGAGCGGCCGGTGTGAACCGGCCGGTACCTTCGTACTAAGTTTCAACCGCTGATGAACGCCAATGAACGCTGATAAATGCAAAAAGGTGGAGAGACAATGGCATCATCGGTATTGGACACGAAGGCTTTCATTCCTCAACAAGGTTTTCTATGCCATCAACCGCCGGACCTCAGGAACCATTAGCGTTCATGAGTCTTCATCAGCGGTCTAAACAACGATTTCGATCTGCGCACTTCATTTCGCGCAGAACCGGATTTCGGAGGAATTGAACGCGATGTTGGCATCCTGGTGCAGAAAAAATATCGTCAGAAATCCCTTAGTGTCAAACACTTGCAGTACACGATCAGGTAAGGTAAAACTTGCTTAGCTTATTAAGGTAACGCTGCTTTAGTTTATCTTGCGCGAGAAAATGATGGCAGACTGGCGTTTTTACGGACGAACCACCGAGCTGGACGAGCTCACCGCCATCCTGCGCCGCAATCGCTGGTTTTTCGCCAAGATCACCGGGCGACGACGCATTGGTAAGACCACACTTGTTCAACAGGCAATTGCTGCTCGGGGCTCGACTTCCCTCGTGTACGTTCAGATTCCTGATTCGGGTGACGCCGGAGTTCTTTCCACTTTTGTCGACGCGTTAGCCACATTCGGTATCTCACCGGAGCAGTTTCCCTACCCGCGTTCCCTGAGCGAAATGGCAGCGACCATTGAAGCGTTGATTGCTGCCGGAACGATCGTCATCCTGGACGAGTTTCAGTACTTCATCCGCTCACCTTTAGCCGATTTCACATCGTATCTCCAGGCGGCAGTGGATCGTTTGTCTGCCCAACCAAATCGGCAAGCCGGTGGCCTGATCGTCCTGGGCTCAATTCATACGGAGATGACAGCTCTTCTGGAAGATCGCGACGCACCGTTGTACAACCGCGTGACCGATGTGCTTGACTTAGTGCACTGGGACATCGGTTCGATCATGTCCGTTTTGCGTGACCACACCGACGCGACACCAGAGCGATTGTTGAATCTGTGGACACTCTTTGAAGGCGTGCCCAAGTTCTATCGTGATTGCTGGGAGCAAGGCGTCATCGACAAATCGCCAGCCGACGTCTTGCAAAAGATCTTCTTTGGCAGTTCATCACCACTGCGAACCGAAGCCGATAATTGGTTTCTTCGCGAGTTACGCGGGCGCTACGATACCGTTTTGAAATTCGTTGCTCGGCATCCCGGCAGCAGTCACGGCGACCTGATCAACGCCATGCGCGAAGCGAGTGGCGACTCAACGAATCAGATCGGCGGTTACCTGCAAACACTCAGTGACCGTTACCGCCTGATCGAATCGAGGCTGCCAATTTTTGCCAAGCCCACTGCTCGACGTCGACGCTACTACTTGAGCGATAACTTTTTGGAATCGTGGCTGGCCGCAATCGCACCGTCAGTTGCCGCTCGCGAATTTCGCCCGCAATCGCAATTGATTGCGGAAGCAGTTGATCGATTGCAAGTCGTTGAAGGCAAAGGGCTGGAAAAACTCGCTGGGCAGTTGTACGAAGAACGTAGTCGGAAAGGCATTGGAGACTTTCCTCTTACCAATCGTATCCTTGGATTCTGGGACAAAAACGATACGGAGATCGATCTTGTAGCCGTGAACGAGACCGATCGTCGTTTACGTTTTGGTTCGTGTAAGCGTTCCCCTGGCAAGCTGATCGCCGACATCAACAATTTCAGAGGTCACGTGGCAAGGTTTCGGGAAACGTTTCGCGAGTATCAGGACTGGCAAATCGAATATGTCGCCATCGCACCGCGATTGGATGCCGAGCAGCGACGTGTTCTGGCTCGATACGACGTCATTCCTCAGGACTTAGTCGATCTCACGGAAGGATTGCAATGAGCCTGAAACGGCCAGTAAAGATGAGCGCCAGCCGAATCGTGAACATGGCAGATTCCCGACGCCTTCATTTGCGAGTGCCTTCCACTGCGACTAAGCTGGCAGGAGTGTAGCGGGCAGGAGAGGCTGGTCCGTAGGGCCATTTTTTCCGACTGTTTCCGGTAGGTCCTTTCTGCCGGAAAGGACTTTCGCCGAAGGCGAACCTTCTCATCCCGCTCTCAAACCATTCAATCCGACAACCTCCGAGACTTCCATCAACGAACGGCGGACATGAACTTCGAAGAACTCATCGAAACACTCTCGAAAGGCTCCGCCACCGCCGTCACAACGCTCGAAAGCAACGTCGCGGAGCTGAACGCACTGAAGGAATACCTTTATGTGCAGACTCCGGTCGAACAGGCGTTGCGAGCCGAGATCGACAAGAATCTCAAAACTCCTCGCGTGATCTTCGTATTTGGTTCCAGCGACGACGGGAAACCCGAACTTCGAAGTGCTGTAATTTGACCTGTGGCTTCGTATGCTCTTCAATGCGTCTGGAAATGCCGTTTCGATTTTGGCGTTTGAAAGTCGAGTATAGCGACGTTAGACAGAGCAATCCACGTGGCCCCGTTACGCGAAATCTATCTGGACAACAACGCCACGACTCCGCCATTACCTGAGGTGATGGCTGCAGTCACCGACGCTATGTCGTGTTCATTTGGGAATCCTTCCAGTAGTCATCGATCCGGTGAACGGGCTCGCAAACTGTTGAGGGAATCGCGTGAAGCCGTCGCTGAGTTGATTGGCGCCCAATCAGATTTGTTGACGTTTACGTCTGGGGCCACGTAAGCCAATAACTGAGGACCTGCGACCATTCACGAAGACGGGATCGCTTACCGTATATACATGCATGCCCGGTGAACAATTCAAGGGCGAACTTTTTGCCTTGCTGAGCCATCTACGGTCGTTCCGGCGATTCTCCGTACACAACGAAACTGCCCCCATCGTCCGAGCGGATTGCCTATTTCCAATCTTAGGGTGCTTTATGGCGATATCCGCCAGTGCGGCCTCATCACTCACCTGATACAATCGCATGGACGCGACTCATTCGTGTAGAGGACACGCCTGAATTCGCGATTCCGCGACTTCGAATGGAGGGAATGCGATGGTAGATACGGACTCTCAGATTCTCACGGCCGAGCAAAGAGAAATGCTGCAACGGGCCTTTCTTTGGGGCACCATCAACCGTCGGACGCCGCAGGTGAATGATGTTAGCCTCGAGTCCGACGGTCGCCGACGCAGCCGAGTCATAAAGGACGCAGTTGCTGCCGGACTCATTCGCGATATGGGCAAAGACGCGTGGCAAGGAAACGCCTACGAAGTCACGTCTGAAATCATAAAGACTCTCGATCCGCAGCATCCGGAGCTACTCGAAACGTGGTCCAAGCTTCACGAGAAGAATTCGCAACGCAATGCCTATTCTCGACCTTGGATTCGACTGGAAGAACTTTCGATGCCTCAACAATTCGCGGCGATCGAATCTGACTCGGTCGACTGGTTTATCGTTTCTGCAGTCCCGTACGAATACCATGCGTATTTTGCGGACGAGGCAGAAACGATCCTGACCGACGCCACACCGGCTGGCGCTTACAACCGCTATTTCGCTGGGCCATTTCCTACGCTCGAAGCTGCGGTTGCAGCTAAGTCCGGCAAACCATCGCTTTGCCTCGCCATATCGTCGCCGGAGTTGCGACAATCCGTCGAGGCCAAATTCACTGAAGAGAAACTTCAACGGACATTTGCCGCCAATCTCATTTGGGGACTGGTGTCCTTGCACGTCGTGCCGAAAGATTTGGTGGTCGGTCCGGACGGTAAGCCTACCGTCGACCCGCAACTCGATGAAGGTCATTCCCTTCGCCTTTCATCGGATGTGAATCCGCCTTCCTGCCGTGATGAAGTCCGGTGGGATGCAAACCTCGCCGAATCCATCGACCGGATAAAATCACGGATAGAAAAGCTTCAAGCAACACTTGAGCAACTCCGGACCATTGAAAAGGGCGTCGCAGCCTTCGGTGGATGGAACAAATTTAAGGATGGTCTGGAGCAACGACTTCGCAGTTCGAACGATTAACGCCAGGCTGACGCGACAAGGAGACGGTCCGGAAACCGCAAATTTGCTGCTGTTGAGCGGGCTCAACCGTTGATCGCATTTTCCCGAGAGGTTCTTCGATGAGTAATGATGCTGGGCAATCTCGATTCCACACTGGGTTTGGCATTCTTCATTCGCTCACCTTGATTGAACGCGAATCACGGAGTCTGCTTGCCGAGGCTATTCATCGAATCGATGCTGTTAGCAGTGGCCTTGAATCCGGACAGCTGTCGTCGGAACGAGCGGTCGCCATACTCCGGCTCACGTTGGCAGATCTTCAAAAACTGACGAATTAACCGTCAGTTCTTGGCAGCGTAGACCCACTCAGCCGGGAATCCGCAGTTGGCGGCAATCTGAAACTGGGGCCGGCGTGCGTTCTCCAAACGACTTCCAAAGTCCTGTTCTGATACCGCCAACAGCTCACTCCTAGACCCGGTGGCAAAGAGCAGTGTGTAGTCTTCCAAAAGCGATTCCGCACACTCTGGGCCAACGTTGAACACGATGGCACAGAAATCGTGATGTACATGGTGTTGCATGAAGTCGCCAAGAAGACTCCGCTTGCCAAAGAATTCGGATGGTTCCTGAAAGACGAACGTCTTGTAATCAGCAACAGCGGTGCTCTGCTGAAGCTGACTCTCGACAACTGGGACGGCGCTTCAGAGAAGACTCTGGCGTACAACGAAGTCTACGCTCACATCATGGAACAGTGTGAGTCGGAAGAAGGGGCCATTCCCCATGCCGTCATTTGAGAGTCCTGCACCACCAGCCTATGCTGGCCGGAGTGTAGCGGGCAGGAGACGACGCTCCGTAGGGCCATTTTTTCCGGCTGCTTTAGTCAGTGCGGGATTCTCAACGAACGGCGGACATGAATTTCAAAGAACTGACAGCATCGCTGTCGAAAGGCTCAGCCACTGCGGTCACGACGCGGGAAAGCAATGTGGCGCAGGTAAATTCATTCGAACTATCATTCTAGGTGCTGCCCATATCCAGCAGCTGCTGAAGTTGGGCGAATGAGTAAAAACGGGACATCCCAGTGGAGCCTTCCGCGACCTCGAAGCCGTTCGATCCGTCGTAGCGAATGGATTGACCAGATGGTAAGCGGAAAGCCGCTCGCCCGATTGGCTCATCTTTTAAAGAGCCCGGGATCTCCTTTAATCGGAGCTCGAATTTGATTTGCTTTGAATGCAATAATTCGTAGAGCCTCCATTCAGGTTCCGTTTCCAATGCGATTTCGGCAGCGGTCACTGCACGACTCAACGCTAGTCGCGTTGTCCAGCGTTCTCCTCTAAAGCTTGTCTGCGTACCGTCGGTGTTTTCAAGGACGCGTGGCATCGATCGAATTGTTCCGAGGCGATAGACAAGCATCGGGGCGTCACCCGATCCACGTGCTGACCATGGCGTATCGATCTCGCGTCGCTGTAGTTCCAGAATTTCCTGAACGTCCGCAACATATGCGATTGCCGGAGTCTTCCGCATCGGTCGAGGACAATAGAGTGCGACAGCGACCACACGAAAATGTCGATGCATTTTTTTAGGGCGCGGTATGTAGAAGAGCCGTTTTTTCGAGATCCAATCGAATCTTGCCTGTGCACTAGCGGAATCGAGCACGCCAACCAATACAGGGTCGCGGGCAGCGTCACGCCAGTCTGCAGCGCGCTCTTCAACCGCATTTGGGATAATGCGGTCCGCCATGGCCCAACCGCCCTGCTGGATCGCACCGAGTAGCCATTCCCTCAAGTATCCAAGCCCCCGTGGTAACGCCGGAATTGCACCAATCCCAAGGCGTTCGATGGAAGTCCACAATCGACTTTCACGAAACTCTCCCTCCCGAGCCTCCGTGAACGGGAACAGGGCGGCAGCTTGGACAACAGAACGCTTCGGACGACGTCCATCTGGGTCAAATTCATCAAACTCCAGTATCGCATCGCGATATCGGTGCAGGACGTTGATCGCGTCACGCGGCGGTCCAGCAATTCCGAACTGGCATCGATACTCCTCTGTAGTGTCGATGCGATACTTGGCGTCGCAGATCAATTGAAGTTGAGGCCATCCGTCGTGTTCGCATCGAATCAGAATATCCGGCTTCTGTGGAACAAGCGTTGTGTCTTTGTTTTGGAACTGCGGATTATATGTGATCGTGATTCGAGAAGTCTTTGATGGCGTAAAGTGGATCGATTGTTGTCGCCCCTGAATCAAACCCACATGGAGGCCGGACCGCTGTAATCGAAAAAGATTGCCGAAGTCATCGACATCGCCGTACGCCTGTCGAAGGATCTGGACCATCGCAAAGAAAACCCAGTATTCGTACAGTACGTTCAGATCCTTAACACTTACGCGGATTGCATCGCCTTCCAGTCTCAATCCCATCTTGAGCAGCATGCAGGTTTGATAGGCCTCCCGATATCCTGGACTGGTGAGCAATGCGAGCGACGCGAATCCCGGCGGCGGATCTCCGTTCGCTTCACGAATCGGCTCGACGGTTAGCATGCGAGTGATGGAATGCTCCATCGCAACCACTTCAGACACTATGGCCGCTTTACGTTCGGATTGTTCCTCACGGTTGAATGATTGACTAATGCGGGCCAACTCTTGTTGGATTTCGGTCAACTGCCGTTTCAGCCAACGGTGCTCTGCAGTGTCGAGCGTTGATTCGGGCGATGAATCAATTAACTGTTCTCTCACACAGCCAACCTCAGTGGTTAGCATCATGCCACGTCCCTGACCACGGCGAATCTGACCTCGTAACACCGAATTCAGTTTCTTGATTTTTTCGATCCGAGAGACCCGTGCACGCCGCACTAACCCGCGGCGTGGGTGATGGGCAACTTCCTGAATCGCTTTACGGAGCTGCTCGATGACTTCACGAAGCAGAAGCAACCACTCAAGCTGAGTGGGCTTTGCAGTGGCCGTGACTTTCCCGAATTGAAATGTCGACCGCAAGTACTCGTACGCCAGACTCCGAACGGACTGCTGTAGATCTGCAAGTATTTCTTGGTAGTCGGTTTCATAGTCGATTTTTGTGGGGAAGACTTCAAGGTCCAGATCAAGCACAGGCCTATCGTTGATGCACACCGTAAAGGTGCTGCGTCCGATCTGTCCTCGGAAGTTCAATGCGCCATGAAGCACCGTCTCATTTTCCTGATGCGAGAGGCGACTGATTATCAATGGATCTCGATGAACGACCGTGATGCGGTTCGACGTGCTTTTGCACCGGGCGTAGATCTGGTACTCCGTTTCTTCGAAGAGTGCCGGGCCTCGATCCGCTTCAAAGTTGTTGCTGATTGCGACCGGCCATGCTTTCCATGAACCAGTGAGCAAGGTGCAATCCTTCGATCGCGGCGTTGCTCGAAAATATCCGTCAAGAAACTTGGTGCCAGAAGACGCAACCGTTGGCGTGCGCGAAGTGGCTCGCCAGTCGAGTGAGAACAGATTCGTGTGGATTCGGAAAAGATCCTGCATTGTTTACAGCCAATACGATGTATAGCCTTCAACTTCAAGACGATTCCACATTAGACACAGGCGAGAAGCAGTTCGAGAATGGCGTCCTGTTGAAAACGCTCCCGGGCGAGACTCTCGCTCCCATGATTCAATTAGATCACTTGGATCAGCGTCGGCTGAAAGCGGACTACCGTTCGTGGCAATCCCGAGAAGCCCAAGTAAGACTCTTCGCACAGAATTGCTTCCACCGGCGATTCGTGGCAAGACTTTCATCATCAATGCCAAATCGAGCGGATCCACTCTGGCGCCGTCGTTTGTCACAAAAGCACTGGTCAAGCTCCGGGCATTAATCACGAACAACGCTATTTCATCCCGAGTTCGGTAACCAACCTGCAATTGCGCGTGTACAAGTACCTCGTTGACTTGCTGAAGGGTTTCGACTGTGCGTTGAATGTCTTTCTGATTCAATGGGTCGTTGAAATCAACTTCATCAAGGCGGGAGGCAGGGCACATCCAATTGCTGATTGGCCATTCCTCTAAAGTTTCTCCCGTGCGGGCGAGCCCTGATTTCGTCAAACCGCCAGCCAAATCAATCTCGGAAAGTTCAATGGTGAAGGCCCGGTCAAGTACCTTCCGGCTGAATCCATGAGTGCTTTCGTCCATGTTTACAGTGCCGACGATGGCGAGATTTCGAGGAATAGTCTGGTCACCCCATTCCTCTGAATCGTTTGATAATTGCTGGGTAATGAGCGGCGAACTTTCGAAGCCCCCTCCTTCGCTGGGTCGCCGGTCTTCGATCGCGCTCAGGAACTCCGCGAAGTAATGTTCCACCCGTGCTAAATTCATTTCGTCGATAAGACAAACATGAAAACGCTGTTGGTTCATGGATGCAGCACGCATCGCCTGCAGGACCACGCCCGGCCGGAATTGATTCTGCAGGTCCACATACCCAATCACATCTGAGCTGTCTGTCCAGTCCGGTCGAACTGCAATTCGACGTGGGGTCGCCGCCCCAGTTAACTCTGCCACCAGCATCGGGAGTTTGGATTTTCCAGTGCCGGACACCCCAGCAAGAATGACAAATGGTTTTGTTCGAATCGCAGTCACATAGGCGGCAATCTGCCACGGCTGAAACACGAATCCCTTAGCGCGTATTCTGTCGATCAATGAACGCATGGCATCACTCTCATCAATCACTGTGGGTGGTTCGATCGAATCTCTCAGGTCTGGCCATTTCTGCAAGACCGCCTCTCGTACTCTGCCGAGTTGAGCCGGATTCTGAAGCGAGGCCCAATATGGTTCCTTAATGACTGCGTAAGCAACCGTCTCCCGAGTGTGCTTAGCGGATGGCTTCGAAGTACTGTCTATCGTGGAAACATCATGGTAGGCGAGCATCCAAAACAAGTCGTTGGCCAAACGCTCAAAGCCTTCGGCGAGTTGCTGCTCCCCTACCTCGAGTCCAATTGTTCGCAGCCTTGCTTGGAAACGTGGAAGCAACCAATCGAATGATATTCGGTTAGCATCAAGCTCTCTGGCTTCAATGCCGTCAAGAACTACAAGCAGGATGGCCGGCTTGTAAAGTTTCGGACTCGACAGTGCCTGGATTTGTTGTATGAAATGTTGAACGGCTGCCGCCGTGTCTCCAAGGTAGACGACTTCCTGATTGTCCGGCGAAAGTCCGAGTTCGGGACTTTGAAGGTAGCACATATGGCGAGCGACAGTATTGTCAAGCTGACCCCGACGCGCAATCCTCCCTTGCTGCTTAACCAGCTCTTTCTTTGTTTCATAGCTGCGAAACGTTACGCGTTCTGCTTCGCCATTGACCCGACGCACAGAACAGCCGGACTCGTCAACGGACTCAATGAAATACGCCTCCTTGTCTTTTGGACTGAGAAAGACAACGCGTGCTTCATGATAACTTCGGATCACTTCCGAGAAGTCCAAAACCTCTTGCCGGGCAGGTTCAGATGGTCGAGTATCCGTCCATGCTTTGTACACGGACAGCAGCAACCCAAAGTCTGTGCTTAGACTCACTGAATCCGTTTTCAATGCTTCTATTGCAACAAACTTCTCGCATACCATACTGTCGGAATAATCCGCGGCGCGCTTGCCCGATCCAAGTTCGACTCTGATTGCTGTCGGGTCTGTTGAATCGGTGAATGCACGGGAAGCCAAAGCCTGCCTCAGAGCTGGTTCCAGCTCGTCACGAACTTCCCTCGCCCGCTTCGCGGCATTACGCTTGTATTCCGTCGCTGCTACGCTGATCCCGATTCGAATACCCCGCGGCTCTTCCCATGAGAAGTGAACGACAATGTAGGTCCCTTCCTGAGCAGACTTCGTTTCGCGACTGTCGTAAACAGCGAGCCAAGGCATCTGAGCCCATTGGCCAAACCCAACGGAAGCGCCAGCTTCCCAATATGGGCTTGGAGACATCGACTGGGCAAGCGCCAGAGAGAGCTCAACGAGACGAGCCTTCAGCTGCGCCTGTTCGGTCGTCGCTGAGTACTTTTCCGGACGTGTCGCATAACTCTCGACCAGCCTCGCGCATTCATGCCAAAAGGAAGTCTCAGGCGTGTTCGCCGACGGATTCAGAAATTCAGTCATCAAGACCCCAATGAGCTAGCGTTTGCCAGACATTCTATGTTGCAGTAGGCGGATGTTCTAATACGGATTCAGTGACTCAGGCCATAGAAAATACACGCCGTACTTCTGGCTTTTTCGGAACTCACCTCCAGCTGCCTTTCCCTTCTCCGTCAGATACTGGCTACCGTTCCGCGTTTCCAGATATCCGTCTGAAATAAGTTTTGCGAGTAGGTCGGTGGTCCGCATCCCCAGTTTTGTTGCCAGTTTTGAGGTAGAGAGCTTGCCATCTCGGGAGTTCTCGTTATCGGTATCCTTTACTGAGCCGGCGAACTCCGTTGGTTCGGGCTCCTTCGCGACCTTTTCAAGCGAGATTCGGACTTCTTCACTTGTACGAATGATTCGCTGAGCCTCTTCGTACGCATCCCGGTACAAGTCGGGATCGGTACTGCGGGATATAAGAACGCCCATCTCGTTGTTGTTCACCTGGCTGAACTCATACAGGTTCAAGCTGGTGATGATGCATGACTCCTCATTCAGATAACATTTTGCGTGGAGGTTCTGACAGAAACTGGTCCTGACGTATGTCAGCTCCCGGAGCCAACTGATTTCTTCCGGCTGAAGTTCACTCTTACCATACACGACTCGAACGTCGATCTTCAGCCTGTTCTTGTCTTCGAGCAGCTCACGAATCCGTTGATTGATGCGCAGAAATGGACTGATCAGGATCAGGCGATCCTTCGCTGATTTGATGAGTTCTTCGAGGAAGTAGTTTGTTGCACTGGTATTAAGAAATTTTGCCATTATTCACGAGTTCTTCACACGGTTCACGATGTTGACGCAACTGACAAAGGACGTTCTATTTGTCACAATACTTGTAACTCATGAGAGGTGAAAGATCCACCACCGAGTGTGGGTAGAGTCACTAAACCGATTCCGATCGTGAGAATCAAGCGTGAGATCAACTCATGCTGCTGAGCGAATTCAGGACCAATTACAGATTGCCAGAGAGTCAGGATCTATCGCTGCATGTCCCGCCGACGTAATCGAGGCGATGAGCCAAGTCCATTTGAGCATTACATCGATGCTCTGCTAACCTTGCCATGGTGGGCCGGCACTGCGGTCGCCATGTTGTTGTATGTCTCCATGCGATCGCTTATTCCATGGATACTTCTGAATTCGGCAAGCGATACGCCGAAGCTGAACGGTACTGCACTTAATCCCGCGAAGCTGATACTCGAACCATTTGCCCGCGTGTTGCATAGTCTTGCCTTGCCCGCCTTCATACTAAGTCTAGGTCTCGTTGTGATTGGGCGATTGCTTTCGTGGCTGCGCCGTCCCAGTACTTCCCGTGTCTCTTCGTCGTTGATCACCTCCGAGCAGCAACGAAACACACTTTCAAATGCTCCGCGGGGCGTACAAGCATTGCTGGATAAATCTCAGGTTCTCAAAAACGTTGGACAGCTTTCGTGGTCAGAGTTTGAAGAGCTGCTAGCTGCCGTCTTCAGACGAGCAGGTTTCTGTGTTCAGCGCACAGGCAGTGACCAAGCCGACGGTGGAATTGACCTGGTTCTCACAAAGGACGATGAACGGACGATCGTGCAATGCAAACACTGGCAAGTATTAAAGGTTCCTGTCTCTGTTGTTCGTGAACAGCTTGGTTTGAAGCAGAGTTTCAGAGCCCATCACTGCATCATTGTCACGTCCGGAGCATTTACAGCGGACGCGATCAAGTTCGCATTGCAGAATGGCATTATCCTGTTAAACGGCACCGCCCTGCAGTCGCTTTTAGCAGATCCGACTGCAGTGTCTATTCCCCAAATGATTGACTTGTCTCAGGTTTCCGTTTTGGCGGGAGATTGCCAGATCGTTGCACCGGCTTGTCCCGAGTGCGGGGGGACAACCACGAAAAAAGTGGCGACAAAGGGGCAATTCAAGGGGCAGCCCTTCTGGGCGTGTGTTCGCTACCCAACCTGCTATGGAAAGATCGATGCGGCCGAGATGAAACTGACGCGATGACAGCTGAGATTTGAAAAATGGTGTCCAAGATTCAACGGCTTGTTATCCCAAGATGCAGGAGATTCGCCAAACGTGGCGATCTGAGTGGTACGGTTCCGATGGTTCGGTAGCGTAGGTCTATCTTGAAGAGTGCGACAAAGTGTTCCCGAGTTCTACGGCCGATGACAATCGCTTTAGAAGCGAAGGCTAGCTTATTCTGAATGAGGATTGCGGCGAAGATTCGATTTACTTCGATTGTCGAACCCGCCTTCGGGCTTGGCCATTGAGTACTCCGAAATGACTTGCTGTGCCCTCTCACGCCACAGCGTCGAGAACCAGCATTCCTGTGCTTCGAAGACGAAACACTTCAGCCAGCTTCCAGACGGTCGGTTTGCGAAGTTGAAATAGACTGCCTTCGATGAGGATTCCCCAGACCAAACGCCGCTCAAGCAGATGGTTGGGCGGCGTATTCGGTTGCCTCGGGAAGAACGGCATTGGCCGTTGATGACGAACCTGGCGGCGCATCGCAAGTTACATGGGTTTTGATCGCTGATCCGCCACCTGGCCTGCCCAGTTGGTTTATCGGCCTCTGCACCAGTCGAAACGAAGGCTGTCGTGCAAAAGCCTGCTTTGAAGTTGCGATGTTCAAGACTGTGGCAGATCAACGGCGAGAAAATACAGGGGATATCATAACCCGACGCGTGACGGCTTTTTGATTTAGTTATTCAACGGCAAGCCGCAGGCGTTGCTGCTGGATTTCGCCTACGCCTGCGGCTCGCCGTTAAACGAAAACGATCAATACACGACTCAATCAACACCCCTCTGACGCGTTCTGGCTGATTAATTCACCACGCCGGTGAGCGAGGGATTTCCCGAAACACTGCGGCAAACGCAAAAGCACTATCCCTCGCTCACGCAGCGGGTTGGGATTAAATCAACAGGCTGTTTACGCCGATGGGGTCCACCGCAGTGGGCCGGGCCGGTTGGCTCGGCATTGCCCTCGCAAGAATTCCGAAAACGGTCGTCGTCACAGGTGTCGTCGATCCACGGCCATGTTATCCTACTCACGGGGGGCTGTAGCTCAATCGGTTAGAGCAGCGGACTCATAATCCGTTGGTTCTCGGTTCAAGTCCGAGCAGCCCTATTTTTGTGGTGATAAATCAGAGGGTTTCGGGATATTCCGAAACCCTCTTTTCGTTCGATGACAGCGCAATGGTCACCCAGGGCTCTCAGGATCGATCGCAGCCCGCCTGGAATGTATTCGACATTCTGCCCAAACAATCACGGCGTGAGCGTCCTGGCGGGGCAGGACGCCGAAATGCAGGCTCGTGGGGTGCTGGGCTGACCGGAAAACTCGGTGAGTCGCCTTTTGGAAGTCTTCCGGCCTGGCAAAATAGATGTTGGGCACAAAGGTCTGAGGATTCCGATCGACCAGCGGAAACCAGGTGCTCTGAATCTGCACCATCAGGCGATGGCCTTTCTGAAAGCGATGCAGGACGTCTAATAATTCCAGACGCACGCGAGTCGGCTCGCCGGGCACAAAGGCTTCAGGCTTTGCATAGTCGTTCCGAAAACGACCTCGAATCACTTCGCTCCGCAACAACATCTGATATCCCGCCAGAGGAACACTGTCCGGGCCATCCGGGCGGACATCGATCAGCTTGACGATCCAGTCCGCATCGGTCCCCGTGGTCGACACCCAAAGATCCGTCTGAATCGGACCGGCAATGACCGTCTCTTCGGTAAATGGCTCCGTCTGATAAGTCAAAACATCAGGGCGACGAGAAGCAAAACGCTGATCGTCAACCATATACTCGATCGTCATCCTTGGTGTTATGGTCTCGGTGTACGGAACCGGCTTGTTGGGGTCACTGACGAATTCATCGAATGACTGGTCGTCTTTTCCATCCGGCTGATGAAAGTCGAGCTTTCCAGCGGGCTTCAGATACAGCGTTTTGGGTTCCACAGTTTTCGGCGGCCAGGCATCGAAGGTTCTCCAGGTATTGGAGCCGGTCTCAAACACCGTCGCTTCAGCAGGAGCTGGATAGTCAGCATCCTTAAGATACTTCTCGAAAAACGGCAGTTCGATTTCTGCTCGATAAAACGCACCGGTCTTTGAGCCGAAAGAAACGTTTCCCAGTTTGTCACCATCAACAGACGCCCAGCCGCCGTGGTGCCATGGTCCAACGACCAGAACGCTGTTGACATTTGGATTCAGTTTTTCCACTGACTGATAGGTTTTGAAAGACCCATAAAGATCTTCGGCATCGTACCAGCCCGTGACTGTCATCACCGCCGGTGCGACATTTCTGAGATGCGGTATGATGGCACGCTTCTGCCAGAACTCATCGCGATTCGGATGCTGCATCATGTCTTCCCAGAACGGAATCGCGCCTTTCAGATAAAGCTTGTCGATGTTTTCGACGGACCCGGCTTCGAGGAACATCTTGTAGCCGTCTGTCATCGGGTAAACATAAGGCTTTGCAGGCTCCATGGTCGGCGTTGGTCGCTCGGTGGCATTGCCGCTCAGCCATTTGAAAGCATGAGCCAGAAAGAAGGCTCCATGATGCAGAAAGTCGTCAAAGTACCAGTCGCCCACAGGAGCCTGAGGAGAAACGGCTTTCAGCGCAGGATGTGCGTCGATCATTCCGGCGGCCGCGTAGAAGCCGGGGTATGAGATGCCATACATTCCGACTCGACCGTTGTGATTGGGAATACTCTTCAGCAGCCATTCGATCGTGTCGTATGTGTCCGAGCTTTCATCCACATCGGTGGGCTTCGTTTTGTTGACGATATGAGGCGTGACCTGAACAAACTGGCCCTCCGACGCGAACCGTCCTCGCACATCCTGATTCACGAAGATGTAACCAGCCCGCACGAAATGTTCACTCGGCCCTAATCTTGCGGGATACTTTTCTTCTCCATACGGCGCGACGTTGTAAGGCGTTCGCTTCATCAGGATCGGATACGTTTTTCCGGTCTCCTTTGGCACGAACACAGCGGTCATCAGCTTCACACCATCACGCATCGGCACCATGTATTCGTGCTTGGTGTAGTGCAGGCGGATGTAACTCTCGGTCGTCTGCGGGTCTGAAGTCGCCGACTGAGAAAACGCGGACGAGGAGTCAATCACCAAACCGAGAAAGATAAGGAACCGAAGCCCATGCTGCATGATGATTCTCCCCAGATTGCATCGTCATTGAGAGTGCTTCGAGCCGGTGAATGCTCTGATCACCGAGATCATTCTGCAGGAATGTGTGATGAAATGGAATCGCCACGGTTATCAGCAGGAATAGGGGGTGTCGTCGCGGATTTCGGTAGGTTCTCCTTGCCGAGCTCCTCTTTACCCACATCTTTGTGGTGAATTCCGCATTCGGCGTCAACGCGTCGATAATTGCATGAAGCAGCTTTTCTGAGGCGACCAGTTGCGATTGGGCCCCCGCTCGACCCTGCGTCGGTGGAGCCCCGGTTTGGAAACTACCAGCGAACTCACAGCCATAACTCGGCCCCCTTCGGCTTTACGCCGATGGAGCCAAGGTTTGATAACTATATTGGCCTACAATTCTGGAAACTGCCACGATTGAGGCAATCCTTCGAAAACAATCCACGAGCGCCCTCCCTGACTTCACACCGTACCGTGACGAGTTGACAAACCAGCGGTCCACCGGCGTAAAGCCGGATGGGGCCGAGTCCATCGTTTGGTTTTCTCTGTAGTTTCCAAACCCTGGCTCACCCGGCGTAAAGCCGGGTTGGGGCCGCGAGTCGTGTGTCGCCCCCCGGTGCCGCTCGCAATTCCGGGACGGAATCAAAGAGAGAAGGCTGTAAGACTACAAGGCGTTTCCTGAAAAGATGCGGGTAAAGATGAGCTTGCCGAGGAGGACTTCGCGGCCTGCCGCGACCTGTGTGCACGTCAACCAAGGTTCCGAGCCGATATCCTGTCGCGTGTTGCACACGGGTTTCGCCTTCCGGCGAAAGTCCTTTCCGGCAGAAAGGACCTACTTTGACAATCATCCGCGATTGCACCCCGCAATAGGCTACGCAGCCTTGAGTGATGAATTCATCGTTGACCGCTCAGGCGCTGACTTTGAAGTTGCGCGTTTCAGGACTTTGGCAGATCAACGGCGCGAAAACACACGGGATTATCATAACCCGACGCGTGAGCGAGGGATTTTTCCAAACACTGCGTCAAACGCAAAAACACTATCCCTCGCTCACGCAGCGGGTTGGGATAGTCGCAAACTCGCGACGTCAAAACACGTCAGCGAGGAATCTAAGGTCGCACTGCCAAAAAAAGCAAAAACACTATCTCTCGCTCACGCAGCGGGTTGGGATAGTCGCAAACTCACGACGTCAAAACACGTCAGCGAGGAATCTAAGGTCGCACTGCCAAAAAAAGCAAAAACACTATCCCTCGCTCACGCAGCGGGTTGGGATAGACGCAAACTCGCGACGTCAAAAGACGCCGGCCCGCTGCAATGCCGACTCTGCAGTGAACGATGTGCGAGCTTGCCGAGAAGTTGCCGGAAGTCCACAAATCGCAGGGATCTCTGGCGCGATCCACTACTTGCTTTCGCTCTCTGGTGTTACCTCTGTCGTTTTCCAGACTCCGAGGTCAAAGCGTTTCCAGAAGTCTTCCGCCGACATTTCTTCTTCGATCGAAGTCTGTATCAGAACCAGACTCTTCATGGCTCGCAGATGTTCCATCCCGGTTCTGATTCGTTCGGGCGTCAGAACGATCCGTTCCAGGCTCAGACCGCGAAGCGGAGTTACATCGGTCACCTGCGTGCTCGCGATGTTTAATCTGCGCAAAGAGGACATCGTCGTGAGAGGATACAAATTGCTGACGGCCGTGCGTTCAATGTCGAGACTGACCAGTCGCCCCGCAGGAAGATCACTGAGATCTGTGACCTGTGTTGCGGTCAGCCACAAGGTATTCAGTGGCATGCCTTTCAACAATGACAAATCACTGAATGGCAGATTCAACAGATTGAGCTGTTCCAGAGGCATCCCCTGGAGAACGGAAAAGTCTGTCACTTTCGTCTTCTGCATCTTCAGCACTCTCAGCGGCATACCTTTGAGAACACTGATATCACTCACCGGAACATTTTCCAGAATCAATGTTTCCAGTTTCATCCCTTCCAGTGGCGACAGGTCAGACACGGAAGTCAGTCCCAGGTCGATCCCGCGCAGAGGCAGGCCCTTGAGCGCTTCGATCGACCTCACGCCTGAACGAAACAGATTGACCTCAACAATATCGTTGCCCGACACGAGAAACGTGGCCATCTCGTTCGTCTTCAGCTTCCTCCGCAGCTCATCAGGAGTCATCTTCAGCGTGGTCGAATCTTCCTGAGCGGCACGGCGAGCATACTCGGCCGCCTTATCCGTCGCCGGACCTTCTTCGCAGCCGGTCAGCAAAACCAGCGGAGCGAGCCACATCACCAGCGACTTACTGAGCGACATGATCGCAGACAAATCACGACCACATACCAAAGGCCGCCACGAACGCCTGTTCATCCTGAGCATCATTCCACAGGTCTCCATTCCCTGGCGAACTGACAAAACAATTCGCCTCGTTCTCGATAATCTCGAAACCACCCGTAACTTGCACACCCGGGTGAAAGCAGCACGATATCGCCTGGATTGCTGAGTACAACCGCACGGGCAAATGCTTCGGCAAAGTCTCCCGCCACAATCGTCGGAAGTGTCGCCGACTGACCGCCAGAGTCCAGCAGCGTTTTCAGGGATTCGGCTGTCTTTCCCATCAGTACCACAGCTTTAGCATGGACCTTGATTTCATTCGCGAATTCGCGCAGATCCTGGCCTTTGTCGTATCCTCCGGCGAGCAATACTGCACGCCCCGAGAAAACTCGCAGGGCCATGATCGCAGATTCGGGCGTGGTCGCGATTGAATCGTTCCAGAACTGCCGACCCGCGTGTTCAGCAACCAGTTGCAAACGATGCGGCAATGGTTGAAAAGTTTTGAGAGAGGCCGAGAAGGATTCCGGATTGGCCCCGGCCTGCCACGCCGCACAAGTGGCTGCCGCGACATTAAGTGCGTTATGCGCACCGGGAAGCTGGGCCGGAATTGTTAAACGTACGCTGTCTTCAAAAGTGCCGCGAGCCGCACGCAGAATCAGATTGCCATCATCAAAGAAGACGCCATCTTCCCCTTGATCAACAAGGCCAAACTGCATTCGTTGTCCGCGAGTTTTCCAGACAATCGGCTGTGCTCCGTCTGCGGGGTTCTCATCGTCGCCCGGGACAATGGCGACATCGTCAGCGGTCTGAAAATCGAAGATCGCCTGTTTGGCTGTTCGATAGTGGGCGACTGTCCCGTGCCAGTCCAGATGATTGGGCGAGAAATTGGTCAGCACCGCAATCTGAGGCCGAAAGCGTTTTCGTCGCAGAGTCTCAAGCTGAAAGCTGCTGAGTTCCAGAACCGCAATATCTTCGTCCGTGATCTGAGGGAGCTGATCCAGCAGACTGATTCCGATATTTCCGCCCAGCCAGATTCTTCGAAACCCTGAGTTGGGTTCTTCGTCGGTCGGTGATCCCTTCAGCAGATGATGGATCAGGGCCGTGGTTGTCGACTTGCCGTTGCTGCCCGTGACAGCAATCACCGGCGCGGGATTGTGGCGAAGAAAAAGTTCGATCTCCGTCGTAACATCCGCCCCGCGCTGGATGGCTTCGATTACGAAGGCATTGTCGGGCCGCACAGCGGGATTCGCAACGAGCAGCTGACAGCCCTGAAAGACATCGAGGGGATGTTCACCAAGAGCCCAGCGATGAATGCGAACATCAGACAACGCGGCAATGGAATCTTCCAGGTCCGCCGCAGGTCTCAGATCGGTGACCGTGACGAGTGCTCCGTGCTGAGCAAGAAACCGAGCGGCTGCAACTCCGCCTCCAAATCGTCCCAGCCCCATGACTGTGGCAGCGATGCCTGCGTAAAGACCGTCCAATTTGTGAACATCCTGAGTCACGAGGTGAAGAGGTCTTTAGCAAAGGTTTTGGTATCAGGCTACTCGTCCACGTTAACGACGGGTTCTGGCGGCCACCAGTCTTCGACACTCAGCAGCCGCAGCATTTCCGAACGAAGAGACTGCATCAGAGGATCAGGTCCACGGGGCTTTCGACCGGGGTCGACTTCGATGGCCGGGCCAATCCTGAAGTCGACACGCCAGCATTCCTGGTGCGTCACTTTGTCCGTCAGGTCTTCTTCAAGCCGATGGACTGTTTCTGCAATGCGTTCTGGAGTCACAGGGCCCCGAACGCCTTCATCGAGATAATCGATCGGGTACATGGACAACGTCTGAGCATAATAACAATCTGTCAGTTGCCGCCATCGCAGGCGTTGTTCATCCTCCGAAAGATGGCCCCGCAGCAACTCCGGCACGATCGCTGATCTGATGTCCTTGACGCGAGAAACCACGTCTCCCGTGCGAGCTTTGCCAAGCCATTGTCGCTCGGCCGGCTGCAGAATTCCGTTGATCAGATTGTCGATCCGCGGACGAAACGGGCCGCTGCGAGTGTCGCCGAGGATTTCGATTTCTCGTGTTGCCAGGTGAGCGTTCGCCAGGTTGTGAATGCGTTTCAGAATCGGCAAATGTTCATGACTTTTCCAGAACGTTCTTTCTTCCAGCATCTTCAACGACGGCCCGACACATTCCATCAGGTCACGAGTCAGGCGATAACGCATACCCACGGGATGAATCACGACTTTCTTGCCTCGACTGATCTCCGCTCGCTTCTTTGCAGCAACCCTCGCAATGAATGACACACCGTCCATCAGAGAATTCAGGCGATCGTTGGACCGCGAAACCACACCCTCGGGAAAAATCACCAGCGGTCGTTCGGCGGTCGACACAATCTGCACAGCGGTATCCAGCGACTGCCGATCAAGACCTTCGCGATAGATGCTAAACCCGCCAAGTCGACGAACGACGAAGGACTCCAACTGACTCTGCTTAAAGATATGCCAGCTTGCCATGGAATAGACATGGCTGGGAATCTTGCGACACAACATCCCGATAATCATCGGATCCGAATCGCGCGAATGATTTGGGCACAACAGAATGCCGTGGCCAGCTTTCAGACTCTCACGAACGTGATCCAGACCTTCATAGGTACACTGCCATACGCCGTATGATTTGCGCAGATACGGACGCAGCCAAAGACGGAACATCCATGAGAACCAATGTCCGCGATAAGGCGGAATGAACTTGTATGGCTCACCAATGACTACACGATGCATCGCGACGAGCCCTAACCGTGGGCGGGGTACCGAAACTGATTCAACCGACCAGTCCGAAGCCCAACAGGATGAAGCTGCAAAAAGAGATGACGGATGCAGCGAGAGAGGAAGACAAAACGTGGGCATCAACAAAAGAGGGCGACGCCGAATCAGGCTCGCCCTCTGCATATCTTCAACATATTCACCGAGCCTGAATTATGTGGCTTCCAGCTCTGGTGGCTGATTGGCGCGACGTGCTCGCATTTCGGCACGGCGACGATCACGACGACGAATGTCACTTGGCTTTTCGTAGAATTCTCGTTTGCGCATTTCCTTCTTCACGCCGGCATGTTCAACCAACTTACGGAACCGACGCACTGCTTCGTTAACACTTTCATTATCACGCAAACGCAACTTAACCACAAAAACCCTCCTCTGGACACCTGAATATTTGAACAGTTTGAAAACTCAATTGTCTCTGAATGTACCAAACGCAGGGAGAAATGCAAATTGCTGAGTTCCAGCATTTTGTCATCGACGGGGAAACAGTCACCCTTGAGATCGCAGGCTCGGAACCACGTTACTCGGTGAGCAGGATTCTGTAAGCTTCGCCCGGCCTATTCCCCACGAACACGAAGTTATCGGCAAGTTTTCCTCATGAGCCGCGACTGCATCTACATCATCGATACATTTTCTCTGATGTTTCAGGTCTTCCACGCTATTCCTCCGATGACCGGAACACAGGGGCAGCCCACAAACGCCGTTTTCGGCTTTACGCGGGACATTTTCGCCATTCGCGACCGCAAACCGAAGTATCTCGTCTGCGCGTTCGATTCCCCGGGACCCGGTAAAAGAGACGAGATTTACGAGAAATACAAGGCCAATCGCACTGAAATGCCGGAAGACCTGCGTCCGCAGATTCCTTTGATCAAGCAGCTTTTGGAGGGTTTTCGCATCCCGGTGCTGGAAATGGCGGGCTGGGAAGCCGACGACGTGATCGCCACCGTGACAGCTCAGGCCACCGCGAAAGATCTGGACGTGGTGATCGTTTCCTCCGACAAGGATGCCCGGCAGTTATTGAGCCCTCAGGTTCGGATGCTGAACTGCCGGAAGAATACGTTCCTCGATGAAGCCGGTCTGATGGAAGACTGGGGCGTGCGACCCGATCAGGTCGTTGACTTCCAGTCTCTCGTTGGAGATTCCGTCGACAACGTGCCGGGGGTTCCCAAAGTTGGGCCGAAGACGGCTCGAACTTTGATCGAACAATTCGGAACTCTGGACAACGTGCTGGCCAATGCGGACAAAGCCCCCGGGAAAAAGCTGGCCGAAAATCTGGTGACGTATGCCGATCAGGCTCGACTCAGCCGGGAGCTGGTGCGTCTGCGGACCGACTTGCCGATGACGGTGGATTTCGAATCAGCCACGATCTGCGATCCCGACTTTAAATCGCTCTATGATCTTTTCAGTGTGCTGGGCTTTCGGCGTTACGCAACCGAGATGCGTGAGAAGCTGGTCCTGGAACCGGATGATGCGGCCAACATGGGGGCCGCTCCATCCGGCGGTCAACGAGCGAAGGCCGCTGACAGTAATGCACCCGACAGTTCGGGCAAGAAAACGACTCGCCAGAAATCGCTGATGCTTTCTGATGAGGCGTCGCTGAGTGGTGAACCTCATGCGGCGGCGACGGCTGGTGCGGCCACCTCAGTTTCGGCAGAGCCGAATGAGAGAATCACGGTGAATACACCGTCTTCGTTGTCGACCGAGTTAAAGTCCTTCGAATCACTCGACAGCGTCTTCGTCGAACTCATGACGTCCGGTCAGGGCGTGCGTCAGAAACGTCTCACCGGCGCGGGTTTATCCAGCGCAACTCGCACGATGCTTGTGGACTTGTCCGGCAACGAATCCACGGAAGCCACTGTACTTCTGCTGAAGTGGATTTCTGCATTCCCTGGTCGCGTCATCATCTCCAGCGCGAAGCCACTTTGTCATCTCCTGCTGTCGGCCGGCCTGCCGCTTCCCGTTCGTTTGTTTGATGCCTCGATCGCCGACTACCTGCTGGACGCCGGCGCGAGAACGCATGAGCTGGCGGAGATCGTTGATCGACATGCCACGGAATCAGTGAAGAAAGCCGCCATCGCTGATTCTCGCAAGGGTCGTCAAAAAACGATGTTTGAAGAAGACGACGTTGCCGAGTCGCCGGCGGACCCGTTTCAGGAATCCGCAAACCGCTGCGAACGTCAGCTTCGTCTGCTGACTGCTGTCGCAAAAGGTCTGCAGGAAGGATTGCAGGAAGATGGCCTTGCGTCGCTGCATGATGCCCTCGAATCGCCGCTCATTCGAGTTCTCGCGAAGATGGAATTTGCCGGGATCAGTGTCGACGTTCCGGAACTCAAACGTCAAAGCGATCTGGCGGCGATTGAGATCGATCGTTTGACGGCCGAGATCTACGCCATGGCCGGGCGGACGTTTAACATTGACTCACCGAAGCAACTTTCAACAGTGCTGTTCACGGATCTGAAGCTGCCCGTGATCCGGAAAACTCAGACAGGTGCCAGCACAGATCAGGAAGTGCTTGAGGAGCTGGCGCATCAGCATCCTCTGCCCGCGAAGATTATGGAACGCCGTCACCTGATAAAGCTCAAGGGAACTTATCTGGACGCTCTTCCAGTGCTGGTGAACGATCAGACCGGCCGCATTCACGCGACGTTCCATCAGACCGTGGCAGCCACGGGACGACTGAGTTCCAGCGATCCGAATCTGCAGAACATTCCCATTCGAACTCCGGAAGGTCGTCAGGTGCGGCGTGCCTTTCGAGCCGGTGATCCGGACTGGGTTCTGGTCTGTGCCGACTATTCTCAAATTGAATTGCGTGTGCTGGCCCATTTCAGTGGCGATGAGGCCATGCGAGAAGCGTTTCGTCAGGGCATCGATATTCATTCGGCGGTGGCCAGCGAAGTCTTTGGCGTCCCCGTTGAAGCCGTTAATTCCGATCTCCGTCGCATTGCCAAAGCCGTCAACTTCGGAGTCATCTACGGACAAACTCCATGGGGCCTGGCGGCAGCATTGGGAATTGGCAAAGACGAGGCCGCTCAATTCATCGACAACTATTTCGCGAAGTACTCGGGAGTCGCGTCATTCTGCGAACAGGTTCTGACAGATACCGTTCGCACTGGGTATGCTCGCACCATTCTGAATCGTCGCCGGGCGATCACCGGAATTCGTCGCACGACCGGGATCAATCGCAACATGCCAGAACGAACCGCGATCAATACCGTCATTCAGGGCTCTGCGGCCGACCTGATCAAACAAGCCATGCTGGATGTGGATGCCGCCCTTGCGTCCAGTTCACTGCGAGCAACTCTGCTGCTGCAGATTCACGACGAGCTGGTGTTCGAATGTCATCGGGATGATGCGTCGGCGCTGATTCCACTGATTCGCGAAAAGATGCAGGGGGCGATGACACTGGATGTTCCGCTGGACGTCGACGTGACGATCGGACCAAATTGGCTGGATCAGGAGGATGTTGTGGCTGAAAATTCATGAACACTGAAGTCGTGGTTCAAACGGGAACTCTTTTCATCTGATGGTCCTTGATTCGTTCGTTCCGTTCTCTAGTTTCCACGGCGCCTGGGTCCCGGGAAAAATGCATTTGTAGAACGGATGTAATCAGCATAACCCGGCCGGCGTTCGGCGATATCCTTTTCCAAAAGAGTCACTCCGGAGACTTTCATCAAAAAGAATCCCATCACTGCCGGTGAAACAATCGTCCACAGCGGTGCGCCGCAGGAGACGCTGAACATCCACACGCCCCACCAGACGGCGAAATCACCAAAGTAGTTCGGATGCCGAGTCATCGCCCAGAGGCCCGTGTTCAGCACTTTCCCCTTGTTGCGTTCATCCGCTCGAAAGCGGGCAAGCTGAAGGTCTCCGACCGTTTCAAAGAACAGTCCGATGCCCCAGAGAAAGATTCCGAGGGATCCCAGAATCGCCAGAGACCGACCATCACCGCCGACGAAGGCCGTCGTCACGGGCCAGGCCACAAACCACATGATAAGTCCCTGCAGCAGAAACACGATGCCGAGACTTTTCAGCCACCAATTCGGCTGGTACTTGTCTCGCATCGCGGCATACCGTCGATCCTCATGCGGATCACTGAAGACTCGAATCGACAGATGAAGGCCCAGTCGCAGTCCCCACAGAGTCACCATCACCAGCAGAAAGATCAGGTCCAGTCGATCTGAACCGGACACGTTGGAATTCAGAAAGGCCAGCCAGGCGATCAGCACAAAACCGGGCCCCCAGAAGGCATCGATAATCCCAACTCGTCCCATCCTGAGACTCAACAGCCACACGAGAATCACATACCCAACGGCCAGCGCCAGAGTGTTCAGCAGAATGGTCGACACAAATCAGCCCCTTTGTCGGAACAGGTAGTGCGACACAAACCATTCGGAACCATTGCGGTATCCGAACAGCTCAGCACAGGCCATAAAGAACATCCTCCATCGCCCGCGCCAGATCTCCCAGTCCTGACCGTATGCGGCCTTCAGGATGGGTTCCACGGCGTTGCTTTTCAAATCCATTAATTCAAGCCAGGCGTTGCTGGTCTTTTCGTAATGAGTTCCGTCCCAGATCCATTGGTCACTTATCAACAGATCTGACTGATAGTTCAGCAGCAGATTCTGGCTGGGCATAATTCCACCAGAGAAGAAATGGCGTGCCATCCAACTGGCAGATCCGGTATCCTCGAACGGATAAGCGAATCGATGATGACAGAAGATGTGAACAAACAGCTTGCCTTCCGGCTTCAGCCAGGAGCTGATTCTCTGCATGAGCAGGGAATGATTCCTCACATGTTCGAACATCTCAACCGACACAACACGATCGAACCGGCGTTCCGTCGAGAAGTCGTTGATGTCGCAGGTCTTCACTTCCAGATTCAGGAGACCTCGCAGATTCGCCTGATGCATGATGTATTCGCGCTGCGAATTCGAATTTGAGATCGCCACGATCGATGCCCCGGGATAACGTTCCGCCATCCACAGACTCAATGATCCCCAGCCGCAACCCAGTTCAAGAATTGTCTGGCCATCCTGCAACTGGGCATGTTCGCAGGTGAGCCGCAACGCTTCGGCTTCGGCCTGATCGAGCGTCTGCGTGTTTGAAGTCCAGTAGCAGCAGCTGTACTTCCGATGGATTCCGAGAACGTTCCCAAAAAACGCTGGTGGAACTTCGTAATGCTGTTCGTTGGCTTTCTCGGGAACGCAGGCCACAGGGCCAGCCGAGAGTTCCCGGAGAAACTGTCGAAAAGAATCTCCTGCGGCTTCGAGAGACGGCCCCTCCAGCGTTTTCAATCGAGCTTTCAGGAGACTCTGAATTCCCTTCCGAACCATCCAGTCCGGCAGTTTCCCCTGTTCCGCAAACCCTATCAGCGGAGCAACAACGTGCAACATGGCCATCCGATCCCTCACGAACAAGTGTTACCCACATTGCCCAAAACGCAGCCGGGCTTCGCCCACATCACCTGACACACACCAATCGCCCGTTCAAGGAATGCCGCTTCACAATAGCACAGGTAATATCTCCACATCCGAATGAAACGATCGTCGAACCCGAGGGCTTTCACCTCGTCGAGACGTTCATGGAACCGTTCGTTCCAAAGCCGCAACGTTCGGGCGTAGTGCATTCCAAAGTCCATCAGTTCAATCATGCGCAGAGACGTGCGAGTCGCAACGCATTCCTGCATGACAGAAACAGACGGCAGGAAACCTCCCGGGAAGATATACTTCTGGATGAAATCGACCGAGTTGCGATAACGTTCGTAACGCTGCTCCGGCATTGTGATCGCCTGAATCATCATCGCTCCATTGTCTTTAAGCAGACGATCGCAGGTGGCGAAGTACTCCGGAAGATACTGTTGACCGACGGCTTCAATCATTTCAATGGAGACGAGCTTATCAAACTGACCTTCAAGATCACGGTAGTCTTTCATCAGGATCGTGATGCGATCCGTCAGCCCCGCGTCCTGGACACGCTGCGTGGCCATGCGAAACTGCTCCTCCGAGATCGTGGTCGTGGTGACTCGACAGCCATATTTCTGAGCCGCATGAATCGCAAACGTGCCCCAACCCGTGCCAATCTCCAGAACATGATCTTCCGGTGACAACTGCAGATTTCGACAGACGCGATCAACTTTTTCCAGCGATGCCTCTTCCAGCGAAGCCTGCTCGTTCGCAAACAGCGCCGATGAGTACATCATTGTGGGATCAAGGAACA
Source organism: Planctomycetaceae bacterium (assembly GCA_044235005.1). Taxonomy (GTDB): domain Bacteria; phylum Planctomycetota; class Planctomycetia; order Planctomycetales; family Planctomycetaceae; genus SXXK01. The sequence goes on along the minus strand of JBIIIF010000054.1, from coordinate 3,610 downwards.
ACGAAAAGAACGAGTTCCCAAGGTCATAGTGCTCGTGAATATTTCTGCGACTGCCATCGCGTGAGTTGCGATTTCGAAAGTGCCCCAATCGACTGACAAAACGGGTCAACATCGTCAGGGGACTGCGAAAAGTCTGCAGCATAGTTTCGTTTCGCAGGAGGACTCGAAACAGATCCGTCAAATCATCCGACACCCACTCGCCGTCCAGATACGATTCCGCAGCGCCCAGATCACCGCCGGTGACTACACTGCGGAAAAACCGAGGCGACCGAGCCTGCACATGGCCCATCAATTCGTTGGTTTCAAGATCACCGAATCGTTGCGAATGAGTCCCATACTCCAGCACGACTTCGCCCGTGGAAATTCGGCTCAGGTTGCTGCAGAGAATTCTGCGGCAGAGTCGCTCGAATAAACACAGCCACTTTCGATGCGACCTGGCAGTCGTCGAACCTCCAACCGCGGCGTCATCCGGAGACTCAGGCTGACTTCTGTCGCCAGCAGGCTCCACGAGCGAAATGTCGTCGCATCCCAGGGCAGACTTCAATTTGAGAGTTGTTGGCATCGACTCAATCTCAGCAAAATATCAGGACTCAACAAAACATCAGGGATCAGAACGGCACAGCGCGATCACAAAGTCACAGTTGACTCGGACGTCGCTCCCGTTCGCCGTTGACGAGGATGAGGAACATAAGGGACCTGTTTCCACCAAAGTTTCAACGCCTGCCAATAGATCTTCGAAGTAACGCTGGCTGTCATGCAAGGATGTTGCAGGAGAATTCGTCGCAGTGAAGACGCTGTAATCGGCTGCCGCTGCATCGACAGGGTCACATCGAACGGACGCGGACGATAAGATGATGTCGTTGAAGTCGCCGATTTTCTCTCCTCACTGCCGACAATTTCAGGCGTTAAGTGAGAATTGATGGCCGGATCGGAAATCTCATGGCATTGAATCGAAACGGCCAATGATTCTGCCGGCTCAGACAAACGCCAGCGGTAACGCAGCCCCATGCCCATGAATGGCGAGACATGAAATTCCTTATCATTCCATAACACGGTTGACGAGCCGCCAGGGCGCTGAATCGGAGACTGCAGAACATAGCAGTGTCGCTCGCCCCACGGAGTGTTATGGACTTCCGCCAGAACAGTCTGCAATCGATTGGTCACCGGATCGAAACAGTAGTAGTAGCTGACAGGATTCATCACATAGCCGAAGTACCGCAGATTTGTCAGCAGCCGAATCGCACCCAGAGGGCGAGTCCCCGTCTGCCGCTGAACCTCATCGCGCACACACGCGTCTAACGGGATTTCAGGATCCCCCAGATGATCTTCACGGCGAAACCAGGCAACAGCCGGCCGTCGAGCCGACCACAGAAGATACGGATCAAAGACTTCGGGAAGTTCAGCAAGATCCAGATACATCTGGAACAAGGAATATCGAAACTCATTCCGCGCCGGGGTGAAACGTCGGTGACGGACGGTGCCCGAGTAAAGACAGCTATGCATTCGCACCTCCCGAAGCCGCTGCTGAACGGCGAGCGACATCAGCCGATCTCAGCAGAGATTGCTCGGAAGCATTTCCATCAAGCGTCCCATCAATATCCAGTATCCCGAATCGACGACACACAGCCATGGCGCTGTTAACGCCATCTTCATGAAAACCGTTGCCCCAGTAAGCACCACAAAATGAAGTACGATTGCGGCGAATCATCTGGGCATGCATCGACTGCAAAACAGCTCGTTGAGATGTGAACACCGGGTGAGCGTAACGATGTCTGGAGATCACTGTAGACTCAGCGATCTGATCTGAGTCATTCAGCGTCACGCAGAACGTTTTCGAAGACTGGATATGCTGCAGAATGTTCATGTTATAGGTCACTGTGGCCGCAGACGCTTCGCCACCCGACTGAGCAATCCGATAGTTCCAGGCCGACCAGGCTTTTCGACAGCGAGGCAACACAGAACTATCCGTATGCAGTACAGCTTCATTGATCTCATAAGGGAAACCAGAAAGGACTTTTTCCTCAAGCCCTGTGGGTTGTCCCAGCATTCTCAGGGCCTGATCGCTGTGACAGGCAAAGATCACCTCATCGAAACGAGAAACGTCGCCTGCAGCAGAAACGGTCACACCATCGTCATCGCGTTCAACTCGCTGAACAGGAGAACTGGTACGAATTCTTGTCAGGAACGGGGCCGATATGCGTTCAACGTAACGCCGAGAACCCCCGGGGATCGTGTACCATTGAGGACGGTTGGTCAAACTCAGAAGTCCGTGGTTTCGGTAGAATTCAAGGATAAACTGAATGGGAAAGTCTGCAAACGTTCCTGTCGGACAAGACCAGATCGCCGCTCCCATCGGCAACAGGTAATGCTGGGAAAATCCGGAACCGTACCCGTTGCGTTTGAGATAATCGCCCACGGTCATCGTTCCCAGGTCTCGCTGGGAATCCTCCGCTCCTGCACGATTAAATCGCAGAATGTCGGCCACCATTCGCAGAAACGACGGGCGTACCAGATTTCGCTTTTGAGCAAACAACCCGACGAGACCTGAGCCGGAATATTCAATTCCGGTCCGATCACATCGAACCGCAAAGCTCATCTCCGTCGGCACGCCGCGAATTGCGAGACGGGCGAGCAGTTTCATAAAGTTGGGGTAGTTTCGATCGTTATAAACGATGAAGCCGGTATCGATTCGATACGCCTTGTCTTCGCAATCAAACTCCACGGTATTGCTGTGGCCACCGACGATCGGCTCGGACTCGTAGAGCGTGATTTCATGGTGCGGATGCAGCAGCCATGCACAGGTCAGCCCGGAGATACCGGCTCCAACAATCGCGACCTTCATGAAACCTCCCGCCTGCCCACCAGAACGCAGATGCCGCCAAAACGTTCTTTTTCTATCCGTAGCGATCGAATGTTGTTAACAATATCAGGCCATTTCTGATACTCCCACCAAAAAATCGTTCATTTTTGTGGTATTTTGACTGGCCTGAATCCGGCACTCGTCTAGAAACGTTCAACAAGAGTTAACAACTTCGACGGAGTGCTTCCCATGACCGACTTTTTTTCACCGAAAGAAGTGGCCACTGCAATCGGCGTCAGCGAATCATCACTCAAAAGATGGGTGGACAAGGGCTTGATTCCAGCGGAAAAAACCGGCGGTGGACATCGACGCATGACGTTGGACGCCGTGCTGAGATTTCTCAGGGAACAGGGACGAGCACTGAGTGAGCCAGAAGCCATCGGATTACCGGCCGAGTCAGGTCGACGCCCGACATCCTCTGATTCTGATCTTCAGGACTTTCTGAGGTTTCTCCTGAGCGGTGATGAACCTTCAGCTCGCCGAATCGTGATGGACGCATTTTTGAACGGTTTCAGCGCCGCGAAGATCTTTGACGCCATCATTGTGCCGGCTTTCATCGAGATCGGAAATCTTTGGCACTGTGGAACTCTGGAAGTCTATCAGGAACGTCGCGCCTGCGAAACCTGCTCGCGAGTTGTTCATGAACTCCGCAGAGCTGTGGGAAGCGGACCAACAGACGGGCCGGTGGCGATCGGCGGTACTCTGGACGGCGATCCCTATACAATCGCTTCCAGTATGTCTGAAGTGGTT
>JBIIIF010000053.1:0-33010 GCA_044235005.1 Planctomycetaceae bacterium | reverse complement strand
CCGGCAACCCGCCCGAACGTTCCGCCGCCAGACCATCGCGAGCCAGCAACGAGGCCAGAGCGGCCGTTCCGAGACCAGCCGCTGAACGTCCGAAGAATTCACGACGGCCGACGTGCAAAGAATTTTCATGCAACGGATTCATTGTTATTCCTTCGTCAATGTTTCGTCGAGATTCATCACGGCCAGTGTCAGACTGGCCCATGCCGCATGTTCAATGGCGTCCAATTGCTCGTTGCGTTTCGATTCCCCGATCGCCAGCAGCGTACCAGCCGCCTCCGGGTCCGCTCGAAATTCGCTGCGTGAGCGATCAATGGCCGCAAGCAGGATTGTCTTCTCTTCGCCCGTCGCTCGACGAGCCAGCAGCCGACGGAAAACCGCATCAATGCGAGCTTCGTCGATCTTGTTACTTGCAGCCCCGGCGTTATCCGACGTCAGCACACGCTCAGCCAACGCTCGAGCGGCTTCCACGAACGTGACATCATTCAAAGTCAACAACGCCTGAAGCGGAGTGTTGGTGCGGAAAGACTTCACCGTGCAGGTTTGGCGCGTTGCATTGTCGAAGAACATCGTCGGCGCAATGATGCGTCGCCAGAATGTGTAGAGACTGCGACGATACAAGGCGTCTCCATGATCCTGAGCATACTGTTTGCGGCCAAACGTCGTCTCTTCCCAGACTCCAGCCGGCTGATACCCTTTGACCGGCGGTCCTCCCACGGCAGCAACCATCAGTCCGCTGGCCGCCAGTGCCTGATCGCGCACCATCCACGACGGCATCCGGAAACGCGGGCCGCGTGACAGATAACGGTTCTCCGGATCTGCTTCGTACGACATTCCATGGGATGCATCAGGGCCCGTTTCACCTTCCGCATCCCGAGCGGTAATTCGCGATGACTGTCGATACGTTTGACTGGTAACGATCTGGCGAATAAGCCGTTTCACATCCCAGCCGTGTTCGCGAAAATCAGCTGCCAGCCAGTCGAGCAGATCCTGTTGGAGAGGAATTTCTCCCTGCACACCGAAGTCTTCGGGTGTTTTGACCAAACCGATTCCAAAGAACTGCTGCCAGAATCGATTGACGGTGACTCGTGCCGTCAGCGGATTGTCGTTCGACACGATCCACCGCGCCAGCGTCAGGCGATTGATGGTTTCACCGGCTGGCAATCGCGGCAGCTTCTCCGGAACGTCTGCCGTGACTTCGTCTCCGGGTTTGCTGTAGAGACCTCGCGTCAGCACCCAGGTCTTCCGAGGCTGAGGCATATCCTTCATTACCATCACTTTCGGGAATCCACCGCGAAGATCGTTCAATGATTTCTGCAGCTGTTCTCGGTTCTTCAGCAACTCTGCGTACGCCGCATCGCCAGCCCGTTGTGCGGCCACAAGCTGATCTCGCTGCTCCTGAGTTCTCTGGTCGGCCGGAGTTTTCAGGTTCGCGATCAGCGCGGAATTGCTGTCGTCAAGTTTCGCATCCGGTGTTGCACTGGCACTCAATCGAAAACGACCGATGTTGTGCGATACGTGCGGCGAATCATGTCGCAGCACAATCGTGAACGATGCGTCTTTGCTCATCGTCAATGGCTCAGCAAGGCGGAACACAGCGGAGTGAGATCGATCAATCGGCTTGCCGGCATACACAGCCCAGCCTGATTTCGAATCGCCATCGAACGCTCGTGCAACCTTCAGATCGCCCTGTTCGTAAGTCGCTTCGGCCGATGCGATTGAGACCTTCGTCGCTTGATCGCTGCCCGGCTGCTGAACCAGAACTTCGATCTCCGTCAGCACGAAGTTTCCGCTGTCGGACCGTGAGAGACCGCCTTGTGTGTGACTGTCATGGTTCAACGCGTCCAACCGAATTGCAGTGATCTTTTCGAGTTCGGTTGTCAGTTCCAGCGTATACGTGTCGTTACGAGGATTCTCACCGGACGCCAGAATTGAACCGTCCTCCTGTGTCGTCAACGTCTGATGCACCGCGCTGACCTTGCCTGCCTTTAACGGCTGCCAGGTGGATTCACCAGCGCTGGCCAACGTGGCCTGTTCCCACGCTTGTTGTGATGCCACGAGTTCCTGCTCACGCTGCTGAAGAGGCTGCTTCAACGCGGCTAGTTGAGTTTCAATATCCTTTTCTTGTTGGCGCTGGTCGTCACTGGCCACAGCAAGCACCGGTGGAGTTTGTGGATTGCCGCCGCCGCCATCGACCGGCGTCTGATTAAAGAAGGCGGAGAGTCGGTAGTAATCCTTCTGGCTGAGCGGATCGAACTTATGATCATGGCAGCGGCAGCAGTTCATCGTCAGGCCCAGCCAGACGGTGCCCGTTGTTTCCGTCATATCCATCACGTAGTCGACGCGATTCTCTTCCGCGATACGTCCGCCTTCGCCATTGATCATGTGGTTGCGGCAAAATCCGGTCGCCAGTTTCTGTTCGAAGCTGGCCTCGGGCAGTTGATCTCCCGCGAGTTGCCAGACAGTGAATTGATCGTAAGGCAGATTCTTATTGAAAGCATCAATCACCCAATCTCGCCACGGCCACATGGTTCGTTCATTGTCGCCCTGATAGCCATTTGAATCGGCATACCGCGCCGCATCAAGCCAGCTCCAGGCCATGCGTTCGCCATAGGCCGGAGAAGCCAGCAGTCGATCGACGACTTTGTCCCACGCATCAGGGGACGTGTCCCGCACAAAGTTGTCGACTTCGTCCGCAGTCGGTGGCAGTCCCGTCAGATCCAGAGTGACACGACGAATCAAAGTCTCACGGGGCGCTTCCGGGCTCGGCGTGACTTTTCTTGCCGCCAGTCGAGCCTGCACAAAATGATCAATGGGATTATGCAACCACTCCGCCTGATCCGGCACGGCCGGCTTAACGAGCGGCTCAAACGCCCAATGCGATCCCCACGGTGCACCGGTCTCGACCCAGCGAGTCAGCCGTTCAATCTGAGCCGCCGTTAGAGGTTTCTTGACACTCGGCGGCGGCATCACGAGATCCGGATCATGACTCGTCACGCGGCTCAGCAGTTTCGCAATGCCTCCTTCAACCTCCAGCGATTTTCTCGCCCCTTCTTCAGTATCCAGCCGCAAGTCACCTTCTCGCGAGCCTTCATCAGGCCCATGGCAATTGAAACAATGTCCGGCGAGGATCGGCCGAATATCGCGACTGAAGACGATTGCCGATTCGTCGGCTCTGGCAGTACTGGGATAGCCCACCAGCGCAGACGCGATCAGCAGAAGTGAGGCCAGTGTGGTGGCGGTGTACTTGGGCATTTCAGGCTCTGAACTGCAGGACGCGTGGAGTGGAACAACGTTGTCGCCATTGACTTTCCAGTGACAACGTCTGCCGACATTGTAATGTCCCAAACGTTCAGCGAGTAGTTTGCGAACGATGTGACATCCAACCGGGGTGCAGTCGCGGATTTCGGTGGAATGGCTTATGCGGCATTCCAGTAGGTTTTCCAGAGATCGCTGTACATGATGGAGCAAAGCCCCGCCATTCGGTTGACGCGGCGGACTTTCCACCGGGCTCCCGTTTGTTTCAGGCGGCGACCGATCAGGTTTTTGCAGGCACCTTCGATCTGGCCACTCCCGATCGAGCGACCTTCCAAAAGGCGGACAGCATAGTGCATATGATGGCTGTGATTTGCGAAGTAGGCGGAAAGTGACGCAAGGCTCGCACGCTTCTTTGGAGAGCGAACTTGTTTCATCGTTTCGGCAATCTGACGCTGCAGTCCGAGCTCGCCTTCGGCAAGGATGACGCTGCGGCCGGCATCCAGCCATTGTGCTGCTTCCGTTGTGCCTTCGCCAAACACAGTTCGTGCTGACTCCGCAATGTGTTCTACTGCGTGGAAGATATCCAGCATGCCTTCGGCTGCGGGCAGATGATTCAATTGTTCTTCCCAGATCCATTTCGCGCCGTCGGCCAGTACGGTAATGTTTGATGTGTCCAGAATCCCGAGTCTTCGACACCATTGAGACCACCGACTTCCGAACCGATCACTGGCTTCAATCGCGGCGAAGGCGACTCGCACTTTGGGAGCCGGCAATGTTCGCGTCGCCCACTCGTCAGCCATCGCTGCTTCACCCAGTTCCCGCTTCGAAAAGATCGCCAGTTTCGTTTCTCGCCAGCCTTCTGTCGTGTTTACACTCGTTCCGTCGGTCGTGAATTCAACCTCGCCATCAGACTCGCGGAACTCACGACACGCTTCCGGATCAGAGTTCTGCCACGCATTCATCGCGGCACCGCGACGCTGAGAAATCTCACGAATGGCGGTGTCACCGATCTTCAGCCCACAGAACTCTTCCAGCCGATCCGACGACACATCGTACGACCAGCTTGCCGCCGCAAGACACACCAGCCGTTCTGCTTCTACGCTGTAACGGCTGTGAATTCCAAGCCGCAAATCTGCCGCGAAGCCACCGTCACCGCAAGCGACGCAGCGGAAGTAAACTCGGGACAGACAGACTTCTCCGGATGATGTCATCAAGACACGCGACTTGCGTCCATGATGCGACTTCGTTCGTCCACATGAACAAGCTCGGCTCACTTCACTTTTTTTTCGATTGCGCGAGCCTGCAACTCAAGCGATGTTTGCAGTGTCTGCTGAATGAGCTTGCGTCCCTGTATCAGCGCGAGCCTTTCCGCCACAGCGAGGACCGTGCCATCCTTCGCATCATCGCAAGCTTTGTTGAGTGATCTAAAACTCAGGACAGCCTGTTCGGCAATGAGTCGCTCTTCCGCTGTCAGCTTTTCAAGATCCATTGTGTTGCCTCCGTGTCTTTTAGAACCAGAAGCCACCACAATAACCTAAACTACCCATTCGCGCAATCGATCGCGACTACACCCCATCCAACCATCCAACCGGGTCTAGTCGGCGATTTCGACAGGTCTTCCTTGCTGACCTCATCCTTACCCACATTTCTTACTCAGGAAAGAGTCCATTGTTGCTGAGACCTTGAAAAATCCACCGCAAGAAATCCTGCGATTCAACCCGGTACGGGTTCTACAACAAAGCCTCGGGTTGCCGCTTTGCGGCGCACCCCAGGTATCGGGCCAGGGAATGTCAAGAACCTCGAGCGGGTTCCACAGCACGGACATCAGTCTTTAATCAGGTACCGCAGGAATGAATTGTGGAACCTCGTTGAGGTTCAAATCGCTGGGCAACATATCCTGGGGTACGCCGTTGTCACGGCGACCCCGGGCTTTGTTGTACAACCCCGTTGGGGTTGAGATTCCACTAGTTCTCAAACCAACGGTCCACAAGCGTGAAGCCACAGGGTGCCACAGCCTGCATAGGCTGTTTTGCGAAGCAACAAGAAGCCCATGTGTGCACGTTCAATTTTCAGAGAACCTTGTCAGCTGAAAAAAACTTCACAGAGGCTACTTTTGCCACCGGCACACTCCCACTGCGTGGAATCGTCACCCAGAGGCAACGGATTACTTCAGCGAAGCCTCAAAATCTTCATCGACTGTCACTCCTGCAGACTCCCATTCTATCGGCCACTGATAAGGGAGTTTCAGTTTCAGATCGACGGAAAAACGCTCGGCACCACGCAGCATGTCTAGTGAAACTGTCGTATTGTCCATCGACAGAACCTTGTAAACCTCTTCACTCGACAGATCTTTCGGATCAGCGCCATTCAGTTTGAGGACGCGATCGCCTTTTTTGAGGCTGTGATCAACGTCGGAGAAATACTCGTCGAAATCAACCACCTCCAGTGCCCCGGCATTCCGAAATGAGAAAAATGGCGAGCACGCCAGAGTTGGAGGCAAAAGATGAGCAACCTCATCCGTTTTGAGCTTCTCACACCAAACCTTCCCAGTCGGAAAGTCGATTGTCGTGCGGAAATACCTCAGGAGTTCGAGCCCGATGGTATCTCGGTCCGCGATAAGAACGGGAACGTTATGAAAGCGAACTCCCGCAAAATCGATGTAACGCAGTACGCTGAGATTTGTGGGGGTGTCGGTTCGCTGTCCTGAGCCTGCCTCTGGTATCAACAGGGACCTGATTTGTCGCAACTGTCCCATTCGCTCAAGCGCATCGACTCTTTCGCGGGATAGCCACACGTACGCCGTGCATCCAGTGTCCAAAACGACGTTCCGGTTGCCGAGTATTGGAAACGCTGCAGGCAACTGAGGAACTCCGTCTTTCCAGGCAATTGCCATTTGAACGCCTTCTGCCGAAATCACAGGAGACGGCACGGACTGAATCGTTGCGGCGGCCGGATCCAGTACAAATGCGTGGTCCCTCAGGTACGGTACACCGGCAATCGCAGTCAGCGGAATTCTCAATAAATACTGCCGGTCTTTGTAATCAGAACCCAATGCGTAGTCGGATTTCTTTGGCAAGCCGAGGCATTGAAACGGCATATCGGCAAAGACTGTTATGCGATTCCCAAGCGATGGCGGAATTCGAACGCGGACGTTCGGGAACGACTCCGCGCCGTTTGGGGCGTGGACCGCGACAACATTTGATCCTGTTCCGAACAGCGCAAAACCTGCTTGATCGTTCGTCGTCGCTGGCACCAGCCAGAGCCCGTGTTTGCGATAGTAGTCAGATGTTGAGACCGTTGCCGTATTTAGAGCGGTTCCGGAGGACGGTCCAACTTCATCCGAATTCGCCCAATGCCCGAAAAGAGCAAATGTCAGAAACGGAACAACAATAACCGCCAGCTGCCAACGTGCTGACGACCGCCACGATGAACTCCGAAACGAACGAGACGCAGGCCGATACCATAGTTCTGACAAACGTGCTATAGAGGACATCCTGCCGAGACTCCATTCTCGTTACCCAACACATCGCTTCGAAAGCCATCACCACAACCATCAACACAAATTGTGGCCCAGGACGGAGAATCGAGGAAGACAAGTTCTGACGGAAAAGTAAGTAAATTTGTGTAAGTGCGAAGATCGCGGTTGAGGCGAGATTACGAGGACACCGCTTGGCCGCACAGACTGCATAAGCTGTCTTGAGAACCAACAAGAAGCCCATGTGTGCACGTTCAACCGTCAGAAAACCTCGAGAGATTGTCTGAAGCCGTCACAGAGGCTTCTGGTGCCTGCGGCACACTCCCAGTGCGTGAGCGTGCCACCCAGCGGAATACTAACGCAACGAGCGAACGAACCACCCGCTCACAAACTTAACCTTCGATTGCATTCTCCGACTATTTCTCCGCTGGTCGCGAGGCGGCCTTGCCGTAATAGGGATACGTGTCGAACACATCGGATTCCGAGTCGACTCGCGGATCGCCGGTGGATTGCATCCAGTGATCCACGCGAAGCCGGAGTTCGGAGAGCTTTGCCGCATAGACTGACTGTTCGGCAACGTTGTAAATCTGATGTGGGTCCGACTTCAAATCGTACAATTCCTCGGCAGGCCGCTTTTCAAAAATCAATCGTCGAAAGTTTGCGAACTCCGGATCATCCAGATGCGCCAGCAGGACGTCTTTCACGCTGGTCGTGTCTACATCTCCAAATGGACGGCCGTGGAGGAAGAGAATATCTGGATCACCGGCCGGCCAACGATCGGAGCGCAGGTTTCGCACATAGAGAAAGTCGCGAGTGCGAATGGCTCGCATCGGATAGCCCAGATGATCGCGACGCACGTCCGCATGTCGTTCGCGTTCGATAAAGACGGAATCGCGATCAACAGGGCTCGCGACTGAAGAAGCAGGCTGATCAAGCAGCAAGTCCGCAAAGCTGGGCAGAGTCATCTCGGGAGGCCGTGCAATTCCCGTGAGCTCCAGAATCGTCGGACCGAGTTCGGCGTTGTTGATGAAGGCATCGACATCTCGCCCCGGTTTGAGTTGTTGCCCCCAGCGAATGGCCATGGGAACGCGTGAGCCGGCGTCGTAGCAGTTCGCCAGTCCTCGCGGCATCTGCCAGCCGTTATCGCTTGCATAAATCACAATGGTCTTATCGTGCAGTCCTCGGTCTTCAAGCTGCCGAATCGCCGCACCGGCTTCGTCGTCCATAGTCATGATCCCGCCGTAATAGTTCAGCAGATCCTGACGAAGTTCGGGGCAGTCCGGAAGCTCGGGAGGAATCGGCATCAGATCGGCGGATAACGTCGCACGGTCTCGGCCGATATAGGGCAGTCGTCCAGCCTTTGTGGCCGTGTCGGTGTTGCCCAGCCAAAAGAACAACGGCCTCGATGTTGCAGTCTGTTTAAGAAACGCTTCGAAGCTTGCGAACTTCGTACCGACTGGATTCTCTTTCCAGCCAGAGACCTCATGGTTGCCCGGTCCCCACGGTTTGCCGCTGTAGCCGGTCTGATATCCCGCGGCACGCAACAGATCGGTCATCACCGGCGTGTCTTTGGGGAAGCCGCTGTACAAGCTGGCTCGTTCACCGATTTCATGAGCATACCGACCTGTCAGCAGACACGATCGCGTCGGCGAACACGATGGGACCGGATTGAACACATGAGTGAACAACACGCCTTCGCGCGCGATGCGATCAAATGTCGGAGTTTTCGCGAGTGAATCGCCGAGCACACCCGCATTCGGCCATTTCCAGTTGTCGGCCAGGATAAGCAGAACGTTGGGACGATCCTCAGCAGCGTTCAGTCGCGTTGTGAGAACTCCGGAACTCAGCGCGACCAATACAAACAGCCAACGGAGAAAGCCGTATCTGGCGGTAGACCTTATCATCGAACGTGGGCTCACTTGAAGAAATGCATGTGTTTCGCAAGGTGAACTTGTTGCAGGATCCGGCCCAGCCACAATCCAGGATACAGGTCAGTTTCCTGGCTGAACATTCTCAGGGTGACATCTTCTTCGCGGGCTGTGCTGGCACAGGTCTTCCGGCCAGCATGGCTTCGAGCATTGGCTTGAGTTGCGCCGCATACACCGCGTAACCGGCTGGTGAAAGGTGGATGTTGTCGGGCGTGTAAAGTTCCTTCTTCAATGTGCCGTCTTCATTCAGGAAATCGTTCGTGAGATCAAGCACCTGCACCAGTGGATCGCTGTTCAGTTTCAACGTCCTGAGCACTTCGTTGGTCGCTTTGATGTCCTGATAAAAGCGATGGTCCGGCGAGTGGGCGGGGAGAATACTGGCAACGACAATCTTCGCATCAGGAAACTTCTCCCGCAGATTCTTCACACACATCTCGATGCCTTTGGCGGCCGCTTCGATGCCGGTTTCCGGCGTAAAGAACATGTTGTTATTGCCTATCATCAGCACGATGGACTTTGGCTGTAGCCCTTCGACTCCACCGTGGTCAAGTCGCCAGAGAACGTTCTGAGTCTTGTCGCCGCCTATGCCAATGTTGACCGCTTTCAATTCGGGAAAATGCTTCTTCCACGACTCGCCCCATTGAATCGTGATGCTGTCTCCGACCAGGAGCACATCGACTGGCCCGGCATTGGCCTGCACTGTCCTGACATGGGCTTCGTGCAGCTTTAGCCACGCATCGCCGCCGAAATATCCCGCACTTGGAACAACAGGCCAGAGATGTGGTAAGTGCTTGTTGGCTTCTCGGCCTGGTCGACGATCATGTTCTGGTTTGTCGACGACATAAGCCCGCTCTTCATCAGTCAGTGGCCAGCCGCTCTTTTGAGGCTCAGCGGTGGAATAAGGATAGTCGACGCTATCGGCCACGATCGGTATCAGAAGGCCAAATAAGAGTTTGAGGCAGTCGTTGGCAGTCATCGGTTGTCAACTTTCGTCGATAGAAACAGTGGGCTCATGATGGGATGAGATCCGCTCGCTTATCAACGATATTGTAGGCCACCTGCTTTGTCACCGTTAGTGAGAGAGCAGGTTCAACGACAACCGGCACATCCGCTCTGGCGAATTCTGCGGCGGCGATTTGCCCTTCTTCACGAGCGGGAACGCGGAAGAAATGCTCGATGGGAATTGTTCCAGGAAAGCTTGTGATTCGTTGATGCAGGAGACCGGCAACATTGCCACGACAAGAAAACTCATGTCTCTCCCTGGCAAGGCCACCAAAAGCGCAGCATTGCGTGGGCTGATCGTTTCCGACAAGCTTCAGGTGTCGAAGGAGGAGGATTTTCATGAAGGCCTACCCGTCACTGAGTACTTCAGCGGCAAGAAGGCAGGATATGAGATTCTGGCCGAAGGCGGACGTGTGAATACGGTACTTCTCTACGTGGAGAAGGCCGATGGTTTCGCCGCGCTCCCCGGTCCGCTGCCTTATAAGATCCCTGGTGAAGCAGATCGAACTGAAGTCCGACGACTGCTCGGTAAGCCCGAGAAAAGCGGCAAGGCCTTCAAACACAAAATTCCTGGGCCGAAGCGTGCGTGGGATCGCTTTGCCGTGGAATCGATTTTTATCCACATCGAGTATTCCGATGCCGAACTCAAGGTGAGTCTCATCACGCTGATGACAGAAGAAGCCGCTCCGTAGCACGGCAACACCTTCGAAGAATGCCTGCATGGAACCAGAGCCCATTCGCGACTCTGTCGGAAGCCTCAATACGTTGCTCACGGCTCTGCAGTTTGCCCGCGAGGAATCATTCGCCTTTGTTTTCCTGAGTCTCTTCCTTATCCTCATCCTCAGACTTTTTCTCGGAAGCCCTGTCTGATGACTTCACGTCCGGCGGTGAACTGGCAGGAACTCCAAACACGAGTGTCAATTCCTGTTCTTCTTTCAGCTTCCGGGAGCGGATCTTAATGACATCCTTGACCATTCTGGCAGCGCCGGGAACCTTGACGATGATTTGAACTCGATTCTTGAAGACTTCCAAAGTCGTTGAATTCGTCAGGACTTTAAAGCCTTTGTCCTTCGTCTGAAATCCGGCTGCTGACGGAGCGTCTTTGTCATAGGGGATTTTCTGGACATACTTATCGGAGCCACGAACTTCTCCGACAAGGTCGCTGACTCGATACTCCTTCACATCATCCGGCAGTCGAATTTCGATCACAATCGAGTAGACATCGCGCGGCTTTGGATTAGCGGGGATCGTGAAGGCCGTAAAGCTGCCTTTCGTAACTGCCAGACCGGATTCCGGAACCTTAAGTAAGACTCCACTGCCGTCTTCGTCGGGATCATTTTCTTTGCTTCCGAGCAGACTCTTCCAGACTACATCCTGTGCTGTCAGCAAAGTGCCGTTTTCGGACCGTTGAAGTTCAGCCGCCAGTTGCTCGAGGCTGCTGGTTGGCTTTTCAAACTGATCGCTGAGATCTGCAATGAACTCAAAGGCTGCCTGATCGTCCAGAATCTCTTCGTCGCCCAAAGCGGCCTGAAGCGGCGGTTGAGTTTCCTCGGTGGGCAACAACCAGTCCAGCCCCAGCAATGGCGAGACAACAGCGACAGTTCCTATCAGCAGAAGATGGAAGGTCGCCGAGGAAAAGAAACTGACGGCTGAGGCTGACGTCAGGGCCGCCACAACCGGTCCCATTTCGGGCTGGTCGTCATCGCCGGCTGGCTCGTGAATTGCAACCGTTTGCGGTGCCGCATCATCCAGACCAGATCCTGAGGAGTCGGAGGCATCCGCTGGCAACGCCGACGCGGCACTGCGAGAAAGCCCGGAGCTTCCTGCAGCACTGTTTCGTTCGTCTCTTACCGGATCAGCCACAGGCAAGCCTTGAATCTCTAAGCAGAATCCACTCCGGAACAGGGGCCTGAAATCACACGTCGACACAAGCAGGCCCGGGGAATATCCACGCTTTTCCTCTCCGAATCTTATCTGCGCAGCGGGTCGTCTGCGATGACTGTCGGGAAGAATTGTGTCCGGCCAACAAAAAAGCCCGACCTGAAAAGGCCGGGCTTGAGTCTGTGACTGAGATTCTTCTGCTTACTGGACGGTTGGGCCAGCACATCGAATCAGGTGGTCTTTGTCAATATAGACCACTTCTTCAGACTGATCGACGTGAGAGAACGGAACCGGCCAGTAGGATCGGATCGTTTTGTCATAGTAGATCGTGCACTTGTAGTGGCAGTGGTGCAGTCGGCATGGGCCAACCAGAGGATAAACTTTGCATTCGTCGAGTCGGTCGACGAGCGGCTCAACCACGATTCGCACGTTGTTGAGTTGAGTTTCCTGGAAGAAGGCGAATCCGCCAGCCCCGTCGTCAGGCAGAGCTCGAATGACCTGGTCCTCGCTCGGAGGATCGACGCAGAAGACGTCGCCTTCAACAGGATCCAGCACAGGCACCTTGTTGTAGCGTTCATCTTCATGAAGCTTGTCTTCCATCAACTGGCTGGCGCGGGCTGGCACCGGGACCACGGGAAGAGTTTTCCAGAAAAGCATGTGTTCCCACATGACTCCGATGAAGCCGCCGGTCAGCGTACATCCGCTGTTCGAAAGCGTCATCAAGCAGATCGCCGTCAGCACGACCCCTCGTCGTAGTTGTCTGCCAAACGTCTGCATTGAGTTCTTCCCTGAAAGTAGAGTGGGAGTTTTCATGAGTGCAATCCTGCCTGTCAGATTCTGGATCGGGCTGTGCCCTGACACTGAAATCCAGACACTGAACGCCGAAGTACCAGCGTCCTTCCTGATATCGATCCGTCATTTCCGTTGACTTGTGAAAATGTTTCGATTTTGCGGATCGAGCCGGAAGAATCGATGGTAATGAAAGTCCCGATGGCACCGTCAGGCACCACTAACGGACATGATGTGGCTCGTGGATCGGCAAAAACCGCCGCAAGCCATGTGGTTGGGACACCATTCGTCACTTGACGCAATAGTCTCCCGTCGCGTAACTCTCCCGAATTCAACGGTTCAATTTTCAGGCCCGCTGGACAGCATTGTTTTGGTTCAAGTGGTTTTCATCACCGGAAACGTCAGTGAGCGATCAATGTGTCTTCGTATTACTGACAGATTCCCTCGCTGACGCTTCTGGTTAAGATTAAATCAACGCCCCGCCAGTTGGCGGCCAGCTTCATCAAGAGACTCCCATGGCCCAGAATCCAGTACTCCGAAAGATCTCGGACCATATCGCCGGGAAAGTTCGGCACGCAATTATCTCGCACCACAAACGCAGCGGCACTGTTCTCTTCAGCGATACGACTCTTCGCGATGGCGAACAAATGCCGGGGGCGACTCTGGAACCGCACGAGAAACTAAGAATCGCGAGAGCTCTGGAAGAAACCGGTATCCATTCTCTGGATGCAGGATTTCCGGCAAGTTCTGCCGCTGATGTGGAGGCCATCCGCATGATGGTGGGAGTCATCAAGAAGCCGGTTCTGACTGCATTATGTCGAACGGTGCAATCCGATATCGATATCGCCGCTGAAGCTCTCGACGGAAATCCTCTGCATAAAAAGGGTGTCAGCCTGTTCTGCGGCACAAGTCCGCTGCATCGAGTTCACAAGCTGAACAAAAGTCGCTCAGAGATCCTGAATATCATCTCCCAGAATGTGGGATACGCGGCGGACAAGTTTCGAATCGTGGCCTTCAGCCCGGAAGACGCCAGCCGTACCGAAGTCGACTATCTCTGCCAGTGTTACAAGGAAGCCATCGATGCCGGTGCCACGACGATCGGTTTTCCGGATACCGTAGGACTACTGACGCCTCGCAAGGCCGCCGATTTCATCAAGGCGATTCAGGACGGCGTGCCGAATCTCGACCGTGCTCTGCTCGCTGTCCATTTTCATAACGATCTGGGCCTGGCCGTCGCGAATACTCTGGCCTGCATCGAAGAAGGGGCCAATGTCGTCCAATGCACGGTGAACGGAATTGGTGAGCGAGCCGGTAACGCATCGCTGGAAGAAGTGGTCATGGCTCTGGCGATGCATGGCGATCAGTATCGCCGCAAGTTTCGCATCGATACGTCCAAGCTGGCGCCTTTGTGTCAGCTCGTGGCTCAACTGACGGGCGTGATGATTTCTCGCATGAAGCCAATCGGTGGCGCCAATATCTTTGCGACCGAAGCCGGAATTCATCAGGACGGCCTGCTGAAGAATCCTGACACTTATCTGCCGTTCCGCCCCGAAGTCGTGGGCGGGGGTGAGCTGCAGTTGGTTCTCGGAAGACATTGCGGTCGCAAAGCGGTCGCACATCGATTGGCAGAATTAACGATTACGACGGACGACGATGAGGTGCTGAAGATTATGGAGCTGATTAAACAGCAGCCCAAAGGAGTCGTCATCGACGATAGCAAACTGCGACAACTCGTCGCGCAGATTCGATGATCGGGGGGAAGGCGTTCTCAAACAAGCAAAATTTCCTCCGCCACCGGGTTTACCCCGGTGGTTTAACAGCTTTTGCACTTCCCACATTAAATCGCATATTGGAGCCGAAGTAGTGCAAAGTTCTGGTTCCACCGGGATATACCCGGTGGCGAAGATTGATTGAGGGCGAACCGTCGCCTACCGCTGCTCGCCGAGCTGCCGGTACTTTTCTGAATACTTATTAAACAAGTGCGTGTGCCGACTGCTCAGGTCCACTTTCCGGCCCTGAATCCACGCGGCTGTCACCTGGGTTTCAGTTTCCAGAGGATCCCCGGTACAAACAAACAGCGTCGCATCTTTCCCGTTCTCTAACGTGCCGACTCGATCAGCGATTCCAAGAATCTCAGCCGGATAAATGGTCACCGCTCGCATCGCATCGTTGTAAGGAAGCCCATAGGCCGCAGCGGTCGCGGCCTGATAAGGCAGATTGCGAGTATTCCAGGACTCGGAACGGCCCGAACCCGAAATGCAGAATTTCACACCAGCTTTTCGCAATCGCTCGGGCAGCGTAAAGGCTGCATCGTAGTCGTCGTGATCTCGCCGCGGATCCTTGTGGATGGCATCAATGATCACAGGCACGTTGTACTGCTTAAGTAGCTCCGCGCAGGCTTCGCTGTCATATCCGCCAAAGATGATGACTCGAACATTCTGCTCAACTCCAAACGCCACGGCCGACTGAATCTGTGCCGCGCGATCGGCCGCTACGATCAAGGGAATCTTCCCCGTTACCACAGGCTGCATGGCTTCAAGCCGACTGTCGAAATTCTGTGTCATCGGTGAAGCCGCGCGAGCCTTCCCGTAGGTTCTGGATTGCTCGAACAGAGCTCTCAGGGCCTTGAGTTCATCCGGACGATTCTCTTGCTTCTCGTCTTCTTTCGCAGATTTAGACGAAGATCGCCGAGGTGCTCTCATCTGAGGCCAGTTAATCATCAGCCCAACGTCGGCTCGCAGTGTCATGTCCTCGTAAGTCCATCCGTCCAGTTGCATCACCGAGGCTTTGCCGCTGACAAGTCCTCCTGATGGTGCACTGACTGCGATCAGGACACCGTTGGCTCGAGTGACCGGGATCAGCTCGCTGTCCGGATTCACGGCCAGATGAGCACTGACGTTGGGATTGATTGTGCCGGACTCTGCAAAGTCCAGCGTTGCTCTTGTCGACGAGATCTCTGTCAGGCCCAACTGCGAATGCGACTCAATAAGGCTCGGGTAAACATGTTGCCCTTTAAGGTCAATGATTTCGGCTCCGTCCGGTGGCTTTATCTCAGCCCCGATCGCAGCAATCTTTCCCTTCTCAAACACCAGCACACCATTTTCGACCGGTGGCCCGGTGAGCGTATGCACGACGGCATTGATCAAAGCAATCGGCTTCTTTTGCGGCGCGCCGGGAATCTGATCTGACGCCAGGGTCGTCACGCAGGACAAAAAACAGATCAGCAGGTTGAACGATTTCATGACAAGACTCCTGAGAACAACTGGCTGACTCTATTCCTGTGCCTGATTTCGCAGAGATTGCTGGTGGCGAAAATGGTGGCAGAACTCGTCGGTTCGCGGCCAAAGTTCTGCGGGATCGGTGTCGCGTTCACCGGATTCATGCATGTCTTCGCCGGACTCCAGAATTTTCTGGATCAGCACGTTACGACGTTCAAACGATTCTCGCTGCATGCGGTCGTCTTCATCGCGATGAAAGTAGCAGCGACCGTCGATCCATGTCTGTTCGCAACGACTGAAGTTTGAAAGCGGATCCCCGTTCCAGATGACGAAGTCTGCATGCTTGCCAGCTTCAAGTGATCCCACCAGATGATCGATCCGCAACTGCTTTGCAGGATTCAGAGTCACAAACTTCAGAGCCTCCTCACGAGGAACCCCGCCGTACTTCACCGCCTTGGCCGCTTCCTGATTTAGATGCCGAGCCAGCTCGCCGTCGTCAGAATTAAACGACACTACAACACCCTGCTTATGCATTAACGCACCTGCGTGAGGAATGGCGTCGTAAACTTCGAATTTGTAAGCCCACCAATCGGAGAACGCTGACGCCATCGCGCCAGCCTTGGCCATCTCATCAGCCACCTTGTAGCCTTCGAGGATATGCTGGAACGTGCCAATCGTGATCTCGTACTGTTTCAGAATCCGGAGCAGTGCCAGGATTTCATCCTGTCGATAACTGTGGCAATGAATCCAGCGATCTCCGTCCAGGATCTCTCGCAACGCGTCGAGTTCAAGATCTCGGCGAGGAGGCAGGCCGCGACGGTTGAGCTTCCATGCATCCATCTTACGTGCATAATCGCGAGCCGCTTCAAAGGAATCCCGATAGAGCTGTTCGACGCCCATGCGTGTCTGCGGGTAACGATCGTTAGCATTTTCCCAGTTGCTTTGCTTGACGTTTTCCCCCAGAGCAAACTTGACGCCTTGAGGTGCCTCGGTGAACTTCAACCCCTCGCCAGTCTGGCCCCAGCGAAGTTTGATGACCTGATTCTGGCCGCCGATCGGATTGGCAGAACCGTGGAGAACGTTGGCTGCCGTTACGCCGCCGGCGAGCTGTCGGTAAATCGTGATGTCATTTGCGTCGACAAAATCGCCCACGCGAACTTCGCAGGTGATGGCCTGAGTTGACTCGTTGACTCCACCGTCAGTCGCGGCATGAGAATGGCAATCAATCACTCCTGGTGTGATGTGCATGCCTCGCACATCAATCACATCCGCACCTTCGGGGATGGCGATCTCTTTGCCAGCCGCAACAATTTTCCCATCGGCAACAATCAGCGTTCCATCTTCAATGAGGCCAGCCGGACCGCACGTCCAGATGGTGGCATGGATAAAGGCAGTCGGACGAGGCTGCCCCGGAATCTTCTCTCGTCCAAAGGCTCCCAGCGGATAATTCACGGCGAACGAAGCAGCCCCGGCGTCTTTGCCTTCTTCTTTATCTTCATCTTGATCCTTATCTTTATCCCCCTCGTCGCCGTCCTCTTCACCAGCCCCCACGTGCTCCTTCGGTTGCTCAACACGAGTCGCCACAACACTCGCCGTTGCTCCATTCGGCCAAACGATCGCCCCTAACCCCGCTGGTCGATCCTGCTGCTGAGCATCCAGTTCAGTGAGCGTGACAGAAATCCGGCTCACACCTTCGAAGCCCCAATCCTTCGCCGAAAACGTGGCTGTCAGTGCGGTATCGCTGAGCTTCACGTCGGACAACTTCAAGACGTCTTTCTTCGTGCCCTCCTCGGCACTGTCCGAATTGTCTTCATCGGATGATTCGTCTGCCGTGGATTTCTCGTCATCAGAGGATACCTCAGCGGAAGACTCGGGGCTGTTGTCAGCCTTCTCTTCAGATTCTTCCTTTGAATCCCGAGTCTTCTTTTTTTCTTTCTTCTGTTCCGCTGGAATTGGCTGGCGAGAAATACGTCCCTGCAGTTTGCCATCGTCGTCGGTGATTTCTACGAAGAGTTGACCGTCGAACTGAGCCGTCGGCTGGACATCAAGACGATAGTAGCCGGCAGCATCTCGAACCTTCTCCGGAGAATGTTCGAATCGTTGCCCGGAAACCCAGGTCTCCAGAACCCTGGTCTTCTTCTCAAACAAATCACCATTAGTGATCACAAAACTCGCCAGATGCCCCGACTGAATTGTGCCCAGTTGATCGTCCAATCCGAGCAAAGCAGCCGGCGTGATCGTCAGCGCTTTCAATGCAGATTTGGGAGCAAGTCCTCGAGACACGGCTTTGCGAAGTGATTTCAGAAAGTCGGCTTTAGATTCCAGTCGCTCAGAAGTGAAGGCAAAAGAGATCCCCGCTGAGTCGACTCGGGCTGGATTCTCCGGCGCGATATCCCAGTGCATCAATGACTCCAGAGTCGCATCCTGAGCAGCCTCCGGAGTACTTACGTTTGGAGCTTTTGGAAATGCCAACGGAAGGATGATCGGGCGTTTGGTGCCGGCGATCTCCGCCAGTCGACGATACTCGCGGCCATTGCCGACCACAATCAGCGACAATCCAAATTCGGCTGCAAACTGATCGGCCCGCAAGACGAATTGCTCATTTGAAGTTTTCACAACAACTGGCTGCGCTCCGTTCAACACCGGCTGCAGAGCCGCAAGAGCATCGTTGTGTTCAGGGAGAGGTAGGGTTGAATCAGCCTCAACGGCGATTCGAGCATCTCGATACCACTGCGCGTCGTAGATCGCCTGCCGCGCAAGAGCGACGGCTCCCATGGGGCTGCCGGGATAACTGTCACGACCTCGACGAGGAACCGTGAGGTAAAGATGCTGAGCGACATCTGCGGCCAGAAGAGTCTGGTTGGGTTCCCCATCGCCGGTGGCCACAACAGTACTCGTGCCTCGAATCACACCTGCTGCCGGAGCAATCAATTGAGCAACAATGCCCTGCTTTCGAAGAGTCTTCAGATCTTCATTCGCCGCCAGGTGCCTTGCCATGGAAATCTGGGGACTGACTTGTCCATTCCAGTATCGAGCCGTCCCGGCCAGAGGATCTCCGGAAACGGATTGCTCGGCGTAAGCGTCGATAAAGCCCGGATAGATCGTCTTGCCGGCCATCGAAATGATTTGTGAGTCTGCGGGCGCTGCCACATCGCCGACGGATTCGATCTTTCCGCCACGAACGACGATCGTGGCCCTCTCCAGCGTCACGTCGGGACTCACGACAACTCGTGCATCAGTCAGCGCGAAGACGGCGGTAGGATTACTCCGAAGTGCTTCCTGAGGTGTCGAGGTTTGATCGGCGGAGAGTTTTGAATGAATGCTGGCCGTTGCGAAAAATCCGGCGACGCAGGCCAGAACGAGTACTGCACGTTTCATCGACGACCGTCCCCGCTGAGATCAATTCAGAACACAGGCTCATCATGCCGCAGACGTTGCAATGACGCAGTCTGCAAACATTCTCGGAGATCTCCGTAGAGCCGGCGAAGTTCGCGTTATCAAGCTTACGGGGCGACATGCTACCGTCACGGAAATGCCATGCAAAAGGAGGCAGAACGCAAATTCTGGGACAAACAGCCAGAATAGGCGATTCGATTCCGAATTGAATCATTCAGACGTGAACAGGCGGGCAGGAAAGGTACTGGCTAAACGCATGGCGCCGGCGAGCGGGATGCGTCAGCTTCCCGGTAAATTCCATCCGTGGTAGAGAATATTATGGAGCGAACCTTGCCCGATGGGGTGCTGCCAAAGTCGGTGGTGACATCTTCAGCTCCTTGCACGGGAGGTCGCGACAAGTCGCGAAGTCCTTTCCGGCAGAAAGGACCTACCAAAATCGCCCGCAGCCCCATGCGATCGTGCGGAAACTGCTCTGGATGCAAAACTGACAAGCGTTGTAACATCTGCAGAATCTGCCGGAGTTCCTTTTCGGGATTTGCGGTGGCACCGGAACGAACTCGATATTTGTAAGTTACTACGATGAATGGCTTTAGGTTGTATTCCCCGACAGACGTTGATTGAGACTTCTCATGCTGGATCGGCATTTGCTGCCGGTCGGTATTGAAGAATCAGATGATGCGGCAAACGGACTTGCTGCACCAAATTGAACGCAAACAGAGATCCAAATAATGAGCAGGGACGCTCGCATTTTGCGATACATCGCCTTTGTGGCCATGCTGGCGGGACTCAGCCAGGGCGTTAAGGCCGCTACGTATCAAACCGTTAACTTTGCCGTGACGTCAGATCGTCCGGAAGTCGCGGAGCAGGTCGGCAAAGCCGCAGAACTTTATCGCCGCCAACTCGCAGTTTTCTGGCTCGGCAAACCGCTGCCCAACTGGAGTCGTCCTTGCCGAATCGCCGTCCGAGAAGGGGCGTTGGGAGCCGGCGGCCAGACCACATTTCAATTTGTACGCGGGGAAGTTTTGAACTGGCGAATGCAGGTTCAGGGAACTCTGGAACGAATTCTGGATTCCGTCCTTCCTCACGAAGTCAATCACACGATTTTCGCCTGCCACTTTCGTCGACCTCTACCACGCTGGGCCGACGAAGGCGCGGCGACTTTGTTTGAGCATCGCTCTGAGCAACTCAAGCAGCTTGCTCTGCTAAACGAAGTGATTCGAAACAAGAACGAGATCATCTCACTGCGTGACCTGTTGTCCATGAAAGAGTATCCACAGGGACAGCGTCCCATGTTGACGCTGTATGCTCAGGGATATGCACTGGCCGACTTTCTTGTGCAGCAAAAGGGACGACACGCTTACCTGAAGTTTATTGCAGACGGCGAACGAGGAAACTGGGAGGACGCTATCCGCACGAACTTCGATCACGCGGGCATCGAGTCGCTCGAAAAGAACTGGCGAGGCTGGGTTCTGGCTGGCATGCCCAAATTAACGCTGCCACGAGAACAAATGTTGGCTGCGAACGAGAGCGATGCGGACTCGAAGGCTCAGGCGGCCTCTCGACCTGAGCTTCCGGTGTCGAAAGGAACAAAAGCACCTGCGAGATCTCGACGTGCACCTGCCGGAGAAGTCATTCGCTCTCAAAGCCCTGGGACGGAGGAATTCGCAGGGGCAGACAGCGGCGTTAAGATGTCCCCCACAAAGAAGTCCGAGGAGCTGAAAACTGCAGCCAGCAGTACTCAGGCCGAGGACGTGGATCTCCGCCTGAAGAGAGACAAGAAGCAACCGATCGTTGCTCCGATGCCACGACGCGTCGACGGCCAGCCCGCGAATGCGAAGCCTGACGAACCAGCAACAGAACAGAATTCGGACTTGTTTGAGTTTCTCAGTGACTCTGATGGCTTCGAACCTCGAAAACTGGAGCCCACAACATCGAAGTCAACCAAGTCTGCTCGAAACGGAAACGGCCCTGACACAGAAGGGGATTCCGATTCTGAGCCGAGCGAAGAATTTGAGTTTAGTGGCAGAAACCTCCCCAGCGAGCGAACCGTGACGTCCGGCAGCACTCCCTCATGGGCCGGATTTCCAGGGCGAAAGAAGTCGTTCTGACTTCAAGCAGAAAGAGTATGACAGATCAAAATCCTTTGATTTCAATTACTCAGGAAACTCCAGCCCCTCCTCCCGGCTGAAATTCCACTTCTGCGCTGGCCCACGCTCCGACGGGCGAGTCATCGACACCCGCAACGATGACTCGCCCGCTTTCTTTTTGTGCGTTCCGGTAGATCTGCGCGGGAAATTCGGCAAACGGAATACAAAACGTGATGCGTGCGATATCCTGCCGTGTCTGACAGGCTGCTGATTGAATCGTAACCCGAAGCATCAGCGAGGGATGCCGGGCCTCGAACACCGGCAATCTGATCCCTCACTGACGTTTCGGGTTGTGAAAACCAATAGCCTGCTACCCTTAGCGACTGATCGCACGAATTCCATAGCCAACGCATTTTCGAATCATGACAACGACCTGGACTCCGGATTCCTGGCAGAAGCGTCCTGCTCTGCAGCAACCTAACTACGAAAATCCCGCAGAGCTGACTGAAGCTCTCAAAACGCTCTCACAATTGCCGCCGCTGGTAACGGCCTGGGAAGTGGATCGGCTGCGAGGACAATTGGCAGCCGCGGCCGATGGCAACGCCTTCGTGCTTCAGGGGGGAGATTGTTCGGAGAGTTTCGATGACTGCAACTCCGGAACAATTCTGCGAAAGCTGAAGGTTCTGATCCAAATGAGCCTCGTGCTGATCTGCGGATCAAAGAAACGTATCGTGCGAGTTGGGCGGATTGCAGGCCAGTACGCGAAACCTCGTTCCGCCGACCTGGAGAAACGCGGCGAAATTGAACTGCCGAGTTATCGTGGCGACATCGTGAACCGCGCGGGCTTCACAGCGGCCGAACGTCGACCTGATCCGCAGCTAATGCTGCGAGCGTACGAGCGATCCTCACTGACGATTAACTACATCCGCGCGTTGAGCGAAGGCGGGTTTGCAGACCTGCATCATCCCGAGAACTGGGATCTGGAGTTCGTTCGCAATACGCCAGGCTCCAGACGTTATCAGCAATTGCTCGAGTCACTCAGCGATTCCATTCGCTTTATGGAAGCCGTTTCAGCCGGCGAGCTGACGCAGCTCACGCGAGTTGACTTCTTCACATCGCATGAGGGCCTGTTACTGTTGTTTGAGCAGGCTCTGACTCGCATGGAACGACAGCGAGGCTGGTATAACCTCGGAACTCATATGGCCTGGATCGGCGATCGAACGCGAGCCGTCGATGGAGCTCACATTGAATACTTCCGAGGTATTCGCAACCCGATCGGGCTCAAGGTTGGCAACTCGATGGCGCCCGATGAATTGATCGACGTGATCAAAATTCTGAATCCGGATAATGAGCCCGGGCGGCTGACGTTGATCCATCGATTCGGTGCTGAAAAAATTCGAGCAAAGCTGCCGGTGCTGGCCGAAGCGGTGCTGCGTTCCGGGTGCAAAGTTCTGTGGAGCTGCGATCCGATGCATGGCAATGGCCAGACGGCTCGCAATGGAATCAAGACACGTTCGTTTGATGATATTATGTCAGAAATCATCACCGCGTTTCGCATTCACAAGGAAGTGGGCAGTCGACTTTCCGGGATCCATCTGGAACTCACCGGGGAAGACGTTACCGAGTGCATAGGTGGGCCCGGAAACCTTTCCGAATCGGATCTGACACGCGATTATCGCAGCCCGGTGGATCCTCGCCTGAATTACGAGCAGGCCATGGAGATCGCGTTTCTCATCGCTGAACAGATGAGATAACGCCGGTTTTTTCAAATGCGCGGGGCTTTTTTGGGGGGAAACAGGATTCCCGACCATGATTTTGCCTCATACCCTTGAGACTTCGCGCGTTCAGGCTGGTAAGATGTCTTATTCTGTGCGCGGTCATAATAGAGGCATTGCTCGATAGAAATTCTGCGAGCACTGGGGCTTATTCCATACCGTGCAGAGACTAGATGACCGATAGATTTTTGATCCTCAAATTTTCGGACGACTTCCGATGAATAATCTGTTGTGGAAAATCGCATCTCAACCAATCTTCGCCTGGGTTCCAGGCTGGATGGAAATGGCGATCGTGCTGGTGATCGTCATGTTGTTGTTTGGCAATCGCCTTCCCGGAACCATGCGATCGCTCGGGCAAAGCTTGGTACAGTTCAAGAAGGGCATGAAAGAAGGCGACGAAGAAGGTTCAGACAAGCTTCAGTAGGTACCTCGAACGGGTGCGGTTTTTCTTGTGTAATCGGAGCCAATCAGAATGCACGGCTTGAACATGGGCCTTGGCTCCTATGAAATCCTGTTCGTGTCTGTGGCGGGGCTGCTTCTTTTTGGAAAAGAGCTGCCTCGGTGTTTCCGAGGTCTCAGACTTTTTCTTCTGGACATACGGGACAATCTGTTTCGCTGGTAAAGAGTTCTGTGGAGAGGGCTGTGCCCTCATGAGGGAGAAATTTCGATGGGATTCCTTCCCGGTGTTGGTGGTTTTGAAATGATGATCGTGGGCATTATTGCCCTGCTGTTGTTTGGCAAGAACCTGCCTTCGGTTGCCAAGAATATGGGCAAGAGTTTTGCCGAATTCAAAAAGGGCATCTCCGGCTTTCAGGACGAGATTCGCAATGCGACTCGTGAAGTCGAAAAGACGGTGACATACACCCCCCCAGTGCTCAAGTCGACGTCAGATGACCGCCCGAAAGTTTCAGTCACCGAAGCTTCATCGGAAGATGACTTTACGGCTCCCAAGTTTGACCTCGGCTAGTTTTTTAATCTCAGACAATCGCCCGGGAATGTCGGACCGGCAAACCGAAGGTCCTCAAGCGTCAAACTCATTTCAGGCATGACTCCGGAAACATGACCAGGCGTGATGATGCAGTGGGTCGCGACAAGTGCGACCCACACGTCTGTTGCGACACACACGTCCGTGAAGTCGCCGAACTGAGGCCGAGAATCGTATCGATGAGCGAGTTTTAAATCGGCGGCCTCACTGGGCAACTGAGCGAAAACAGTGAAGCCGTTCGTGGTTCGCTAGTGTTTACCGCGGCGGCGGCCGGCTTTGCTGGTCTTTTTGCCGCGTGATGCGAAGCCGGGAGATGAACTGCCATCGTCATCGGGAACTGCTTGTCCCATCTTCTTTTTCAGATCATGGATGCGATCGCGAAGGTGAGCAGCTCGCTCGAAATCGAGCTGTTCAGCAGCGGCCAGCATTTCGACTTCCAGCTCACGCAGGAATTCCTGAGTCACAAACTGAGATTCCGAAGTGACGCCGACCGATTCGCGTTCAATGCGTCGAGCATCGATTTCTTCTTCGATGCCTTTGCGGATCGCTTTGCGAATCGTTTCCGGCGTAATTCCGTGCTCTTCGTTATAAGCGATCTGCAGACGGCGACGACGATTGGTTTCATCAATCGCGCGCTGCATGCTTTCTGTGACAGTATCTGCATACAGAATCACTTTGGCGTTCACGTTTCGAGCTGACCGGCCAATCGTCTGGATCAGACTGGTTTCGCTCCGCAGGAAGCCCTCTTTGTCTGCATCAAGAATTGCGACCAGCGAAACTTCCGGCAGGTCGAGACCTTCGCGAAGCAGATTCACACCGATCACCGCATCGAATTTTCCCTCGCGAAGTTCACGCAGGACTTCAACACGCTCAACGGCGTTCAGTTCTGAATGCAGCCATTCGCAGCGGATGTTTTCTTCCTTCATGTAGGTGCTGAGATCTTCGGCCAGCTTCTTGGTCAATGCTGTAATCAGCACCCGTTCATGCATGGCCGCTCGTTCACGAATCTGATCCATCAGATGCTGGACCTGACCGCGAGCGGGCACAACAAAGATCTCGGGATCGACCAGACCTGTTGGACGAATCACCTGCTCCACCACTTCGCCACCGGTCTGGTCCAGTTCCCAGTTCCCCGGAGTCGCTGAGACAAGGACTCGATAGGAAGGCTTTGCGTTCCACTCTTCAAACTTGAGCGGCCGGTTATCTTTTGCCATAGGCAATCGAAAACCATGATCGACCAGGGTCGTTTTGCGAGCATTGTCGCCGGCAAACATGGCTCGAATCTGCGGCAGCGTCACGTGGGATTCGTCCACGAAAATCAGAAACTCTTCGGGAAAGAAATCGTAAAGGGTATATGGTGGTTCGCCCGGTTTTCGCCCAGCCAATGCGCGGCTGTAGTTTTCGATTCCCGGGCAGAATCCCGTTTCTTTCATCAGTTCAAGGTCATGCCGAGTTCTCGCGGCAAGTCGCTGAGCCTCCAGCAGCTTACCCTCCTTGCGAAACTCTTCCAGCCGAGCATCCAGTTCTTCGCGAATCTCATCCAGTGCTGCATCAATTCGACTTTGCGGAAGGACAAAGTGCTTGGCCGGATAGATGTAAATCTCCTTCAGAGACTGAGATTCCTTGCCGGAGACCGGATCGATCATACTCAGCTTTTCGATCTCGTCGCCCCACAGTTCAATGCGATACGCGAATTCTTCGTAAGCCGGCCAGACTTCAATCACATCACCACGAACACGGAACTTGGAACGAGCTGGATCAAAGTCATTGCGTTCGTACTGAATGTCGATCAGTTTCATCAGCAGATTGTCTCGATCGATCTGCTGTCCCACGTGAAGTGGAATCATCATGTTCAGATAGTCAACGGGCGAACCGAGACCGTAGATGCAACTGACACTCGCGACGACAATAACATCATTACGACTGACCAGCGCACTGGTTGCCAGAAGACGCAGGCGATCGATTTCCTCGTTGATCGATGCGTCTTTTTCAATATAGATGTCGCGTTGCGGAATGTAGGCTTCGGGCTGGTAGTAGTCGTAGTAGCTAACGAAATATGTGACCGCGTTGTTCGGGAAGAACTCGCGAAACTCACCGTACAACTGAGCGGCCAGAGTTTTATTGTGAGACAGCACGAGCGTTGGCCGCTGGATCTTTTCGATGACGTTGGCCATCGTGAACGTCTTGCCGGATCCGGTAACGCCGAGCAGCACCTGAGTGCGTTTATTGTCCTTAATGCCCTGAACGAGTGATTCGATTGCCTTTGGTTGATCTCCGGCTGGGGCAAATTCGCTGACCAGTTTGAACTTCTGATCTTTATTCATGAAGGGCTCTGAGGAAAATCATCATCGGGCTTCGAAGCTTGCGAAGTCTCGTGATCTCTGGAGGAACGATGTTGCTCTGATCGGCGCCGACCAGAACTATCGGAAGTTTCAGAATGACGTCGACGCTTTTTCCACTTCTGAGGATTCAGCCATGACAGTGACTGCTTAAAGAGGCTGCCGAGGAATTCTTCTGCATCTGTCACTCCTTTGCCAAGTCGCGACAAAAACTTCAGGCCAACGTCTCAGCAATGTATCCGAAGTGTTGGAGGCGGCACGATTGACCCTCCGGACACGTTTCGACACGCCTTAAATTTTAGGAACTGAAATCGTTGGCAAACAGCGTCCGATCCAACTGACCGCTTTCGAGAACACGGCAAAACAGTGCGGACAGCGAAAATCTCGCATTGGCAGAAGCATAAAGATCACTCTCCAGCCGCAAAACTTCAACTGCTCAAGGCGATCTGAGCAGAAGGAGCACTTATAGGGGCTGGGAGATTTTCGTGACACCGCTGGTTGCCTGCGAGAGATCGTTCGAGCAATGCCGAATGAATGGCAGCAGAGCGCTGGAGAGAAAACAGTAAACCGACCTGAGCTTCGAGAAGTTGGGACTTCGAAGCCCGGTCGGTTTCCAGATTGTATCGCAGTAGACACAGTGGTCGGGTACAAGTTTCTGTACCCTTACACCTGTTTTGCGGCAGCAAGAACCGCATCATAGTTCGGATGCTCGGCAATTTCGCTGCAATACTCGGCATAAGTGACGGTACCGTTACCATCGACCACAAAGACAGCTCGCGTGAGGCAGCGATCCAGTGGACCGCCTTTGATCAGCACACCGTAGTCTTCACCGAACTTGCTGCATCGATGTGCACTGAGGGTTTTTACCTGATCGACACCTTCAGCACCGCACCATCGCTTCTGGCCAAACGGCAGATCCATGCTGATAACCAGAATCTCGGCGTTCGTGAGTGTCGTCGCCTGTTCGTTAAACTTCTTGGTTTCCAAATGACAGACGGAAGTGTCGAGCGAGGGAATCGTCACGATGATTCGTGTCTTTCCACTGCTGCTGCCCAATGTCACTTCTTCCAGGCCATTGTTCTGCAACGAGAATTCCGGAGCCTTCGCTCCAACGGCCAATGCGGCCCCGGCCAGATCAACAGGATTTCCTTTAAGAGTCACAGCACCTTTGCGAACATCGGCCATTTCTGTTTACCTTCTTTGAGTAGCTTTGATTTCAGGTGGATCGCGAACGTTCTGTTCGTGACACGCAGTATGAAAGAACTTCGTCGTCTTTCAACCAGTTGAAGCCATGATGCAGAGATTCCTGCGATACCACTTCAAGATTTAACTGCTTAGAATTCGGACCGGGCGATCCTGATTTCAGAGTTTGGTGATTTCATTAAAAAGAGTACAGCAGAGGCAGCGGAATGATGGTCACGCGAAAAGACTCTTTACTCGGTGAATGCGGGTCCGCTTGTCTGCTGGTCATGACATTGCTGGCATGCGTTACGCTGATGTCCGGCCGTCTGCAGGCCGATCCGCCCAATATTCTTTTTGTCATCGCAGATGATTGGGGTTTGCATGCAGGAGCTTACGGCACGCCATGGGTGAGCACCCCGAACTTTGATCGGATCGCAAAGGAGGGCTTGCTGTTTCGCAACGCTTACACTCCGATGGCCAAGTGTGCTCCGTCGCGAGCGATCCTGCTGACAGGCCGTCATCTATGGCAGAATGAAGAAGCTGGCAACCACATGGCGGTTTTTCCTCCAAAGCTCAAGAGCTGGCCGGAGGTACTGATGAGCAACGGATGGTTCACAGGCATCACTGGCAAAGGCTGGGGGCCGGGTGTTGCAAATGATGTGGGCGGGAAACCTCGTCAGATCACGGGAATCGGCTTCAATGCTCGCAAGACACAACCGCCCACAACTCAGATTGCGAATAATGATTACGCTGCAAACTTCGCGGACTTCCTGAAGGCGGCTCCTAAGGGGAAGCCCTGGTGCTTTTGGTTTGGCACTCAGGAGCCGCATCGACGTTATGAGTATCAGTCGGGAGTGAGGCTGGGTAGAAGGAAGCTGGAGGATATCGATCGAGTGCCGGGTTATTGGCCGGACAATGAAGTGGTCCGCAACGATATGCTCGATTATGGTTTCGAGGTGGAATACGTTGATCAGCAGTTGGGACGAATGCTGAGGGAACTTGAACAGTGCGAGCAGCTTGATAACACGCTGATCATTGTCACCAGCGATCATGGTATGCCGTTTCCTCGAGTTAAAGGCTACGCGTATCATGACAGTAATCATGTGCCTCTTGCGATTCGCTGGCCGAACGGAATCAAGCATTCAGGACGGGTCATCGAAGACTTTGTTGACTTTACCGATGTTGCCCCGACGGTTCTCGATATAGCGCAGATCTCTTCAGAGGAATCGGGGATGCAGCCTGTCACGGGCAAAAGCTGGAGGCCTCTGCTTGAAAGTGAACGTGCGGGACAGGTTCTGCCGGAGCGAGACCATGTACTGATCGGCAAGGAACGGACCGATGTCGGGCGTCCTCATGATCAGGGCTATCCGATTCGAGGTATCGTGACAGCGACTCATCTGTTGTTAAAGAATTATGAGCCGTCGCGCTGGCCAGCGGGGAATCCGGAAACAGGATACCTGGATACGGATGGGAGTCCGACGAAATCGTTAATCCTCCAGCTTGGTCGTGCTGATCGGTCGAATCGATTTTGGCGTTTGAATTTCGGGATGCGCCCGTCTTTGGAACTGTATGACCTCAGCGCGGATCGTGACTGCTGCGTCAACCTTGCGGGATCAGCCGAGTGCGCTGAACAGGTGAAAGAATTGGTGCGGCTGATGGAGTTGCGTTTGACGGCTCAGGAGGATCCTCGAATGTCGGGAAATGGAGCGGTCTTTGAGGGCTACCGGCCCACAAGCGGCGCGGGATTTTATGAGCAATTCATGAAGGGGCAGAAAGTCAATGCGGGCTGGGTAGAGGAGATGGATTTTGAAAGTGCTCCTTTGACTCCATGAAAATCATATTGTTTACTGGCAAACCTAAGCCGACGGCTTTCATTTCAGAGTTATGGGCGTTTCCGGCTGTGCGGTCAGCGGAATAATCAATCGGCCGACGGGTCCATCAGATCAGATAGCGTTCGGACAGGGAAAGACTGGCGGTATATTCATCTGAATTGACCAGACAACCTTGCTTGACATGCACACAGGGGTGATGCGACAGAACTCCAGCACTGAAGATTGCCGATAGATTCGACGATTGCTATAAGTGGTCTTTAGATCACTGTTTGTGTCCTGACTTGTTCGTCAGGGAAGCAATAGGGACGTGAGTTTTAAAGAAACCTCAGGGAGAATAAGAACGTGAGCGAAAGCGACGGCACTCAGGAAGAAGCACGCGGAGCAGAGCAGCAGGTTCAGGAAGTGGTGGTCAGTGACGCCAATGCGAACGCGGGCTACGCTAATTTCTGTCGAGTCTCCAGCACTCCGGAAGAATTGATTCTTGACCTCGGTCTGAATCCTACTCCTTACGCAACCGGCAAGGTTGAAGTGAAAGTGACTCAGCGCATTATCCTGAATCACTTCACGGCCAAGCGTCTCTGGAGCGCGCTGTCAATGGCTCTGCAGCGACATGAGCAGGCCTTTGGTGTTCTCGAAACGGACGTTCGCAAGCGGGTTAAGCTGCCTCCGAACGCGGGTTAATCGCCTACCGAGAATGATTATTGGGGTAGTGGACGAGGCTACGAGTCCTGCGGGCTCTGAGTTTCGAACGGACTCGCAGCCTCGTCCGCTACAAGTGTGCCCGATTTCAGCCAACTCACCAGCAGCGTTTCGAGACGGGACGCAACAAATACAATCAAAGAGGCTCGGCGTCGAATAGATGCCGGGCCTTTTTGTTTCTATACTTCCCTCCACCGGTTTCTGAAAGATTCCTCGACGTTTGGGGCAACATACGCAGCGACACATGACAGAAAACTCTCAACCCAATGATAACCCTGACGATGGACCGCACAGTCAGGAAATTCGCCATTCGCAAATCAGTGCGATGGTTCCGGCTCATGTTGCGAAAGGTGTCTTCACCACCGGGGCCGTGGTTCTCCAGGGGCAGCACGAGTTCATCGTGGACTTCCTCCTGCGTATGCAGCAGCCGCAGCAGGTTGTTGCTCGAGTTGTAATGCCACCGATCGTGGTCAACCAGATGATCATGGCCCTGAAGGACAATCTCGCGCGGTACGAAGAACGATTCGGTCCTGTTCACATGCCGGTCATTCCGAACCAGAATCCACAACAGCGCCAGACAGCTCAGGAGTTGTACGATACGCTGAAACTGGGTGATGACGTGCAGTCGGGCAGCTATGCAAACGCGGTGATGATCGGTCATTCGCCCACAGAGTTCTCCTTTGACTTCATCACGACTTTCTTTCCTCGCTCGGCCGTTTCGCAACGAGTCTTTATGGCGACAGCGAATGCGAAACGCCTGCTGGATTCTCTGAACCATTCGTTTCAGCAGTTTCAGGATCGGATGCGAAATCCACCGCCGCCACCACCCGAATTCCCTGATTCCGGCAACTCTGATTTTAATACTCAGGAAGGCGACTGGCCTCCCGGTCTGTAGAGACAAGCTGTCTGTCGAGAAAACTCATGCCACGATTTCGTTATTGCCTGAATGCCAGCACTATTCGGACGACGCCAGTTCTGCGGCAGATCGAGGTAACTCGCCAGGCCGGATATGAAGCCATCGAATTGTGGCACGACCATATCGATGAACATCTTCGCGCCGGTGGGACCCTGACTGAGATTCGCAAAGTGTTGGATGACAACGGTGTCGCCGCACCTACGACGATCTATCTGGCAGGCTGGTTTCAGCCGGCCGGAGAAGAGCACGTGAAGGCTCTTGATGAAATCCGTCGCCGACTGGAACAGTCCGCGGCTGTTGGTGCAAATTTTGCCATCGCTGGACCACCACCGGGAAAAGCCGATCGAGCGTTGGGGGCCAGGCACTATGCGGAGCTTCTGGAGCTTGGTAAGTCGTTCGGTGTAAAGCCTGCGTTTGAGTATCTCGGGTTTGTCGACGACATCAACACGATCGACGATGCGATCGACATTATCCAGCGTTCAGGACATCCGGACGCGACAGTGGTTGTCGATCCGTTTCACTGCTGGCGTGGTGGCGGGCCCGTTGCCTCGCTTTCCAAACTGAACGGCCGCCAGATTGCAATCTCGCACTTCAATGACTCGCCGGCTGAACCTGCAGCTTCAGTTCAGGAAGATTCAGATCGAGTCATGCCGGGAGACGGCGTTGTGGATCTGAAGTTTTACTGCGACCAGTTGGCATCAACCGGGTACAACGGCTACCTGTCGCTGGAGTTGTTTCGCGAAGATTTATGGGCGAAGAATCCTCTGGAAGTCGCGAAGCTCGGCATAGAAAAGATGCGACCGTTCGTCGAGTAATCACCGGCACTGATTCTTCGTAACCCTCAGGCACATCGCGGCATCGACCGTAACAGCATTGGTGAATTCAAAGTGACGACCCACAACGTAACACTAAAACATCTGAATCAACGAGCCGATCATCTGACGACTTATGCAAAGTCTCGCGGCGAAACACTGCGGATCAGTGCGAAGCATTTGTCGAATGCCACATTGCTGGACTTCGGAGTCAAAGCTGGAGGAGGTCTCGAAGCCGGGCTCTTATTGGCCAGGATTTGTCTGTCGGGACTAGCTCAGGTCGATCTTGTACCGGGCGATAATCAGATGCCAGCAGTGCCACAGATCATGGTCAGAACCGACCATCCTGTTACGTCGTGTTTAATGAGTCAATACGCGGGCTGGAAGATTGCCACCGACAACTACTTCGCGATGGGATCCGGCCCGATGCGCGCGGTGGCTCGCAAGGAGGATCTGTTCCATCATCTGCCCGAAACAGAAAATGGTAAGGTTGCGGTGGGCGTTCTCGAGGCAGGCAGTTTGCCGGATGATGACGCCATAGCGGTGGTCAGAAAAGCTCTGCCGAGCGATTGCAGACTCACTTTGGCGATTGCACCTACGGCATCGCAGGCTGGATCAATCCAGGTCGTTGCTCGATCGATTGAGACGGCTCTGCATAAGCTGCATGAGCTGCAGTTTCCTCTGGACGCCATCATCAGCGGGACGGGGATTGCTCCCTTGCCGCCGGTGGCAAAGAACGACATGCAGGGAATCGGTCGCACGAACGATTCAATCCTGTACGGAGCCACGGTGAATCTGTGGGTTCGTTGTGAGGACAGTGTGATTCAGGAAATCGGACCCAAGGTGCCGTCGAATTCGTCAAATGCTCATGGTGAGACATTCCTGTCCCTCTTCAAAGCCGCCAATCATGACTTCTACGCGATGGATGCGGCTCTATTCAGCCCGGCGGTTGTCGTGTTTCACAACCTGAAGACCGGCAAATCATTCTCATTCGGCCTGAAGGTCCCGGAGCTGCTGCAGCAGTCTTTTGGGATGTAGTCGCAGGCCTGTCCGAGTAGATCCTTTCTGCCGGAAAGGATTTTCGCCGAAAGGCGAACCACCGAGTGGCGAGAGCAGGTCGCTGCGTAACGTAACAGAGAAGTTGGGACCGACTTTGCTCGGTTCCCATGCAAACACGTCGCGGCGAATCGCGAAGTCCTGCCCGGCAGGCGTGACCTACTGAAAAGCGACGATACCTCGCCG
This sequence comes from Planctomycetaceae bacterium, assembly GCA_044235005.1. Lineage (GTDB taxonomy): Bacteria > Planctomycetota > Planctomycetia > Planctomycetales > Planctomycetaceae > SXXK01. The sequence continues at coordinate 197 of JBIIIF010000053.1, read as the reverse complement.
TTTGGAATGGAATGCCGAGTACTTGCGAACAATGAGCATCCCGGAGAGACTTCGGCAAAGACCTCTGTTGATTCTTTCCTTCCGTTCTCTCAGTGATGCCTCATGTCAGACGCTCAAGCCGTGCATGGAACTGCCCCGGATTTTCAGGAGCTGCTTCCGGAGTTTGAGCGATTGTGTCGCATTGTGGCCAAGCTGCG
>JBIIIF010000052.1:0-33072 GCA_044235005.1 Planctomycetaceae bacterium | reverse complement strand
TTTATCCGCCGATCGGTGCGGTCGACATGTTGAGACGAAATTTGCAGATCTCTCAGATACAAAATAAGCCAAACGAAGAGCACCAAAAATGTATAGATTGATCGCCGCGAAAAAATGCCCTGAGGCTGAGCGAGAAGGCCGGCATCAGGATCGAGTGCAAAAGCTCGTCCAAACAGAAACGTAACCGAGTCTGCCCATGTCGAGAGTGCTCGAGGTGTCAACGCGCCGCCAACGAAGGCAGCAATAACGAATAACAACCAGTATCGAAGTTCGAATTTCGATACCGGAGCACCTGCCTGCTCGTTCGATGAAGTGCGAGTCTTGCGCACCTGCCGAGGACGCGGGCCCCCCGGATCAATCAGGAAAATCCAGAGCAAGCCCCACACGATCTGAGGCCCCATGTTGGCCCAACAGGCAAAAGTGAAGAGAACCCCAGACGTTCGAGAACGAACAGAAAGGTTCAATCCCCAGAACCAGCCAACAGCGAGCAACGCCAGGAGATCGATCAGCAGTGGAGTCGGTTGCAGACCTTCACGAAGCAGCCAGAAAAGTAATGGAAGAAGAATGAATGGCCAGTCCTGACGAAACACGGACACTCGCCGCCAAACAACTCCCAGGAGTAACGCTGCCGCAATGAATGGAATCGAGGCCACAGCATGCGGGCCACCAAAAGTCCAGAGACCGTAAAAAGGAAGTCCACCAGCCCAGTCCGCCTCGTCCCTCAGCTTAAATGAAAGAAGATTCGCGCAAGGAGTCAGCGAACCCTCGGCGACCTCTCTGCCTCGCGATAGATGCCACCAGAATCCTGGGGCGTCGATTGGGCGGAGCACGATCAGAAGGACCGCAGCAATACACCAGACTCGGACAAATCCTGAACAGCCCGCGGAACGATCATGAGCACCAGAACTCGAAGGCTGAGCCAACGTTGCACCTTCACCAGAGGGCAGGAAAGCCAAAGAGAACCTCGAAAAGCGATTGGAAAGGAGGACCAGAGACAAACAACGACCTGGCAGGATGTCTCCCGTCAGCGGTTGCTGGTCTATTCACAACCCAATACTTACGAGCTGACAGTTCCTGTCAAACAACATCCCCCGAGTTCCATTGTCTCACCCAATCCGGCTTTAGAAAAAGCCAGCCTGATGAAGCAACGTCCCACGGGGGAGGCGACTTGCATTATCAATTGAATGGAAAGGTACTACGACGGTCGATGTCCGTCGCTGTTACCTTAAAAACTATTGACCTGCCGCGTTGCGCGCGGACTCCGCTTCAGTTTGCGTTTCTTCGGGGGTGAGGACAGGAGGAGCCTCATCCTGACCATCGGCTACCCCTGGATCAACACCACCACCGCACCCTAGACTCAAAATGGAGAGAAGGGAAAGGCAGAACACAGAGATCATCTTCCTCAACACAGCAAAACCCTCGAAAAAAGTTGTTTGATTAAAACTCGCCGATAACGTTGCCATCAGCTCTGTTTCCCAGATTTGCCCAGATCGTAAGGCTGAGATTCTCACTGACGAATTTTACCGCTCCGTCACAAAGAAGCACTTGCGCGCCACCAGTGTGCATACTACGAGCAGCCTGATTCACTCGGTCAGAATTCACACCACAGTCATTCGACAACTTGTTGTTCGGACCAACGTATGTGTTGAAGAACGCAGCCTGCGGAAAGTAACTGTAGAACCATGAATACCCAGCCTGTTGCGTACTTGACGTATTCTTTGCCCCGGCAACACAGACGGTCCGGTTTCCACTGTCATTGACGTCCTCGCGGTAAAAGCCGATGACGACTTCCGAAGCCGCCAAAGTGTTAGAAGTCCCGTCAATGATATCACGCATGCCGATACGAGTATTCTGCCCGAAAATACCCGGAGGATTAGCTGTGAGCCTCGTTGTGTCTCCGACGCTGCCCACGTAGTTACCCGACGCGTAAGCGTTGCTTGGAGCTGCACCAGTCACGGCAACTCCTGCAGGGGTCTTCCACGGAACTGATCCGGTACCGCCGTCAGAAGGGCAACGAAACGCCGGAATAATTTGTCGACGAGCACCGGAAGGACTGGCGCCGTTTACGCCTCCATCTCCGTCAGTTGCCGATGTGCCTTGTCCCAGGTTCCAGTTTATCGAATTGTAGATGGCGGCCTGTTCAATCTGAGGCAACAACCGCGGCAACCAGGCAATGTTGCCCGTATACCAAGGGTCAACGATCGCCGTCTGGGTCCAGCGAGTTCGTCCAGGTGGAAAAACGTTGTAAACATCATGGTAATTGTGCAGAGCCAAACCGATCTGTTTCAGATTGTTTTTGCACTGCGTTCTTCGAGCGGCCTCTCGAGCCTGCTGGACAGCGGGCAGCAACAAGGCAATCAAAATCGCAATAATCGCGATGACTACCAGCAACTCAATAAGCGTGAATCCTCGCAACAACTTCCGCTTTTCCATCGTTTTCGAATCCTGATAATGGAGGAGAATAAGGTGAGCAAGATCAGAACGATCCCGCCCTCAAGAAATGGGAGTCCCATTCTTAAGAAGACGGTTAACTTTTCGCAACCAGTATCAATGCGGTTCTGAGTTTTTTTTGAGCAATCGAACCAAAAGAAGTATTCAGGAGAACACTCTTGCCACGGCGAGTGAAACGTTCAAAACGTAGAATTAGGCCCGCTTGACTGAACGGATTGGGTGCCCAGGACCACCTCGTCGCGACGCGAATAGACCCGACAAATCGCGCCAGATGTTCAAGGCTCTGTTCGAGATGAGTCTCGTTGTCACTTGCCAATTGCAAGATCGCGATGGCCGGAAACGCGAAGAATTCAGGTTGAGATCACCGGACGAACTTGCAACCGGCTTCCAGAGAGACGCCGGGATCTCAGAAGAAACCGACCGCGAGGTTCGTTCTGAACCGTAACAACTTGACGGTTTCCTTCGTCGGAACTCTGGTTGCAGTCCAGAGTCTCTCGAAAAGAACAGTCATTGGCGTCGGCACCTGACGGTCGCGTCATCACTCCGGGAGTTGGGGGCGGTGGCAGGTGGAGTGTTCGACAGGCGTTATAGGGCTGTTAAACAGCGGACATCATTGCGGGCAGAAGACTGGATTATGGGATCCGAAGTTCAATAGCCTTCAGTTCATCATCACGGTTGATCGTCAGAGACACTCGTTGACCTGTTCGAAAGGTGGCAAGTTGTTGCTGAAAGTCGCTGACACTGGTGATGACGGCATCCTCCACCAGCACGATCAGGTCTCCCCGCTGCAGGCCCGACTTTCCGGATAAAGAATCCTTTGCCACATCGTCAACAAACGCGGGGGTTCGTTCAACAACGTTGGGGACCATTGTCAGACCGTACTTCGCCGTCAGATCTTTATCTGAAATCATGGCCACATCAGCAGTCGCATCTTTAGGCTTCTGATCGACTTTCTTACCAGCCATAATCGCATCGACCACCGGCTTCAACATCGTCAGAGGAACTGCATAGTTGACCCAGGTGCGACTCGAAGCATGACGAATTTCTCGACCAATCAAACCAACCGGCATTCCTGCGGCGTCAGTCAATAGCCCGCCAGCAGCTCCGGAGTTATTCGTGATGGCATCGATCAGCCATATTGGAGATTTGACGGGAAACTTCCAGCGTCCCTGCGTTGCTTCAAGGGGAACTCTGGCCGCGATAACTCCATGAACAACCGAAACGGGTTCATTGCCCGCAGCCACTCGAAACATGTTCGAAAAGGCATACACCGACGAACCGACTTCGGGATCCGTGGCCTGTGCCAGATCCACAAATGGAAATGCCTCACCCGGTTCTGTTTTCAGCTTGAGTAACGCGGCATCGTGTTCCGCACTGGTACCGATCGTGTCGACCGGGAACCTTTTACCGTCAGCCGTCACCGCGGTCAAAAAGCCCGTACTGACCAGATGATTCCAGACGGTCAGCACGTGGCCTTCTTTGGAAACCAGAATGCCTGTTCCGTACGAATCGAGACTTCCAGCACCGGCACCAAACAGCTTGACGATCACAGGCTGCCGCAATTCGACGACTTCCAGATGCGTCGGCGATGGCGTCTGAGCAATCGATCTCGCGGCGTGACCCGTCAGAACCAGAACGACTCCGACAAGAACCTGAACGATCGCACCATTACTGCGAAGCATGGATGTCATTGTTTCACCTTCACGTGACCCGTTGTCAGCCAGATCAAATGCTCCTGAACACCCACGACGATTCCAATCCGACCAGGGAAGACAGCGTTCTCGGATTCCTGCCAGTTTTCGAACACCAGCCGAGCTTCGTCAATCCCCTGTCCATACTCCACATCAACGCCAACAGGAAACGGTGATTCGGATGTGAAGTACCAACGACAAGTGCGAGCCCCCTCCCGAGTGACCAGAATACTCACGGGCTTCTGCAGCGGCAGATGCAGTGTTTGTCCCATAGCGAGTTGCTCGTTGAAGGCCGCTTTCTCAGCACTCAACAACCTGCGAAGCTGAAGCACGGCCGTCAGCAAACCCGGAAGCTGAGCCGGCTCTTCGGCAGCAACGGGATTCTCTGCATTCTGCAGATACGGCACGCCGTCAAGCTTGAGCCCTGCTGCCGTTGGGCCTACCGTCAGTTCGCCAGTCAGAGACACTGGAGGCGTCTTGGCTTCCTTTGTTTCTGATCCTGACGAAGCCAATGAAATCTGCCAGACATTCTTCGGATCGCCTTTTGTTCCGACTCGTGCCCGCATCGGGGCCAACAGTTTACTCTGTTGAACTTCGTTGAAGTGGTAATTGCAGAAACCATCTCGCTCCACGAAGAGTCTGGTCAGCTCTTTTGGCAGTTCTTCGGGCGCTTCGAATTTCTTTTTCTCATCGCCCGGCTCATCAGGATGCTTTTCGTCTTTCGGCTTTCGTTCCTCTGGAAGCTCCGGGGCCTTCTGAAAGTCATGCAACGGACGAAGTCGAATCGTGGCGGAGTGCAAACCTTCCTTGTCACGCCATGTCAGAGGCAGTCGAGTTCCTTCCGGATAAATCCCCAGCACATTCTGAAAGTCGTTTGCCGAACTCACCAGGCGACCGGCAAAGGAGACTATCTGCGCTCGCGCACGAAGACCTCGCCGCCACGCTTCGGATAACTCCGAAACCTGACTGACAACAACTTCGCCTTCAACCGTTTCGACAGTAAATTCGGGAACTCCATGGTCAACGATCAAACCACACTTCAGATGTTCGATAAACAACTGAACCTGATTCACGCTGATCGCGTAAGCCGCCCCTGAGTTCACGCGTCCGCGTTTTTCGAACGATGCTCGACCATTGATTCCGATCCAGCGTCCCTGAATATCAAACAGGGGACCACCGGAGTTACCAGGATTGATTGACGCATCGATCTGTATGCAGTCGGTATATTCCAGAAACGTGTTGGCGGGATACTGGTATCTGCGGACTCCGCTCACGATGCCGTACGTCACAGTCGGAGTAAAATCGGAGGCCAGCAGGAATGGGTTGCCCAAAGCCATCACTTCGTCACCGGCTCGCACCTGGTCGCTGTCTCCGGGCTGAGCGGCCGCGAAATCGTTTCGGCCCTGAAGCTGAATCAGAGCGACGTCACCTGTAGGATCGATACCAACAATTACGGCGTCGTAAAGCTTGCCGTTATCGAGGCCACACTTCATGAACGAACCGGACCCGGAGGTTACATGGAAGTTGCTGATCGCAAACCCGTCCGGGGAAATCAGCACGCCCGATCCGCCGCCTTCGCCATTCGGAGCCATGACGCAGACGACACTGGGCGAAATTCGGCTGATCGTTTCCACTCGAGCCGCCTCACGCTGCACCAGCGTTTGCTGCGCGCGAACATTGCACGATGCGGTCAGCCAGAAAGAAAGAAACAGCAGCAACCAAGAAAGCTGGCTCAGACGCGTCATTTCTGTTTGTCCTTGGCGATCAGCAGCTTTGCGTCGGCTAGATTCAGCCAATCGCAGGTACTATCGTTGTCCCCGAAATCAACGAGGATCGTAAGTGTCGAGACACCACTCAGCGGTAACTGCAAAGGCAGTGGGTCATCCGTTGTTGCGATGTTTTTTTCGAACAGAACGTTTCCATCACCAGAGATCTTCAAGGCCACGAGATGCTTACCACTGTAGGCCACTTCATCGTCGATTCCGACGAGACAATCCAATGATGTATATTTTTCGTCCAGTGCCCATGAGATTTCCGTTCGAGAGTGGATGCAGAGGCCCTTAGAGAATTCGCGACCTCTTAATCGGAGCCGGGAAGTTCGCTCCATGGTTGTGTCGCGACGCGGACCAAAGAGGAGAGCTTCCTCGTCTTTGTTGATAAGTCCAGCCAGCAGGCTTCCTTCCGGGTCAATTCCATCAAGCCGTTCTTGCAATGGCTCAAGATCCGACAAATACTGTACTCGACCACTGCTTAGATCAATACTACGAATCAACGCACTGGTGACCTGCAGAGATTGGCCCCACGCCGTTTCGATTTCGAACGCGCCATTGGAAAACCTGATGGTACTGGCCGCAAACAGATCACCTTTATGACTGGTCACTTTCGCATCAGACGTCACATTAACAGGCTGAGCTGATTCCGTTGATGTCGTCGACGCAAACACAACTCCGTAAACACGGGCGGCTGGAACAGGAACTGTCTCGCCATCCAGCAGGAACTCGGTTTTTTCCAATCCGATAGTACTAACAACGCCCGCCAGAAAATCGAGGCCAGAACCATCTCGCTTGGCAACGATCAGTAAATCCTTCTCAGTTTCTCGCTTAAGAAATGTGTTCCATTGGCTGCGATAGGCAGGATTGTCTGCCTGAAGTCGAATTGAGCGAACATGCTTGTTAGCAATCTTGAGTTCACCGAAGGTGGCCGAGGCAACCGTCAGTTCCATTGCGGTTCGATTCGCCCCGGAACAATTCATCTGGCTGCCATCTAATAGTCCGACGACCTGCGGTTCCTCGGAAACCACGGACTTCGTTTCAGGAAAATCAATCAGCATGATGTCAGACATCGCGAGCTTGACGTTCGTCGCATCGACCTGCAATTCCACTTCATCCGGCGAGATCAGGACGAGCGTTCCCTGCTGGATCGTACCATCCAGCGTGGAAACCTTCGTCATAGTGTCGGCCTGAGCAACCGCGGCGACAGGTAACGTGAGGATTATCAGAAGTGTCAGAGCTTTCATGCGATCCCTCAATCCAATCATCAATCGATTCACTATTCTGAATCATCCCCAAAATTCAGGCCTTGCAACGTCAAAAAAGGTCTCGCTTCATGCTGTCGCAGCCACCTACAAAGTGCTTTAACGGCTCACTTCTTTTGCTCGGCAATCCGCTTCGTGTACCGGCTGATCGCATCCAGAAAGTTGGGAGGAAACTGCTGACGAATCAGTTCCTTCGCCTGAGCTTCCGCTTGTTTGTCGAGCATGCCCCAGTTGCCATTTTCTGTCAGATCTTTCCGATCAGCCTTTCCCTCAGCGCTTGAACCTTTGATTGTACTTTGAGCGATCCCCTGTTGACCGGGCTGATTCTGTTGTTGACCACCACCCTGCCCTGATTGCTGTTGTTGCTGCTGCTTTTGTTGATCTTCCATTTGCTTCAAAAGCTTGTCGAGGGCAGCAATGACTTCTTCTTCACGTTTCTGAACGGGATCATTGGAGTTTCCCAGATCGAGCCGACGCTGGACATCAGACATTAACCTCGCCACTTCCGGCAGTCCGGAGGAGTTATCACCCGCTTCAGCCTGCATGAGTTCGGCAACTGTCCGAAAACGCGACGGCACATCAAGCGTGTTGTTCAACAGCAGGGCCAGATCGTCACTGGCCTCTGATGACTTCAGTAATCGAAGTCGGCAAATGGCACGATAGAAAAACAGGCTGGCGGGATCAGCGACAGATTCAGGAGCCAGTCCTTCCAGCATAGTGATCGCTTCATCGTAGAAACGATGCTGAGTCAGCCAGCGAGCATAGTAGAGCTGAACATGGTCACGATAGAAAGCTTCCGATCGAACCCCTTCGAAGTTCGGCGGCAGGAACGCCGATCCGGATCGACATGCCTCCACAACCTTTCGGGCCGATTCATCTGCAATCGCCAATGAGTCCACAATTCGATCAAGCGTCTCTTCTGCGGTCAGGCTCTCAAGCTCAGTCCTGTCTCTCCAGAGAGCGCTGACCTGCCTGGCCGTCGGTTCATCCACTTTTGCTGAAGCCATCCATTGCAACAAGCGAGCCTGAACCTGATCGATGGGCATCTTCCGGAATGCCACTTTCGATTCCGGCCGCATTACAGCCTCCCCAGCCTCTGGTTCATCAACCCCAGGCGTCGCTGTCCTGGGCTTTTCGTCCAATAACGGTTGAAAGACCGCCCGGTCCAAATTTGCCGTTTGAAACTCTTCAGGAACGGCCTCGAAACAGGCAGCCAAAACAAGCAGATATGCAAAATTCATTGGATTGGTCTCACAGAGCAGGCCTGAAAATCACGCCCTCCCTGACATCGTACTCGCCCGACCGAGTTTTCGGAACACTGTAAGCAGACATACTGCGTTCGGCAGCCTCTTTGCGAGACTCATTCGTTGACACTACAGATTGTCGATCTGTACAGTCTGTCAAACCTGTCTTTAAAGCCACTGTCTTCTTTGTCAGATGGCGGGCAATTCGCTAGAAACCGGCCCAATCTTCGTCGGTTCAGGGATAGTCAGTTTACGGTCATCGAATTAATCCACGGTCATCAGGGCGATTTCATGTCCGCTGCCAATTCCACATCTGAGCGAACTCGCCGGACAATTGCACCGCACATTAAGTTGACCAAATATGATGTTGCGGTGTCGATCTTGATGACAACGGCAACCTGCGCCGGGCTGGCGTTTATGGTGATGCTGTTCATTTGGCTCTCGAATATGCTTCCCTCACCGGTTTCAAAGCAGGTCACGATGTTGCCTGCCGGAGACGGCGGATGGGAAGATGGGGACCCCAACGCGACCCCGAATGTTGATTCTCCGGAAGATGCTTCGCTTGATCCTTCCCTGGCGAATGAAGAAACGGATGTCACTCAACTGGAAGAAGTCACCGAACAGGTGATTGAGGTCGCAGACAACGCAGCCACCATGGTTGCCCCCAATGAAAACACGGACCAAAACGCGTCGGGGATACCGGGAAGTGCCGAAGGAACCGGCGGTAGACCGCTGGGGAGCGGCGGTCCGGGGCGTGGCGGGGCAAAACGTGAACAGCGATGGTTCGTCGAATTCGGCGACAAAGGTGACTTGAAAAGTTATGCGGCTCAGTTGGATTTCTTCGGCATTGAACTGGGAGCCATGTTTCAGGAAGAAAGCCGGCTTGTTTACCTGAGTAACTTGAGTCAGGACGCGCCGACGTCTCGTGAAGTCAAGACAGGTGATTCGGAGAAGCGTCTGTTTATGAGCTGGCAGGATGGCAGTGAGCAACGTCGTGCAGCCGACCTGGAACTATTCCAGAAGGCTGGGATTGATGCAGGACCTGCCATTGTGATGCATTTCTATCCGGCTGCAACAGAGGAGATGCTGGCGACGAAAGAATTCGAATATGGCAACAAGGCAGCCACCGAGATTCGTCGGACTTATTTTCAGGTAAAGAAAGCCGGGACGGGATATGAATTTGTCGTCACCCGGCAGCAGTTGAGATAACTCGTTGGCAGATACTGCACTTTTACGTTCGTTGTTGATTTTCCGGGATGTCCCATGATCAGTCTTCCAGATTTACTTCTTATGCCCTCAACATTCGCAGCGGCGCAAGTTTCGACCTTCATGTGGGCCGTGGAGCAATCGATCTGGATTGGTATCGGCGGCTGTGCGGCATTGGGTATGTATTGCGGCATCTTGTTGTTGCGACGAGTGAAGCAAAAGAAATTTCCCGGAGCGGAGGCGGAACAGGCCTTTCTGGATGATGTGATTGAGCGGCTTGAGAAACGAGATTTTGACGGAGCGGCACAGGTTTGCGATGATCCGGCCGTCTGGAATAAAGCGCTGCCTCAATTAGCTCTGGTGGCAATTCAGAACCGTGGCGAGCCCATGAAGAAGATTCGCCAGATTGTAGGCGAACGATTTGAACGAGATGTTCTTGGTAGTCTCGAAGTTCTCAATTCATGGGTCGGCACCAGTATCAAGACGGCTCCGCAGATGGGGCTGTTGGGAACCGTACTCGGGATGATCAATGCATTTGCAAAGATCGCCGGCGCTGCCGCATCAGGGGTAGACCCGAAAGAGTTGTCTGCAGACATCAGCTTCGCCTTGTGGACCACGGCTGCGGGAATGGCGATTTCTATTCCTTTAATTATTCTGCAGTCGGCGGCTACCAACAGCATTAAGAAACTTCAGGAGTCCGTAGATGAAGGCAGCGGTCTCTTCCTTGATGAACTGGCATTGGCCCGAAATCAGGATGCACGCTAGTTCGCCTGTATTTTCGACATGGAGATTTCTGAGTCTTAAGTTCTGTTAGGCAACTTATGTCGGCCGAAGACGATGACGAACCTTATGTCCGGAAGAAGAAGCCGGAGCCGGATACCGAGATTGACATCACACCGATGATCGATGTGACTTTCCAGCTTCTGATCTTCTTCATGGTAACCTCCACAATGCAGGGGAATCCACCAGCGGAAATCCCGAAGTCAATGTCGGGCGGCTCCATTGAAATGGCCAAGGTCATTAACATTGTGATCAAACCTCCCGTTAGTGCGACGGTTGACCCGGTTATTGAGATCGACAAGAAGCCATTAACGCTGGAAGAGTTGCGAGCACGCATTAATGACGCGGCTGGTGCCGCAACTCAGGGAATTGACCTGATGATTATGGCTGACAGAACGGTACCCAATCGATTCACCGGTGAGATCGAATCGATGATTGCCGAAATTCCAGGTGTTACATACCACTTTGCCGTTCAGGACCGACGTTAGCAGACCTGATTTCTCATGACAGACCTGACTGATAAACAACTGGGCGAATTTCATCTGCTGCGCCGACTGGGCAGTGGTGGAATGGCCGACGTATTTCTGGCGGAACAGACCACGCTGCAGAGATATGTGGCCGTGAAGGTGATGAAACCTTCGTTGATGGCTCACTCCGGACAGGACATGGTCAGCCGCTTCAAACAAGAAGCAATGATGGCGGCCGGTCTGAATCATCCCAATATCGTTCAGGTTTATACGATCGGCCAGGAAGGCGAACTTCACTACATCGCGCAGGAGTATGTTCAGGGAAAAGATCTCGCGAGCATCATCAAGGAACGTGGCAAGCCGGATATCTCTTCAGCTCTGCATGTGATTCGTCAGGTTGCTGCCGCACTCAAGGCGTCTGGCCAGGCTGGTATTGTTCACCGTGATATCAAGCCCGAGAATATCCTGGTTACCAAAAAAGGAGAAGTAAAGGTTGCTGACTTCGGTCTCGCTCAACTCGGGGACGGCTCGGGAAGTGAAAAAGAAGGCGTGACCATGGGCACGCCGCTTTACATGAGCCCGGAACAAGTCAGTGGTCGAGAACTTGATCCCAGATCAGATGTTTATTCCTTTGGAGTTACCTGTTACCAGTTGCTGTGCGGTGAAACGCCTTTTAAGGGTTCAAACCCCGTGGCGATCGCAATGCAACATCTGAAAAACCCACCGCCGCCTCTGAAGGAAAAGAATCCGGCGCTGCCCGATATCTTGTGTCGAGTTGTCCATCGCATGATGGCGAAGCGAAGGTCTCTCAGGTATCAGTCGGCCGATGAAGTTCTGGAAGACCTGAAGAAACTGGTCACCGCACACAAGCAGGGGCGATCACTGGATCTGGTCAAGCTTCCTCGACTTGAAGAACTGGAAAAGCTGGCCGAAGAAGAACGTGCGAAGCACCTGAAAGCGGGAGGGACAATTCCTCCTGAGGGCTTTGATGATGTTGGTCTTGAGCTGACTGCGGCCGCTCCGGTTAATCAGACGGCCGTGATGCCCAGTCGCTGGGCGGCAGAGAACTTTGTGGCGGAGCAGCCTAAGAAGAAGGTCGCCCCTGCTGCAGTGGTAGCGGTCGACGAAGACGATGATGCGCCGTACGTTCGAAAAGCATCTGCCGCACCGAACGACTTCATCGACCTGACGCCTGCGGTCGATGTGACTTTTCAGCTTCTGATTTTCTTCATGGTGACGGCATCGTTCAGCATGCAAAAAGCATTCGACGTTCCCCCGGCAAAAAATGTTGAAGGCGTCTCGCTGAATGTCACAGTGCCGCTGGACGAAAGCCCGGGAGTCAAAGTGCAGGTGGATCCGAATAACGTGATGTACGTCGACAGTAAAAAGGCAACAAACTATCAGGAAATTCTGGACCTCCTGACAGCAGAGAAGAATGCCGCTTCGGGAGTGAGTGATCTGGATCTTGAACTCGACCCGGAGTCGATCCATGAAATGCGAATTATCGTGATCGATGCGGCAACACAGGCCGGATTCACTCGTGTAAGAAACAAAATCGTGGAGTTTCAGTAAGTCATTTTTTTGTCTGGTGTGCTTCGCCGTCTTCCGGCCTTGCCCAAGTGAGAAGTGGAATTAAAAGTGGCATCTGAAGAATATGACGATGATGTTGAAGAGGTGGAAGCCGACGATCGCGAGCAGTCGCGAGAGGTCATCAGCGAGAAAGCTCGCAGACAGCTTCGCCGCGGAAAACTGAGTGAACTTGCTGAAAAACTGACTGGTGGCCCGGAGCGTCCCGGTCAGCAGAAGATTGCACGCTCGCCGGTCGTGATGCTGCTGGTTGGCTGCACTGTCGGCGGATCGATTTTGGCGGCGATTTTCTGGTTTATCAATGCTCGAAATACAGAGGATCGACTGATCAAGGAAGCGAACGCTTCTCTGAATCTTCAGAAGTATCTTGATGCCGAAGGACAATTCGAGAGATTCATCTCAATCTATCCCAAAACGAGCATGACTCCGGTGGCCAAAATTGGCCTGCATCGGGCTCGCGTTGAAAAGTTCATTCTGACAGAAACTCCAGACGTAATTCGAGGCCTGAAAGAATTGAAGAGCCTCATTGAAGAATGTCGTGAACTGGAAGGCTTCGATGCTGAGAAAGATAACCTCAAGCGATATGCAGAACGACTGACCTATGCCGGTGCCTATGTGGCGGAAGTCGCACAGTCTCAGGAAGCTCTGGACGTCAGTGTGGAGTCTCTTGAGTTACTGAGGAAGTATTCTGGTGAAGGCGGAATTCCTCCGGCCCGCGAACAAGCTCTGGTGGATCGTCAACGAATGGCATCTGCTTCCGTGGCTAAAAAGAATGACTTTCTTGGAACACTGGCCAAGGTCAAAGAACAACTTGAAGCGGGCGATACGATGGGGGCCATCAGCAGCCGCAACAATCTCATCACAAAATACCCTTTGCTGAAGGATGACAAAGATGTCACCAAACTGCTGCAGGATATTCTGGGGAGGGAGAAAGAATTTGTTGTACGCACTGAAATTGGAAAAGACGGCCTTGGCCCCGCTGAAAATGGGCTGATCCTTCCTTCACTGGCGTTGACGCTAAGAACTCAGGCAACAACCGATCTTTCGTCCCAGGGACGAGCTGTCTTCTCGTTTGGTATGGACAGTTGTTTTGCCGTTGATTCGGACACAGGCTCCCCACTTTGGCGGCGCCCGATTGGAGACAACGCTCCATTCTCACCAATGCCAGTCAAAGTTATTGATCCGGCGGGAGTGCTGGTCTACAGCACCATGACTGAAGAACTTCAGATGCTGTCTCAGAAAGACGGGCAACTGTTGTGGCGTCAGAGTGTCGAAAGTCGCCCGACAGGTGCGCCGATTCTGATTGCCGACAATTTCTACGTTACAACTCAGGCTGGCGAACTGTGGCAGATCGCCGCGAACAACGGGCGAGCCATCGCGAAACTGAAGTTCTCACAATCCGTCATCGGGCCCCCCGCCGTTTCCAGTGACTCGTTGCGTCTGGTCATTCCTGGCGATCAGACAATGGTCTACACGATTGGACTCAACCCGTTTTCCTGCCTTGCCGTGTCCTACATCCCACATTTGACTGGCAGCATCAAGGCCCCGATGGTCACAGCCGGTCGTTATTACCTGATGGTAGATAACAATGCTGCAGATAAAGCGCGCATCCAGACATTGCAGATGGATGATGCCGGACAACTTAGTTCTGTTGCGGCGGATAGTGTTGACGGCCAGGTGAATGATCCATGTCTGCTGCGAGGCTACGAGCTATTTGTGCCGTCGACGCCGCAGCGAGTTACGGCCTTCCGAGTTACGGACGATGCCGGACAACCACCCCTTGCGAAAGTGGGAGCCAATCAGCTTGAAGAAGGACTCCAAACGAAGATGTTCCTTTTAGCTGGTCCCGGAGGCCAGTTGTGGCTGGGCGGGCGTGATCTTCGCAAATTTCAAACTCGAACGAACACAGTGCTGCTGGATCCGGGAATCACGGCTGAGGGCATCCATCTGCAGCCGATCCAGTTCGCTGACGAAGGGGTTTATCTCACAACACGCAATCCGAATTCAAACTCCACCTTTCTGACGCGTGCCGATCGCGAACAAATGAAAGGAACGTGGCGAACCGTACTGGGATCAAGCGTCGTTGCCGTGGCTCCTTCGGCTGGCGGTCAGTCGCTTTTGGCGGTGACAGACTACGGCGAGACCTATCGAGCACAGATGTCTGAAATTCAATCTGGTGGTTTTACTATGGAGTCGGTGAGTCGCTTTCGGCTGCCGGACAAACTGTCAACTGCCGTTGAAGGAGTTGTCCTGAAAGACGGTCGGCCTGCAGCCTGGTGCGGCAGCCCTGAACCCTCAATGTGGACTTTTACGAACACCGGACAACTGGAACGAAAATGGGTGCTTCCGGACAGTCCGCAGATTGCTCCAGTGACGCTGGATGGCGGTGTGGTCTTTGCGATGCCCGGACGATTGCATATTTCAGCCACTGCGGGAGGAAAGCCTGCCGAGGACTATCGTTCGTCCCAAACGGCTGATGGTCAACAACCCTGGAAATCACTGACGGCAATCTCGGCGAATCAGGTCCTGGCCGTGACGGGTGACAACTCGTTTATTCGAGTGGAGTACAGGGCAACGCCAAGGCCGCAGTTGACGGAAGTCAGTGTCACGAAGATACCTCAAATCATCGAAGTGCCACCAGCGTCTGCCAATGGTTTTCTGTTTGTGGCCACCGTCGAGGGCAAACTGTTGCTGATGCAGGCCTCAAGCCTCGAGATCCTCGCTCAGGTCGATCTGGGTGGCGTTCCAAGTGCGACACCGAAGATTGCCGGGGAGTATGTTTTTGTTGAGGTCGCGAATCAGGAAGTCAAAGTCTTTCATATTGAAAACGCTCTCCCTCAAACGGGTGTTTTTCCGCTGGATGGAAATCCACTGGCCGGAAATCCGCTGGCACTGAGTGACGGATTTCTCGCGGTACGACGAGATGGACTGCTGATGAAGCTGGATGCGACCGCTGCCAAAACGCTCGGCTCCAGATCACTTGGGCAGTTGGTGCAGCAAGGTCCTCTGGTGATCAATGGCCAGACGCTGGTTGTTGGCTATGACGGCAGCCTGTACCAAATTGATACAAGCTCTTTGTAGGCAGATTTCCCCCCTCATCCGGTTTACACAGTCGGCTGTTCTCAAAGAAACGACATGAGTCACAATTTGCGTCATCCAATGCGAAGCCTCCGAGGGCGTGTGAGTTCTCACATGAATCTTGCTGCCGTTGGTTTGCTGTTTGTCTTCATCAGTACTGCGATGGCAGATGAAAAGGTCGATCGCGCGGAACTGCCGAAGCTTGCTGACATGGCGATCCCAACCGCCGAAGAATTGTTTGTGGCCGATGAAAACGACAAAGAATTCGACTGGATCGTCCTGCCCGCTGCCGCACCTGAGGACCGTACGGTCATTGTTGTGAATCCGATCTTTCCTCGCCCCGATACTCTGAAAAAGATGGCGGAGGAATACAAGAAACTCGAAACCAGCAAGCCTCAGAATCAAAAGGAGCGAGAGGAGCGAGTTAACCGAATGAAGGAGCTGCAGAGGCTTGTCGTCACACTGATGGGGGATCAGTTGACAGAGTACAGCCTTCCTATGTCAGCAATTGACCATATCCTTCTCTTTGAAGACCTGATGCTGCTCCGAGTTGATGAACTGATCAAAGAGGGAGACATTCGGAAAGCTTATGAGCTGTTGCTGAGTGTAGAAAGGGAAATTCCCAACTGGGAAAAATCCGTTCCTCGATTCGAACAGTTGCTTCTCGCAGAATCTACCATCCGTGCCAACGCCGGTGAGACTTATGCAGCGCTGGCATTACTGGATGAGGCCGCAGCTCGGAATCTTCAAAACCCGGAGTTGCGTCCTCGCTTCGGGCAGATTGTGGGACCGATGATTCAGGATGCGATGGACAAAGAAGACTATCGCAAGGTCCGCTATCTGATCTCGCGAATTGAAAAAGTCGTGCCTGACCACGAACTTGTTCCGCAGGCAAAGAGTCTTCTTCAGAAACTGGTCACTTCGCTTCTGGAAACTTCGGAACAACATTATCAGCAGCATGATTTTCCTGCAGCGGCAAAACTCGCGTGGAAAGCTGGCACTGTGCTGCCACTTCAAGGGAACGAAAAGGCGGCCTTCTCACGCATTGTGGCTCGCCATCAGGTACTTCGTGTTGGCGTCGAAGACTCCGATACTGATCAGCATATTTTTCCCGTGCCTCAGGAATCGCGAGAACGGCTAAGAGAACTCGTTGAAGTTCCATTATTTGAGCCTTCTGCGGCCGATGAACTGACATATTTTCGCTCCAGTTATTTCGAAATCTGGGATCCGGCGGATCTTGGTCGAGAAGTCATCTTTTCTCTCAGAGAAACTCGACCATATTGGCAGTCGCAGCCAGTCCTGTCCGCAAACACGGTCGCTGAAGCACTGGGACATCGAATCGATGAGACCAGTCCCTTCTTCAGCTCAAGACTGTCTTCCTTCGTCAAGGAAATCTCTGTCAGATCCCCGACCGAGCTTCGCATTCGCTTCTCTCGCGTGCCGCTGAACATCGAATCATTACTGCGGTTTCCGGTAACCGGGTTTCCTCCAAAAGAACCTGTTGAAAATTCTGATTCCGCAGTGTCACTGGAACCTGGAATCAGTTCGGACAACGCCGGTTCTTCAAGTGAGGTTTCAGAGTCTGCGGCGACTCCCGTCATACTGTCGACTCGATTTCGAAAAACTGCGTCAGATGAGACGGGGCGAGTGTTTCTTAGAAATGCTCCTGAGCCAAACGGATTAGACGGCAGCCAGTATCATCTGGCCGAGGTTCAGGAAGTTCGCTTCAGTGATCGTGAAAAAATGCTGCAAGGCATGGTCCGCGGAGAACTGGATTACCTGCCCCACTTGCTACCCTGGGAAGTCAATGCATTCAAAGCATCCAGCGATTTCACAACAAAGCAGTACGCGATTCCAATGACGCATGTCATTGCGTTTAACCCGATGTCTGACCGCATCGTGAACGCACAGATGCGAAGAGCCCTGTCGTTTGCTGTCAATCGCGAAGGAATTCTGAAATCGATAGTACTTAAAGACGATACGATGCAGCACGGCCGCCCCACCAGTGCAGCATGGCATCTGGAAAGCTATGCAACGGAACCAAACGAGGCTCCACCGGCCTACAACATTCGACTGGCGTACGCCCTTCGTTTTGCAGCAGAGCGACAGCTTCAACTGGCAGAATTGACCAGGCTGACGGATACAGCTCGAGCTGAAGCAAAGAACAAGAAGGAAGCCTTTGATCCGGAAAAGTTCCGAGCCGAAACCAAGGTCGATTACATCAAGTTGCCTCGCCTGAGATTCGTTGTCGAACCAGAGCCCACCTGTGTCGCTGCCGCAGAACGGATCATGCTCTACTGGCAGAAAATAGGCTTTGAAGTTGATCTCATCAAAGGTGATCAGCCCGGAAAGCCTCTCACCGACGGGGAATGGGACATGTGCTATCGTCGCGTTCGCATGGAAGAGCCTTTGCTTGAACTCTGGCCATTGCTAGCCAATGACAACTCCCTGGAGATGAGCCGACTCGGAATGTTTCCTGACTGGATGCGTCAGGAGCTGATTAATCTCGACTATGCTTCAAGCTTTCAGGATGCGCAGACTCGACTTTTTACCATTCACAATCATATCGCTGCGGAAGCGTTTCTGATTCCGCTTTGGGAAGTCGATGACTACGCCGTCTGGCGAAAATCCATCATTGGTATGCCCGAACGCCCTCTGTCTACTTATCAGAACGTTGAACGCTGGATCGTGCGACCATGAAGCGGACTCTACTGAACTGCCGATCGTTGCTGCTGACGACTGTTGTGTTGTGCATCTGCCCCTCAAAACATTGTGACGGTCAGACTCCGACTGCTGGCGAACCAGCCTTACCACCAACAGCGAATGCCACGACTTCCGAACCTCCCGCTGTTGCTGAGCCTTCGTTGCCCGACACAGACGCTTCGACCGCTGTTGAGTTACCACTGTCACATCGACCATACCAGGTTGTTGTGGAAGTGGGCTTCGATGGCAGCGATACTCGCGGACCACTCACCCAAAGTCTGCTGACTGAAGACATCCGCAAAGGTCTGCAGCGAATGTACGGGCATATGTGGAATTCCGATGTACGCAACAGTGACTGGCTGATTCCCGCAAGCTCTTACAGGCTTGAGCGTCTCACAGAGGCAGACGTCCAGGCTCACTATGATGGCTCAGCGGTGGAGAAGGTAATTCTGATTGGTGTCTCCGGAAGTCGTAATGCCTTTGAAGTGAGCTGTCGGGAATTCGATGTCAGGGTTCAGGAACTGACACCAATTCTGAAGCAGCAAACGAATGATATTCAGGACGTGGGAGCCATCGCGTGCCGTCTGGCTCGTGACAGTTTCCGCCCCGTGACGATGTTCATTGCTCCATCCGTGGACAAGACAGAACTGGAATTCGAACTGCAGGCTGGAACATTAACTCCCCCTGATCCGACTGCAGCACAGATTGCAGACGGCGATGTTCTTCGACCATTCCTGCGGCAATTGGATCGTCGCAATCCCGGAAAAGTCAAGAGCCTGCAAAGACTCGACTTAAGTTACGTGAGAGTCACCTCATTCGATCAGGAACTTCGAACAGATGTCGCGTCACCGGAGGACTCCCCGGTTCGAGTTGCAGATGTCACCAGTGTTCCGGCAACTTACACGGACAATGGTCATGTCAAAGGCGTACTCATCTCACATGGTTTGGTGCCATTCGGCGGAAGAGCAAGAAGTGTTGAGCAGATCGCTCTGCGACAACGCCCGGCTGCAACAAAAAGTCGAGTGCGACTGGTACTGCAGTCCCGTCCGGATCGACCACTGATCTGTTTTCGTGTTGACCGCGTTTCAAAACTTCGTCAAACCGATGTGAACGAATCGCCGGGAGTTCGTATGCTTTCGGATCGCAACGGAGATATTGAGATCGACGTTGATCCGCAGAATCCAACCTTCTGGCTGTACGTCTATAGCGGCAGCGTCTTGCTGGCTCGCGTGCCTTACGCTCCTGGTTTGATTCCACGCGATGTTATGAAATTGCCGGATGATTCTATAAGGCTTGGTGTTGAAGGCGAGCTGTACCTGTTGCGAGATCAGCTTGTCGATATGGTCGCCCAGAAAGCCGTACACATGAGCATTGCGAAAAAGTCGGCGGCCGAAGGAAATGTTCCCGGACTTGAAGCTGCAATCGCACAGCTCGATGCCCTGCCAGGACAAAAGCGCTTTGATGAATTACTCAACAAGATCAAGACGGATGCGTTAACAAAAGCTGATCAGCAGAAGAATACCGGAGCCCGCAAAAAGGTCGAAAAGCTGTGTACAAAAATGGGCGAATCGCTGACTCTGTTTTTTGCGGGTGACAAGCGTCTCCGAGAAGCACAGGAAATCGAGCAACTTCGTCAGTCGGCGGAAGCACGGGCTGGTGCAGCGGCTCCCGTCAGCGAAACGCCTGCACCCGCTCCGAATTGATAGCTTGAACCATGACGGTGCGTCAGAAGCTGATCTGGTCGTGACGGTTGTCCGGACAAAATCAAATCTGCCGGTATAGATCCCTTGTTTCCTGCAATAAACACCCGCAAAACGTGCCGTTCTGAGGCATGGTTACCGGTCCGAATCCTCCGCTTCCGGCCTTTGAAGTCACTCCGCGTATGCAAGACACCACCAAGCCTAAGATTATCGCTGTGATGCCAGCCTATAATGCGGCCAGCACGCTGGAGCGAACACTTAAGGATATCCCTCCGGGAACAGTCGACGAAATCATCCTGGTTGATGACTGCAGCCGCGACAACACTGTTGAGCTGGCAAAATCACTGGGGCTGACAGTAATTCGACATCAGCAGAATACGGGCTATGGTGGCAATCAGAAAACTTGCTACACCGCTGCTCTGGAACGGGGAGCCGACATCGTCGTCATGATTCACCCGGATTACCAATACGACAGCCGTGTAATCCCGGTGGCAGCGGAATTGATTCGCCTTGGCAATTGCGACGTTATTCTGGGGTCACGCATTCGCACGCGACAGGAAGCGCTGCAAGGTGGAATGCCTGCGTGGAAGTACATCGCGAATCGCTGCCTGACAATCTTTGAAAACGTTGTGCTGGGACAAAACCTGGGTGACTTCCATAGTGGCTTTCGAGCCTATCGGCGTGAGGTCCTGGAAACCGTTCCCTGGCAGGAAAACTCCAACGACTTTGTCTTCGACACTCAGTTCCTGGCTCAAGCCGTCTTCTTTGATTTTCGACTCGGCGACATCCCTGTTCCGGTGCGATACTTTGCTGAAGCCTCCAGCATTAACTTTCGCCGTAGTACTCGCTATGGCCTTCTGACACTGTGGGTTATGCTCCAGTTCTGGTGCAACCGCACGGGGATCTGCCGCTCCCATATTTTCAGGCACAAACATTCAAAGAGCTGAAGTAGTTGTCGAAAGCCCGCTTCTCACTGTTTGGCAATTCGATCGAGACAGACCTCCGTCAGTAATTGACCTGCGCCTGAAACCGCAGGAGTTGTCCTTCA
Organism: Planctomycetaceae bacterium; assembly: GCA_044235005.1. GTDB lineage: Bacteria > Planctomycetota > Planctomycetia > Planctomycetales > Planctomycetaceae > SXXK01. The sequence continues at coordinate 12,083 of JBIIIF010000052.1, read as the reverse complement.
AATTGCTCGTAAGAACGTGTATCTGCAGTACTATTGGCCTGAGTGTTGGTCCGATCCGTCATCGTGTACATCACCACCAGTTCCAGTGATTTCGAGAACTGCCACTCAGTCCCCAATTCCCATTCGTCGATTTGGGAGTACGGCGCATTTCTTTCCGTCTTGTATCCTCCTTGATAGTAGTTCCAGCGGGCAAACGGAATCAGTTCTCCCTTCTCCAGTTTCTGACGGTACATCGCCATCGCGTAGCCACCATACAGGGCAGACTCCGTCACTTCCGTCTGTGTGCCATTCAAAGCAGGCCCGCGTCCCACCGTCCATTCCGACTGAAAGCCGATCGGCTGAGGATAATAAACGAAGGTCCATGCCAGCCGCTCTTCGTTAATGCCATTCGGTCCGCCATTCTCCAGTGTGCCGGCCGGACGAACCGCGGGACCGACACCCAGCGGGCTTATGGCACTTGAAAGGACCGTGTACTGACCCGTGTAACCCATCATGCCAACTTCAACAAGCTGGCAATCATTCAACCAGAAGGGATAGGCCACTCGAGCAACCGCATGAAGGTCATCGTTTTGCTCTCGAAACGAACCACCCTGCCCGTTGTAGACACCGAAGCCGACCATGCCGTAGTTTCCGGAGCCTTTCAGTCCTTCATCCATGATGTACTTGAAGGTGTCCTGTACATCAACAGGTGTCCAATAACAGAAGACGCCCAGATCGCGTTCATTGCGAACGGCACTGTTCAGTGCATCGTTACGATCAAGCGGCAATCGGTTGGAACTGGACTGAAGATTCTCCCAACCATACGGAACCTTGGATTGGCCAATTCGAAAGCGAAGCTCTTTCTGATCATCCAGCGACACGTCGGCATACAAGTCCCGAATCTGCGCAAACTGATTGGCGTCGGGACTGCCCGGAATGCCTGATGCAAAGTCCGGCTGGAAATAGAGAGACAGATGATCTGAGACATCACCAGAAAAGATGAGCCGAGCACGGCGAATCAGAAAACTCTGGTTGTTTCCGATCGAACTGTCACCCACATATTGAGCCGGCGCAGGACCGTCATTGTCCATGATGTCGTTAACACGAAATTGGGCGTACCCTCGAATGGTGTATTTCTCGAACCACTTCTTCTCTTTCTTCGCGTCCTCTTCCTTCTTCTTCTTCGCGGCTTCTGCATCCTTCTGAATGCTCTCTTCTATCTTTGCCAGCCTCTCATCAGCCTGCTGAGTCCGCTGCAGCAACTCTTCGAAGGTATCTGCGGTCCCCGGCGATTCCTGAGACATACCGGTCAGGTGTGATGTGCCCGGTCTTCCATACACGGATAATTCTGCTTCCAGTCTGGCATTGCTTTCCTCCAGCTCCGCCATTCTCGATTCCATGGCGCGCAAGGTATCGGCAAAACGATCTTCTGAAACGGACTGCTGAGCGTGCAGTTCAAGGCCAAGGGACCACACACATGCCACGAGAAGAGAGGTCCCGACACGCTTCGTCTTGCCGTTCATCTCGTCTTTTTCCCCTTCCCTCGGGAATTTTTCTGTGCGAACGCACCGGGCTCTTCCTCCGGCGGTGCTCCCTTTAGTTCACCCATGGCAGTTCAGTGCACCCGGTGAACGATTTTCGGCCCATCGAAATTGCGTTCCATCTCAACAGTAATGGGCGTGAGATTCACTGCCGAAAAACTACTGCCAGGAGCATTCCGGACAAGGACTCGATATCGGATAAAGAACGATTCAATTAACCTCCTATGACCCGAGTCTTAACAATGTGAAGGCGGCAAAATTAACACGCGGATCATCATCTGGCTGATCCTGCCGATGTTCGATAGGCGATTCTTTACTATCGTTAACTTCGTTAGGAACGGCATTGTCTTCACAAGGGCTGTTGTGCAAAAAATGCCGGACGGAAAACCTATTGTTAAGAGACTCGCAGTCACTCTTCTGAACACTCATTGCGGTATTGGTAGCCGGACTGAGCCAGCGACACAGAAAATCCAGAAATCGTTAACAAATGTGTCCGCTGATACACAACATTTTGACAGCATCCTCGTAAACCGGGGCGGTCTGGTGGACAATCGCATGAAACGTCCACAAAATGCGGCAACCACAGGAAAACTTCCAACGCTGGCTGTTGGGAGAATTTACCAGACCCTTTCGTTCAGCCTGTGACCCCTCCTTCCTCTTCCAGCCACGCCCATTATTGCCCAGGAGCAAATTGACAGATGTCTCAACCGGGAAGTCAGAGCATTCAAAGCGTTCTGAAGGAAACTCGATCATTTGCACCACCAGCCACCTTTTCTGCCAATGCTCATATCAGCAGTGAACAGCAGTATGAGGCGATGTGGCATCGAGCCAAAGATGATCCGGCAGGATTCTGGGGCGAGATGGCAGGCAACCTGGATTGGTTCCGCAAATGGGACACTGTCGTTCAGGGGCACATGCCGGATACTAAGTGGTTTGTCGGCGGCAAAATCAATGCCAGCTACAACTGTGTCGATCGCCACCTGAACGGACCATCTCGCAACAAAGCTGCGATCATCTGGGAAGGCGAACCGGGGGATACTCGAGTTCTCCGCTACCAGGACCTGCATCGCGAAGTTTGCAAGTTTGCGAACGTGCTCAAGAAGCTGGGTGTGCAAACCGGCGATCGAGTCACCCTGTACATGCCAATGATTCCAGAGCTCACGATTGCAATGCTCGCGTGTGCTCGAATCGGTGCCGTTCATTCCATCATCTTTGGTGGTTTCAGTGCTGATGCTGTCGCAGATCGAAACAACGACGCTCAGTCAAAGGTTGTTGTGACAGCCGATGGAGGATGGCGTCGAGGAAAAGAGGTTCCTCTGAAGGCTGCCGTCGATGCCAGCCTGGAAAAATCACCATCTGTCGAGAAGGTCGTTGTTGTTCGCCGAACCGGTGGCGATGTGGATATGGTACCGGATCGCGATTTCTGGTGGCATGAGCTGATGGAAGGGATGTCAGCGGATTGCGATGCCGTACAACTCGACAGTGAGCATCCTTTGTTCATCCTGTACACATCCGGCTCAACCGGCAAGCCGAAAGGTGTAATGCACACAACCGGCGGATATCTGCTGGGCACAACGATGACCTCAAAGTGGGTCTTCGACCTCAAGAGCGATGACACCTATTGGTGCACTGCGGACATCGGCTGGATCACTGGCCACAGCTACATCTGCTACGGTCCCCTTTCAAATGGGGCAACCGTTGTGATGTATGAAGGGGCCCCAAACTGGCCGGACGAAGGCCGTTTTTGGGAGATGATCGAAAAGTACAAGGTCAGCATCTTCTACACCGCCCCCACCGCCATTCGCGCATTCATCAAGTGGGGTAATCAGTGGCCGGAGAAATACGATTTGTCCAGCCTGCGATTGCTGGGCTCAGTCGGTGAGCCAATCAATCCGGAAGCGTGGATGTGGTACCACAAAATCATCGGCCAGGAACGCTGTCCGATCGTGGACACCTGGTGGCAAACTGAAACGGGCTCCATCATGATCAGTCCACTGCCCGGTGTCACAGCGACAAAGCCCGGCAGTTGTGCGCGTCCATTGCCGGGAGTTGTGCCGGACATCGTGACTCGCGATGGCCAGAGCCTTGGTCCGAATGAGGGCGGACTGCTTGTGATGCGACAACCATGGCCATCAATGCTGCGTACTCTTTATGGTGACCATGATCGCTTCAAGCAAACTTACTTCCATGATATTCCCGGTTGCTACTTTGCGGGAGATGGTGCTCGCCATGACGAAGATGGCTACATCTGGGTTATGGGCCGAGTCGATGACGTACTTAACGTTTCTGGCCATCGTCTCAGCACGATGGAAGTCGAAAGTGCGCTGGTGGCTCATGCAAAAGTTGCCGAGGCGGCCGTTGTCGGGTTTCCTCACGAGATCAAGGGCGAAGGCATCTGCTGCTTTGTCTCTCTAAAAGGTGGCTCCGGCGACGACGCACTGAAGAAGGAACTGATTAATCACGTTCGCCAGACGATCGGTGCTCTCGCAACTCCCGACAAGATTCAGTTCGCAGCCGCTCTACCCAAAACTCGCAGCGGAAAAATCATGCGACGTCTTCTGCGTGACATTGCCGCAGGCCGTGAGTCTGTTCAGGACACCTCCACTCTGGAAGACCTGAATGTGCTGGCAAAACTGCGAGAGGATGACGAATAGTCACTTAAGCGACGTTGAATTGCAGTAGTAACTCTGAGGACTTACGGGCTCGACAGGTTCAATCTTGTCGAGCCCATTTCTGTGCGGGCGCTATTCCGGAAAAATTCGGTCAAGCTTCAATGCAACTTCACACCGCTCATCGACTCGGAACGTGATACGACCATTTTCTGTCGATCGCTCAATATAGATGCCATCAACCAATTCCAGAGCCTCGATCGTTTTTTGCTCCACATCAACCAGGAAGTACCAGCGTACGCCCTGCTGCTGATAAAGTTCTCTCTTTGCGGTGCGATCTTTGTGACTGGTCGCGGGAGAAAGCACTTCGGCAATAAACGACGGCACATAATTGAGGTATTTTGGCGGCAGGCCCTGACACAAAATCAGGATATCCGGTCTGACAACAGTCGTTCGATCAATGCGCCAGTCTATCTCTGGAACCACAAGACACTGGCAGTCCGTGTTTCGACTAAGCTGGTCCCGAATCTCTGAGGCCAGCATCAGCCCCACATACTGGTGCAGCGGTGTCGGCGACGGAGACATACATACAGCCACACCGTTCCAAAGCTCCCAGTTGCCCTCCCACTGCTCATAATCATCGACCGTGTAAGTCGGTGAGTATCGAATTGCACTGGTTGACATGGAAGAACTCCGGTGAAAACACTTATCCTTAAAGATCAGGATACCTTGAAGACACTTGACTGAGCAACGATAAAGATCTCACACCAGTTCAGGCATCGGTGTGGCTTTTTCCAACAGATATTGCGGTCGTCCGCTCAGATCGTTCAGCTTGGTTCCTTCGGGATCAATCCCCAGATGACGGTAGAGCGCGGCAAGCACTTCCGCGAAATGAACCGGTCGTTCCTTGATCTCTGCTCCCAGCCTATCAGTCGCACCAATCACCTGCCCAGTGCGGAAACCACCGCCAGCCAGCAATCCACCACCGACCTGAGGCCAATGATCTCGACCAGCATCAGGGTTGATGCGAGGAGTTCTGCCAAACTCGCCCCAGGCGATCACAGCCACATCTTTGTCCATGCCTCGCTGGTAAAGATCTTCAATCAGCGCCGAGAGCCCCTGATCGAACTGCGGCAAATGAGTATTCTTCATGCCGTTAAAATTGTCGCTGTGAAAATCCCAGCGGCCGAAGTTCAGCGTCACAACGCGACAACCAGCTTCCACGAGACGCCGAGCCATCAGGAAATGCTCAAGATTGCGAGGAGCCCCGTCGCCAAAGCGATTTGGGTCGCCCTTGCCATATCTTTCTCGGACGGACTCCGGCTCTTTGGAGATATCAAGAGCATCGACAAGTTCACTGCTGGTCAGAATATTGAAGGCCTGCTGAGACAATGCGTCCAGACCAGACAACGTTCCGCTGTTGTCCATGTCCCGACGAAGCCGATCAACGCTACTCAGCAAAGACTTTCGATCATTCAGGCGATCACTGCTGATGCCTTCCAGTCGCATATCTGCACTGGCTGGCCCTGAAGGACGAAATGCGGAATTGGCTACGCCAAGAAAACCCGGCAGTCCCGGTGAACCGTAAGGTGGGTGGCCAGCATCCGGAGAAAGCCCAACAAATGGAGGGACAGCCTTGTTTTTTGGTCCCAGAAGTTTTGAAGCCACCGAACCCATCGAAGGCCATCCACCGGCTGGCTGATTACGCTTCGAATGCCCGGTGTAGCAAATGAATGAATCGTGATCCCCATCAGGAGAACCGTAGACGCTCCGCAACGGAACACACTTATCCATAATCGAGGCCATGCGTGGCATGTGCTCACAGATTTCGACGCCCGAAACATTCGTTGGGATCGGCCGGAACTCACCTCGAATCTCGGACGGTGCATCCATCTTCAGATCGTACATGTCCTGATGCCCAGGGGCACCGCACATATAGATCATGATCACCGCCTTGTGGGACTTCCTGATCCCTGCCAACTGCTCGGCGTGCAACAACTGAGGCAGCGTAAGACCACCGAGTGTCAAAGCCCCAAGACGAAGCGTGTCTCTACGAGTAAATCCATCGCAGAGCGGGCTGCGACTTTGACCGAAGATTGAGAGCATGAGCAGGGTCTCTCGAAGTTAAGGGCGGGGAATAAACTGGCAGGCAACACGGCCCTGAGGCAGAATTGTGGGGAAAGCCTACCATAAGAATCGACCGATCGGAACTTCTTCCTGCAGATCGACTGCCGAAACGTCCAATATCTGCCGCTCGCGACGTCTAATTCAGGGGTTTCCATTGAGAAAACGTGGCCGCTTGTCCAACTCGACTTCCCGCTGCGTCGACCAGATTCCAGACAATCGCCTCTTCTATCAGGAATCGTTTTCCGGAGCTGCTGATGCGAACACCCCGGTAATCGTCCACATAACCATCCCTCGCCGCACGCGCCATCAATTGAGCACGCTCGTCGCGATGCATGGGTTCAGCGGTCAGCCGCGAAGGCATTGAGGTCAAAGTCGGGATATCCATCTCCCAAAGCCCAAGAGCCGTTTGGTTTCCATAATTCAAAATGGGGTCGTTCTGAGTCGCATGGGACACAACAACGAACGTCGCTTCGAATAAAGCTCTTGCTTCAGCGACGGGATCACCCGTTCGTGCAATCAGATCTCTTCCGACAAACCGCCGAAAAGAGTTCAGCATGATCTGAGTATGCTCGACCCAGTTATTCTCAAGCCACGGCTGTGCGTCTGACATCGACCATCGTATCCAACAAGAGCCAGCGCGACAGAGTTCTCCAACATACCTTGATGCGTCTCCCCGGATCTCGCGCGTCAATCCCGGACGAACACATTACTCCAACTTATCAACTTCAGCATCGGCCCCAGGTGACCCTTCAGCCAATCTTGGTGGAGCCGGCCCCAGATACTGATAGTACTGACATTCAAGCCGGCCATTATAGAGCTTTCTGCGACGCGGGGCTCGGCGACCAAAATGTTTCTCAAACCACTGATTGGACGTGATCACATAAACGCTCCATGTCGGAAGCAAATCACAAACGCGGCCAAGTTCGCGGTAGACGGCTTCGACTTCCTGCTGATCGCCCATCCTCTCTCCATACGGCGGATTGCAGATGATCACGCCATATTCACGGTTCGATTTGAACTCGCTGATTTCCTGAACACGAAACTGAATGTCGCCACTGACACCAGCTTCGGAAGCACTGCGTTCACAGAGCCGCATGGCAGCCGGATCATGGTCATAGCCTAAAATGGGTTCTGGCATTCTCGGCAGACGCAGATCCTTAGCTTCGCTGCGAACCTCTTTCCACATCTTGCGATCCATCCACGGCCAGTCCTCCGCCAAAAACGAGCGCCCCGATCCAGGAGCAATGTTTCGACCGATCATGGCGGCTTCAACAGCAAGTGTTCCGCTTCCACAAAAGGGATCGACGAACTGACGATCACGATTCCAGTAGCTCAACTGAATCAGGCCGGCTGCCATCGTTTCGCGCAGGGGAGCTGGTCCGGCGTATTCTCGATACCCGCGTTTATGCAGCCCATCTCCTGACGTATCGATCGTCAGCGTTGCAACATCGCGAAGCAGAGAGACCTCAACGGGGAACTCCGCTCCCGTCTCTTCAAATCGAAACCGATTGTATTTTTTCTTCAGACTTTCAACGATCGCCTTCTTAACGGCCCCCTGCACTGCCGGTACTGCATGCAGTCGCGACTGAACACTTCGGCCTGCCACCGGAAATTTTGCGTCCACAGGAATGTAGTCACTCCACGGCAGGTCGACCGTCTTATCAAACAGTGCGCCGAAATCGGGAGCTTGAAACTCACCCACCTTGATCAACAAACGATCCGCACTTCGCAGCCACATATTGCAGCGGGCAATGTCTCGTTCGTCTCCGGAAAAATGAACTTTGCCATCCAAAACGCGCAGCTCGGTGTAGCCCAGCTTTTCGAGTTCCCTGGAAACGACGGTCTCAAGGCCAAAAGTGGTCGTGGCAATCAATTCAAAACGTGGCATGGATGAATCATGGGGGCAGGAGGAGCAGGAATGCGAAACACTGCGAATACATCTTCCGCCGCAGCACTGATTCCGTCGATGGCCGAGTTATCAAAGATCGGAGACGGCATAGCAAAGACTCCGAACCGGTGGGATTGAACGATGCCGAAAGAGTCGTGTCAATCGACGATCGTTCGTGAACAATCCAATTGCCGGGATTGGTGTCGAGAAGACACGGCAAACAGCCCTGGCGATGGTTCTATCCGGAACTACCATTCGCTAAAGTTCCACTATGACGATTTTACTTCAGCAACCTGAAACTGAATCGGCAGTGCCGTCAGTCGCTGCCAGTGCCGCCTCCTCGTCCCTGTCAGAGGTCGGCACTCACGTCGATTCGCAGTCTTTTCAGACGACAGAATTGGATTTGCCGGAATCAACGGCCGGGATTCTGCTGCTGTTCGTCGGGCTGATATCTCTGCTGGCGCTGACAGTGAGAACATCACTGCGAGACTCCCGATTTCTGAGCCGACGGGCTCGCATTGTCTTGCTGGTTCCTCGTTTAGTTGTGCTGGCACTCGTGCTCTTTATCGTGCTCAATCCACAACGTCGAACACAACTCAGTCGAGTCGAGAAATCTCGCGTTGGGATTCTTTTGGATACGTCGTTGTCCATGGCATTTCCGGCTGTGGACGCCACCTCAACTCCAGCGAAAACAGACAGCAATTCTGAGACTGCCTCAAACGTCCCCAACGCTGACGTTAGTTCTCGAGCCAATGCTGCTATTCAGTCGCTCGTGACCTCAGGAGTCCTGAAAGAACTGAGCAGGACCCACGCAGTAACGGTCTACACCTTCGATTCACAATTGGCAGGCCCACTTGCTGTTGCCAGTGATGAAACGATTCGCTTCGTCGATTCAAAGAACAAAGATCCTGAGTCTGCTGATAATTCCGCTCTGGCAACCGTTAATCTGGATGAACCTTCGTCAGATGCTGCAAACGCGATTGAAGCCCCGGCATCTCTCGCTCGCTGGAACACCATTCTGCAGCCACGAGGTGCTGAAACGCGGCTTGGCGAATCGCTCTACCAGATGATCGGTCAACTGTCCGGCCGCACGCTGAGCGGAGTCGTTGTCGTCTCTGACGGACGAACGAATGCGGGCCTTGATACGGAACCTGCACGAGTTCGTGCAGAACGATCAGGGACCCGGCTCATCACGGTTGGAATCGGCAGTCAGAAGTCTCAGATAAACCTGTGGATTGCCGGAATGCAATCGCCAACGGATGTGCATCAGGGTGATCCCTTTGATATTAACGTCATGGTTCAGGGAACGGGTTCTGTTGGTCAGAAAGGCACAGTCCGATTATTCCAGCAATCCGCCGACAGCGATGGTAAAGATCGTCGGCAGGTCAGTGAACAGCCGATCGATTTTGTCGATGACACCCTGCCTGTCTCTTTGCGATTCAATCAACAACTCACCGTGCCCGGCAAATATGAGTTTGTCGTTCAGATTGAATCGCCGACGGGCATTACGGAGATGACCACCGACGACAATGAACGCCGCCGCACTATCGAAGTGACCGACCGGCGTATGAAAGTGCTGCTGATTTCCAGCGGGCCCATGAGAGACTATCAGTTTGTTCGAAACGCATTGTTCCGGCATAGCGGGATCGAGTCCGATGTCTGGCTGCAGTCTGTGACTGACGAGAACGTGAGCTTCGTGTCGCAGGAAGCCAAAACATTGTTAACAAAGTTTCCAACCACGGAGGCCGAACTTTTTGCTTACGACGTGATCGTTGCTTTTGACCCGGACTGGAGCCGGCTGTCGACGGAACAGCAGACCTTTCTGAATCGCTGGGTCGCGGAACATTCCGGTGGCCTGGTCATCATCGCCGGAGAAATCTACACCCCCAAACTTGCTCAGGAGCCGGATTCATTTCGTGATGTCAATGTGCTGTACCCTGTGCTCCTGAATCGAATGTTGCCGGATATGCAGTTGACTCAACGGGCCGATGAGCCATGGCCGGTCACATTGACTCCCGAAGGACGCACAACAGATTTTCTGAAGATTGCTGATGCAACAGGAAATGCCAGTGTAGACCTTTGGTCGACGTTCAAAGGAATTTATCGATCCTATCCTGTCCGAGGAGTTCGTGATGGTGCTGTGGTACTCATCGAATACGGGAATCCGCGAGCTCGAACAGAACTAGGCCAGCCGCCGTTCCTCGCTTCGCAGTTTTACGGAACCGGACGAACAGTCTTCGTTGGTTCAGCAGAAACCTGGCGCCTGCGAGAAATCTCTTCTGAAGGACATCAACGATTCTGGACCAACCTGATTCGTGAGGTTGGCCAGGGACGAAGAAGCCGAGGCACGGCCAGAGGACTGCTGCTGCTGGATCGAACAGAGGTTGCTCCGAGCCAACCTGTCAGCATTCGCGCACAACTCTATGATGCTCGACTTCAGCCGCTCGTGGTGGATTCAGTCCCGATGTCCATTGTTGATGCCGAAGGACGCACGATCAACATCCCGGATCGACTGAATGCCGACGGACGCGGTGCGGGACAGTACGTCAACAGCTTCCGTCCTCCGCGGTCCGGTGCTTATCGGATCTCTGTTCCCGTTCCCGAATCTTCAGACGTGCTTCAAACAACGATTGACGTCGTGGTACCAAACCTGGAAGCTCAGAATCCAACTCAGAACGTGGAGCTTCTTTCAAACCTGACTCGAGATACTCAGGGGCGGTATTTGAGCCTTGCAGAGATCTCAACACTACCATCGTTGCTGCCTGACCAAAGTCAACCCATCATCGTGGATGAGCAGTTGCGAACTTTGTGGGATCGAAGCTGGCTCATGCTGCTGCTGGTCATGCTGCTGGCATTCGAATGGATTATGCGACGAATCTGGCGACTGTCGTAGGTTTCTCGATCTGTTCAATCAGTACGACCTGGACAACTGCGTCTATTCAGCGACCTCATACAGTTGCACAATCGAAAACGCATCTTGATTTACAAGACTCTCGTAACCAGCCCACGAACTGACGGTTCGCTGCTCCCCAGCCGAAAGAGATGGCCACGGTCGCGCAAGTAAGACTTGTGGCGGCGTCAGAACCCCTGCTGACACAAGCTCGCTGAATCGATTCGGCTGCACATAGGCCGTGTAGTCGTAAGATCCCGGCACGCGATAACGCAAAATCTCACCCCAGTGAACGTGGATGTGAGTAATCTGATTCGACTTGAGAATTCGACGGATCTCATCAGCGGACAACATGCTTCGATCTTGCAGCGGCGTCGCATTGTCGGAAGAGTCGACCGTCCATTCCTCAAAAATGTTGTCGTCGAAAACTGTGTTGTAGACCAGCGGAAATGTTGCATCAAAAACTTCCGCATCGCCGACCATCAGCACCTTCGCAGTGGAAGGCAACGTCGAATTCAATGTTTGAATATCAGATCGAATCGTCAATTTCTTTGCAGTGTTCAGGTCCATCAGGCCCGCATGAAATCCGACCAGCGCCGAGGTGCAGAAATAGACATTGTAACTTGTGCCGGCGGTGATCAGGACCGACAAGAAGCCTCGCCAGAGACCCGACGAATGCAGCAACCATGTGCAGGCTGCAGTAATACTCAGCAGTGGAATCAGAGGAATCCAGAAGCGGTCAATTCGATGAGTCAACGCCCACCATGTCGCGAACCCCCATACGATCAGAAGGAAACTTGTACGCACAACGCGGACACGACGAATCAAAAGCATTGCAGGAATTGATAACGCAAACAAAAGACTGCTCGTCCACATATTGTAAACAGCGACGTCCAGGAAATACCGAGGAAGCAGAGCCAGACTGTGCTCACGAGAAGAGTGGGCTGGCACCCAGCGAGCATTCATTTCAGATGACCATTCCGAGCCACCGAAAATCGAATAACCCAGGGGATAAACGGGATTGCCGGTGTCGTATAGATTTCTGAGGA
>JBIIIF010000489.1:0-2780 GCA_044235005.1 Planctomycetaceae bacterium | reverse complement strand
GGCTTGGACTCATTCTTCAATTTCGCGGCAAACGTAAAGTCACCGACGAGCCCATTCATCAGCAGCATCGTCGCTTTTGTACCGTCGACATATTCGATTCGATAAGCCACGGGTTCCTTGACCCATTCCTGCATTTGCTGGCGAGTCGGATAGCGATGACTAAACGATTCCGGCTGAGCCAGCGTCTGGCATCGTGACAAACAGGCGTGAAACAACGACGAGTCCCAGCCTCCAGCTGACCATGATCCGGAATCCATTGCCTTCCAGAACTCATCGCCCTTGAGTCCATGCACTGCCACTACACCCGTCTCGCCACCTTTGCGTCGTTCGGCCATGCATTGGATAACTTCCAGAGCATGGAAGTCATAGCTATCCATGCCGCCCATGGCGAGACACATCAATTCTTCAACTTCGGCACCATAAGGCATGTCGACGGATGGCATCCGCCAGGTACCCGGCAGAGAAGACCCTGCAGCAAACGCAAAGTTTAACTCCTTCGACAGATCATACATCTCCTTCGCCCAGTCCCACTTCCATGACAGGTGCTTGTCGTTGAAGACGGGAACAGATCGGCCATCCTTGCGAAAGACATCGGTGACCTGCTTGAACAGCTCATAACGAGGATACTTTGTCTGACCATATTCACTCAGCTCATACTTGCCGTGCTCACCGATTAGTAACACCGCATCAACAGCCAGCTCATTCCCACCACATCGAAGCGCCTCGGTGACAGTCTTGTAGATCGGAAAACCAAACTCTTCTGAACGTTTACGGCTGAGATCGTTCTCAGGAAACTGATCCACATAGGCGGAGACAACGTCCAACTCAGGCTTATGCCATTCACCATGAATCGGATATCCCACAAGGAACCGTTCTGCCATATGCCAGGCATGCGAATGATATCGCCACTCCGTCGTGACAACGGCCAATCGCTTACGTGCAGTGCTCTGAAATGGGCCTGCTGCAGTTATCGATGGCTGTAGAAAACAGCTCGAAAGAAATCCTGCTCCCGACGCTGCCAGGAAACCTCGTCGACTGGTCATCGCTTCTCTCCCCCACGTTTTCTGATTTCTGACCGAAGCCAACAGCTTCACCGGGAGAGCATCTTGCACCGCAGCCCATGCAAGGACAAGTCAGGCGCGTTTATTTGGCCGTCAATGCTTCCGTCGGGCTCACCCCGCCGAAGTGCACCTTCTGACAAACATCCTGCGCATCCGCATCTTGCAAACTTCTCCGTCTGGGCATCCGCAGAATCACGGGCCGATACACGTCCAGAAAATCAGACCATCGCCTCACCATTCGCCGAATCTTTCACCCGCGCAATCAGGCTCTCACTGGTTTCCGGAACATTCGCCATCTGGTTTCCTCAACAGTTTCACACGGAGGAATACCAGTTCTTTCTCCATTGCCGAACTTTTTGGGTCGTCAATGCCATCCAACAGCAGCGATTCATATCGCCCTGCGAAAGAATTTGCTGTCGAGCCAACAAAGTGAATAAGTTTTTGGTAATGAGTCGTCCCAAAATTGCGATTTGTCGGCAGAGCAACTCTTCTCTTCAGACTTCACGGGGATGCGTGGTGGCAGCAACGAACTGGGATGAAATCGTCTATGCCAATGTGGCGGGTGTCACAAATGCAGCCATGCGCGTGCTGGGGTCGGTCGTGGAGACAGAAGACGTTGCTCAAGAGGTCTTTCTGGAGGCCTGTCGCAAATGGGACTCTTCGGCAGACAACGCCTGGTCGGGATTACTCAAACGCATGGCCGTTTGTCGCGCACCGGACGTGATCCGAAGCAAGAGACGAACAAGTTCTCTGGATTTCCATCCTGTAGATCGTCGCGAGCCTGATCCTTCGGACCACATACAGAAACAGGGACGTCACGACCGTCTCAGAATAGCTGTAGCACATCTCTCTGATCGCGAGTCCGAAGTCTTCTGTCTTGCATGCTTCGAACAGTTTTCCCATGAAGAGATGGCCGCAAGGCGCTAGCCGCGGGTGAGTGAAAACGCAAGACGCCCGCGGCTAGCCCAATCCGGCTCAGATCGAACGATGCTACCGAGGCGAATACTCGTTCGTCGACGGCTTCGGATCAATGATTGCATCGGCTTCGGGCAGTCCGGTGGCTCGACGGTTTTCAGCATCCCACAGAATCGGTTTCTGCATCCGTAATGCGAGAACTCCCAGCATGCCAATCTCCGTGATTCTGGCACCGATCTCAAATGGCGAATAGGTCTTCGCATCGCCCGCACAGGCCAGCACCCATTCGAACATGTGCGAGTTGTTGACTTTGCTCCATCGCGGCCGCTGACCTTTGGCGGCCTTGGCCGGATCCCATTTCAGAGTTTCAGTGTCGATGCGCGGTTGAGTCTTTGGGATCTTTGCCACTTCCGGTTGATCGGCCCCACGAAACTCCTTTGCTCCTTGAAGTCGAACATTGCAGTCAGTGTTCCAGAGTCCCGCAGACAGAGTTCCTTCGCTGCCGACAATCAGGCATCCCGTCGTATCCACAGGGCCCTGAGTCACTTCGTTTGGAGGATGATTGTTATCGCCGGAATAGAAGATGAGTTTCACGGGGCCTCTCTTACCTTTCGCCGCGAATTCAAATGTCACAGCGCAACGAGTTGGGAAAGATTCGTGTCCCAGGCCGTTGCCCATTGCGTCGATCCGCGTTGGAGCATCCAATTCCAGAGCACGGTAAGCCAACTGAAAACCATGGCAGCAAAAGTCAGCCAATGAACCACCGCCGAAATCGTACCATCCTCGCCACTTGCCCGGATGATA
>JBIIIF010000465.1:0-2782 GCA_044235005.1 Planctomycetaceae bacterium | reverse complement strand
CCGAGAAAGGCCGCAGTCTCGCTCAGTTCTCCCAGCGTCGACATGAAATCGTGTATCAATTCCTGCTGGCTCTGGGAGTCAGCGAGCGAACCGCATCCATCGACAGCGAAGGCATAGAGCACCACGTCAGCGAAGAAACGCTGCGGCTGATGGAGAAGTTTGGCAAGAGTCGCATTGGCGAGTGACCTGTCAGCAACATCGTGAGACACAGATCAGCCATGAGACTGGCAAGCATGGTGTTGATTCCACAATCGTTGAATCGACAGGTCGTGCTGAGTGCCCGTAACGACTTAAAAAGATTTCCGTGGTATTCAGTTCCTTATGCCTTTTTGTGACGCCCTTGCGCGACTTTCTCCATCACTCGACCAACTGCAAACAAACCGCAGTCTTGCCGTTGCGGAGGAAAAGGCGCTTATCTGCGATGATGGGATGGTTCCAGGTTTTGTCGTTGAGCATTGGCAGTCTTGAAAGCTCCGTCAGCTTTTCTGGAGTGGCTTTTAGCAGAACGACGTCTCCGTTTTCTGCCGCGACGAGGACCTGGCCGGTTTTCTTCATCAGCATGGCCTGACCAAATCCGTAACGGCCGCCCTGCCATTTGCGTTCGCCGGTCTTGGCGTCGATGCAGGAAAAGATGGCCTGATTGAACCCGTAAACGTTGTTGTCAAACACAACGCAGTCATTGAAGGATGGACGCAGTTTGGTCGAGGACCACGCTTCCGTCACCGTCCACTGATCGTCGGTTTTGCTGACTTCCAGTCGAGCCGTGCCGACGCCGTCGCCAAGGCCGATGAGCAGACTTTCTGGACCAATCTGCTGAGGGTCCACCATCGCCGGGCCTTTCCACAGTTCCGGCTTGAACGTCCAGACCGCAGAGCCGTCTTTCGGATCAATCGCATGCACTCCCTTGCTGTCGCAGAAGACGATAACCGACTGGCCGCACAACGTCATCGGGCGAGCCGTGGTGTAGTTCATGTCGGTCGAAGGGTAACCCCAGAGCGTGTTGCCTGTGGCACAGTCGAACGCAAGAAGTCCGTTCTTTCCGGGCCCGCCAGCGAAGATAATGAGCTTGTCTTCAAGGATGAGCGGCGAGCCCGAAAATCCCCACATCGGGATCGGGGCTCCAAATTCGGTGACGAGATTTTTTTGCCAGACGACCGTGCCATCCAGTTCATTCAGACAGGTCAACAAGCCTGTTCCGCCGAGTGCATAGACTCGACCGTTGGCGACACTTGGCGTGCTGCGAGGTCCAGCGCCGGACACAACTTCATCAAAGCGAGTTGTATCGTCATGTGTCCAGATCGGACGTCCGTCAGCAGCCGAATAGCAGGTCACGTATTCCTTCTCGCTGCGCTGTTCCTGAGTAAACAGTTTCTGATTGTTGTACGCGAACGAACCCCATCCAGGTCCGATGGAAATTCGCCATAATTCCTTCGGAGGATTCGCCGTCCAGTCCAGCGGAGCGATCTCTTCGTCCGACGAACCGTTGCCTTCGGGGCCTCGATACTGCGACCAGATGAGGTCATTCACCGGGGCATCAGCGTTTTCCGAAGTCTCGGGAGTGACTCCGGACCGTGGCGTCAACTCGGGCAGCGTGTCTTCATGTCGAGGACTCCATCGCCAACGGAACTCAGCATAGTAGTCGCCATCGAAGCCTTCGTTTCTGACAAGAGAAAAACTGCTCCAGCCGAGACCAAGCAGCACAATGGCCAGAAGACAACGACGTGGAGCTTGTGACCAGATCGACAGAGCCATTGTGATCATCAGCTCGGCCAGCGGAACTCCGTAAATCCACATCGTGGTTCGCAGAGCGTCATCGAACTCGCTGATCTGCGACGCTGCCAGAGGTGTGACGATTCCCGCAATCACCAGAGCCAGCTTTTCTCGCCAACGGAGTCGGCTGGCGAACAGTAGCCAGATGGTGAACGCCAGCCCTGAAACAAGCGGACCGGCCATCATGAAGATGAATCGCGGAAGGTTGCGAATGGAAGGTGTCACCGTCAGGATCAACGCGACCAACTGCAAGGCCAGAATCAACCAAGCTGGCCAGAGTCGCAGAGGATGCTTGCTTTCGACAGGGACGGATTTCGTGTCTTCAATTGCTTGTGGTAAGTCGGTCGTCATGTAGTACTCTGTGTTGCGTAGATGCTCCGGAAGTTGGTGATTCTGACAACATGGTTCGCGAAGCGAAACTCCTGAATCTCTCGATAAATCAAGGGAGAGAGCCAGAGGTTAGAATTTCTGATTTCATCGAACCGAAAACGTCCAAATGCTGCCAGGAGGTGATAAGACTTGATCGCAGGATCAGTCTTCAGTTTGGCTGTCGCCGTGACGATCGGCGCGTCGAAGCACTTAAAGCATGTCGCGGTATCCTGTCGTCTCTGTCCTGTGCGGTTGGCCATCGTGTTTTCGATATCCATCTTGAATCAACGACATTGGCTGCGTACCATGCAGTTCGCCCGCGTGTCGGCCAAGAAGGGCATTGAGAGAGCATCCTGAATTGTGCTGATGAATGTCATCAGCATCCGGGTGTCATTCTCATGAATCCGACACTGTTTCATGACAGATGCAAAACTGCGACGTGCGATCATTGTGGAATCAGCCCGTCTGATGTACTCCCGAAGTGAGTCTGAGTACTACCGAGCCAAACTGAAGGCTGCTCAGCGACTTTGCCAGGGCTGGGTCAAACCGTCCGAATTACCCACCAATGCAGAAATCCGCGATGAGATTCTGCGACTGGCCAATCTCTTCGAAGGCGATTCACGATTTGATCGTCTTCGTGAGA
>JBIIIF010000255.1:0-9974 GCA_044235005.1 Planctomycetaceae bacterium | reverse complement strand
TGTCGAAGAGGCGGAACTGGATGCGATGATTGCCGCGTCGTTCCCCGACTTTGCTGAAGCAGACATTTATCAAGAACAGGCTCAGACCTACGACCTGAACCAGATCCTGACCGGAACAATCGTTCGCGTTGATAATGAAGAAGTCGTTGTTGACATCGGCTACAAGAGCGAGGGTGTTGTTCAGCGCGATGAGTGGGACGATTCAGATACTCAGCCACAGGTTGGCGAGCGCATCGAAGTTCTGTTGGAAGAATTTGAAGACTCCATCGGCCTGATTGTTCTTTCCAAGCGAAAAGCCGACCGCGTTCGCGAGTGGGAAAAGATCATCAGCACTCACAAAGAGGGCGATGTTGTCAAAGGCCAGGTCATCCGCAAGATCAAGGGTGGTCTGCTTATCAATATCGGCGTCAACGTGTTTCTGCCAGCCAGCCAGGTCGACATTCGACGGCCTAACGACATTGCAGAATACATCGGACACGAAATTGAGTGTATGATTCTGAAGATCGACGAAGCTCGCAGAAACATCGTTGTTTCTCGCCGCCGTCTGATCGAAGAAGAACGCGAAAAGATGAAGAAGACGCTGCTCTCCAATCTGCAGATTGGTCAGTTGCGAAAGGGTACCGTCAAAAATATCGCCGACTTCGGAGCCTTCGTGGATCTGGGCGGTATCGACGGCCTGCTGCACATCACCGATATGAGCTGGGGTCGTATCAGCCATCCAACAGAGATGGTGAAGATCGACGACGAAATCGAAGTGATGGTTCTGAACATCGACTACGACAAAGAAAAGATTGCTCTGGGTCTGAAGCAGAAGTCTGCCAGCCCATGGGCGAACATCGGGACCAAGTACCCGGTCAATTCTCGCGTCAATGGCGAAGTGGTCAACGTGTTGTCTTACGGTGCTTTCGTGAAGCTGGAAGACGGCATCGAAGGTCTCGTTCACATCAGCGAAATGTCCTGGACACGTCGCGTCAATCACCCAAGCGAATTGGTAGCGATCGGCGACAAGGTCGACGTGATGGTTCTGGGAATCAACGAAGACAAGCAGGAAATTTCACTGGGCATGAAGCAGACTCAGCCCAACCCATGGGACGAAGTGGCTTCCAAGTACCCACCGGGAACTATCGTCAAGGGCACGGTTCGCAACCTCACCAACTACGGTGCGTTTGTTGAACTTCAGGAAGGCGTCGACGGCCTGCTGCACATCAGCGACATGTCATGGACTCGCAAGGTTTCACATGCCAACGAAATCCTGAAGAAGGGCGATCCAATCGAATGCCAGATCCTGAGCGTCGACGAAGATCGTCGCCGTATCGCTCTGGGCCTGAAGCAGCTCGCAGAAGATCCATGGGAAACACGGATTCCGGAAAAGTACGCCCCTGGCAAGACTGTCACGGGCAAGGTTACGAAGATCACCAACTTCGGTGTCTTCGTACAACTGGAAGACGATCTCGAAGGCCTGCTGCACGTTTCTGAACTGGCCGACCACAAGGTCGAACATCCGGAAAACATGGTGCAGGTTGGACAGGATCTGGAAGTTCGTATCCTGAGAGTTGACACCGGCGAACGTAAGATTGGTCTTAGCCGCAAGTCAGAATCGAAGGAAGCCGAAGCCACATCCAGCACCACAGAAGCCGATGCATCAGCCGCAGCACCAGCTCAGGCAAAGCCTCGCGAAGAACTGAAGGGTGGTACCGGTTCCGGCGCCGGCCCGCTGTTCTCACTCGGTGGCAGCGAAGAGTAATTCGATCTGACGATACGAATGCCCGGTGAACCAGGTTCATCGGGCCTCGGTCTTGATTGCAAATACAGAAAGCCCCTTGGTTTAACACCGAGGGGCTTTTTTGATTGGTTCGATCAATGAACGAGCCCCTTCCATCTGGCAGAAATCGTAAACTGATCCGGAACGTCACTGTGGTGCTGGTCGGAGCGTTCGTCGCGTACCTCCTGCTTTTTGCGATCGCCGTTCAAAAAGGCAATGCTATGTATGACCTCAACTCGCCGGGGACGCGAGGGAGCTTTCGGTTTTACTGGTTTTCTGAGGCCCCGGTCCTCAATCGTGCAGGTTGCAGGTTGTTCCAGCCAGTCTTCCGGCTTCTGTTGAAGAGTCGCCCTTACTCATCATTTCAGACGGAGCAGGATCGCATCTCCTGGTGTGAGCAGGGAAACAACATTGTGATGGACGATCTTGCCGCAGTGGGAATTGACAAGAAGTGATTCCTCCAATGCAAAACTGCAAACAAATGATTCTTCGCGAAATGAGGCTGGTTCAACAGGGCGAGAGTTTTAACAGCGCCATTTAACACCTGTCGATACGCCGAGTTGGATTGAGAATGTCTCGTTGCGTTTTACCGGGAGACCCCTGATGCGAATGAGCACACGACTGAGGCTGTTCGCGTTTACCTATATCGGTGGCGGCTTAACCCTTGGAGTCATTAACCATCGAATCGTTCTTCCCTGGTTTCTATTCTTCTCGCTAATGCAATTCGTGTTGTTTCGTTGTCCTTCATGCAAGTCGTTTGTCTGGATGACCCAGCAGCGATGCTACTCTAGGTGCCCGCATTGCGGAGTCGACTACTAGCGCTTTGTGCAGATTCGAGTCACGGGGGATTCATCGTCGTGGACAAGGCTACGAGTCCCATCGGAAGAATCCAGCCACACAGAACTCCCTGCCTTCACGCTTCAACATTCAGCACGATCTTGCCGGTTAATGTGTTGGCTCCCTGAAGAGTATTCTCTTCCTGCAATCGATGAGCAGCAGCGGCTTGAGACAGCGGAAAGCGAGCACCGATCTTTGGTCGCCACGCACCTGACGTCAGCATGCGATTCAGATCTGTGGCCGCATCACGCTGCTCATCCGGTGTCGCATTAAACATCGCAAACCCAATCGCACGCAGGTCGCGAGTGTAGAACTGCCCGAGCGGAATGACGGGGCGAGCATCACGGCCGGCCATAAAAATCAGACGACCTCGCAGTGCCATCAGCGGCAGACTTCGTTCAGGCGTCGGAACGCGATGTGTTTCGAACCAGAGATGAATCTGTCCGGTCGTCTTCATGATCTCCGCGAGTCGCAGATCGACATCTTCAGTACGATATTCGATCACATGATCAGCGCCATGTTCTCGGCATTCCGCTGCCTTGACGGGAGAACCGGCCGAGGTAATGACGGTCGCCCCGGCGGCTTTGGCGAGCTGCACGACCGCCGAGCCGACTCCGCCACTGCCTCCATTAACAAAAACGACTTCACCGGCCTTCAGACCGCCGTGGAAAAACAAACCCAGATGAGCTGTGATCCCTACCATCGCACCGGCTGCAGCGGCTTCGAACGAAACCCCATCGGGGATCGGATACAGCCACTTTTCCTCGATCGCACACAATTCCGCAAAGCATCCCTGACGGCCGGCAAGTCCCTGATTGCTGCCCCAGACACGATCGCCCACTTTAAATCGAACGCACTCCGGACCGACGGACTCCACAATACCAGCGAGATCACTGCCGACGATGTACGGATCCGGAAGAGTCGCCTTCACGCTTCCAGATCGGATGTAAGTGTCGATCGGATTGACTGCGACAGACTGAGTTCTCACCAGAACCTGACTTCCCGTCGCCACCGGCGCGGGAAGTTCTGCGTACTGAATGCAGTCCGGGCTTCCGGTGGTCTTTAGAAACGCAGCTTTCATGGAACAAGTCCTTTCAGACTGAATGGTTTGATCGCGTGAGTTCGACAGGCTGGCCGACGGTGCTCAAGCCGCTCTCGCCTGGCAGGACATCATGTTCAGCGAAGCGTCAGTTTACACTGGTCGGCAGCGGCCTGAAAGTTTCGCCCCTGAAGCCAGTTCGGAGAACACAGGCTGCGATGCGGAGTTCACCTTGACCATCGCAAGACCGACGAATGACTGGCCATCTCCCTGAACCGCAGATGTCACCGTTCCGACCATGGCGTTGTCAGCGGTCAATAATGAGCGTCCAATAATCTCCTGTGGCGAACACTCTCCGGTCAACTCGATCACCCGAAGTGCTCGATTGACGTGCCCCATGGCGTCGAGACGAGCGATCGGTTCCTGCCCCAGATAACAGCCCTTGGTATATGAAATCGCGATACTGTTACGCTCAGCTTCCGGAGCCAGATTCTCGTTCGACATGTCCCGGCCAATCACCGGAAACCGCTCACGAATCCGCAATGATTCCAGTTCCTCCGAACCCACTTCCGCGGCGTTATTCGACAGGGCTTCCTGCCGTATGCTTGAGACTTCTTCCGCCGGACCCGCGATCGCAATAAGTCGCTCCGAGGCCCACGTCACCCGCAGAAAAGTCGTTCCTGAATCTGCGGCCGATCCCTTGAGCGGCCCGCACAGAGTGCCCTCGGCGCTTTCTGCTGCACCACTAAAAAGCGGCACGGCCAACATTTCCGGCCCATCCCTGAACACCACAACCTGATGGTCAGCCGACAAATCAGTGACTGTCACATCTTCGGTAATCACATACTTGCTGAGATGTTTGGCCAATGCCCCCGGATCTCCCGGCAACAGCCAGATCTCATGAAACGACTCAAATGCCAGCACATAGCCATGCGCCAGGAGACGAGCCTTCACATCGGTAAAAAAGGCTTCGCAGGCCGTTCCTGTCGTTAACGTCTTGATATTGTTTGTGCAAAAATTGTGCAAAAACTTCGCTCGGTCTTTTCCCGTCACTCTGAGTCGAGAAAACACAGGTTCTGAAACAGCAGGCATCGTTGATGAGGTTTCACTCTGAAAAATAACGGACCAGGGTTTTGCAGGCGGCCACAATGCACTGCCCAAAACGCACGGCATCAACGCACGAAAGACAGCATAGCCATCACGGCCGAAGTTTAATCCCGATCAAACCAAATGTCCAAGAGTGCATCTCAGCAGTTAGTTCCTTATTTGAACAGCGCCGTGTTGGCGCCAGATGCTCAAGCTTCACCTGATGTTCTGCCTGCGATCGTATCCGTGAAATCGGTGTTATCTGTGGTCAAGAAACAGAATCGCAGTTCGACCACAGATCGCACAGAGAACACAGATGAATCACAAAGCTCACAAACAGCGGTGTTCAGTGAAGAAGAAAGATCGAGGTTCTCGCGTTCCGGCCTCATGCGGGACAGACATACTCAACCTCGAAGTTGGCGCTGTCCAGTTAAGAAAGACGACATTCTACTTTTCATATCGATTCTCACCTGATGTTCTGCCTGCGATCTTATCTGTGAAATCTGTGTTATCTGTGGTCAAAAAACAGAATCGCATTTCGACCACAGATCGCACAGAGAACACAGATGAATCACAAAGCACACAAACAGCGGTGTTCTGTGAAGAAGAAAGATCGAGGTTCTCGCGTTCCGGCCTCATGCGGGACAGACATACTCAACCTCGAAGTTGGCGCTGTCCAGTTATGAAAGACGACATTCTACTTTTCATATCAAGCTTCACCTGATGCTCTGCCTGCGATCGTATCCGTGAAATCGGTGTTATCTGTGGTCAATAAATAGAATCGCAGTTCGACCACAGATCGCACAGAGAACACAGATGAATCACAAAGCTCACAAACAGCGGTGTTCAGTGAAGAAGAAAGATCGAGGTGTTCGCGTTTTCGCCCGATGCGAGACAGACATACTCAACCTTGAACGGCGATGATCTGTTGAATTCCTGCGGCACCATTCGCGTATTTTGGTCATTGCTGATAACTTCGAGACTCACGGATTAGATCTCTTCTGTTCCTGCAGTCTGAGTTTCTTCAAATGAATTCCGCACGACACATTTCACAGCATTTTGTTTCCGGCCTGATTCTTGCCCTCGCTTGCGTGGTCTCGCAGCATCACGTGTCCGCGCAGCAGAAGGATGCAGAGCAGACCGTTCGGGTCGCTACGTTTAATTGCAGTCTCAATCGCAACAAGCCCGGAGAACTGCTCAGCGATCTTTCAGGTGGCTCCAACAGGCAGGCACAGAAGGTCGCAAGAGTTCTTCGCACCGTAAGACCTGACATTGTGCTGCTGAATGAATTCGACTTCAGTGAAGACAACAAGGCGGTGAATTGTTTTCTGAAGGAATACGTCAATGCAACCGCCGAATGGGCCACTGAAGAGCCAATCGCCTATCCATACTTTTTCACGGCCCCGGTGAATACTGGCGTGCCGTCCGGCCGAGATCTCGATCATGACGGCAAGACCGATGGTCCCGGTGACGCGATCGGATTCGGTCGTTTTCCAGGGCAGTATGGAATGGTCCTGCTCTCTCAGTTTCCGATTGAGACAAACGACGTCCGTACGTTTCAGAAGCTGCTTTGGAAATCAATGCCTGATGCTCTCCTGCCTCCCAGCGGCAAGGACGACAACACTAACTGGTACAGCAACGACGATCTGAATCTGCTGCGACTCTCTTCCAAAAGTCACTGGGATGTTCCGATTCGAGTTCACGAGCAGGTGCTGCATGTGCTGACCAGCCACCCTACTCCACCCGCTTTCGACGGGCCGGAAGATCGCAACGGTCGTCGCAATCATGACGAGATTCGTTTGTGGGCTGAGTATGTTTCCGGGGAAGAGAAATCCTGGCTCGTTGACGATCAGGGCCGCCAGTCAACTCTGTCCGCCGATGCGGCCTTTGTCATTCTGGGAGATCTTAACGCCGACCCCAATGACGGAGCCAGTTATCAGGTCGCCATCAATCAACTGCTGAAGCATCCGCGAATCAACACCGAGCTGACTCCTTCCAGTGCGGGAGGCGTTGAAGCCGCAAAGAAACAGGGAGGCAAGAACTCGGAACACAAAGGAGATCACTCCCACGATACCGCCGACTTCAACGATCGCGGTGTCGGAAATCTTCGAGCCGACTATGTGCTGCCATCAAAAAACCTGAAGGCCGTTGCTGCCGAAATCTTCTGGCCACTTTCAACGGACCCCGGCTCGAAGTTGGCTGACTGCTCCGATCACCGACTTGTGTGGGTTGATCTGATCGTGCCCCCCAACTGAAGATCATGCCGCCAGTTTCACTGCTGTAGGTTCTGGTTTCCGAGCAGGACTTCCGCCGTCAGGCAAACCCTCGCCCGACGCCGTCCCACGAAACCCGGCCCCAACTTGATCAAAACCTATGCACACAAAGTGGCGGCAAGCCGCAAAATCCTTTCGGGCAAAAAGGACCTACTCCCAAACCTTCGCATACTCCGCACCCGGACGAGATGGGGCTCAATTGCAGCCGGCTCCTCCCCGCATCTTTCCCATCACACCACGACAGTGTTAGGCCTGACACGTCGCCTCCTGTCGATTCGCAATTCGGCCCCCCACGTAATATTCTCAGTGACATTCCGCCGCGGTTGTCTCGTGCGACCCTTGATCAGGATTCTGTGATCCATTAAGCCCGCATTGATCCAGCTCGAGAGTACTTCCCTGATGTTTGTGGAGTCCACGGTTTTGAGCCGAACAGCTTTTATTACAGGCACGAGTTCCGGACTGGGACTGTCGATGGTGCGATATTTTGCGGAACGAGGCTGGAATGTGGCCGCCACAATGCGTCGCAAAGATCGCATGAACTTGTTCGCAGACCTGCCCTCCGTCCATGTGATTCCAATGGAACTGACTGATCCCGATTCCGCTGCCGAAGCATTCCAGACGGCTCTTCGACACTTTGGGCGTATTGATGTGCTCGTCAACAACGCTGGTTATTGCCTGCTGGGGCCGCTCGAAGCGACGTCCATGGAACAGGTTCGGCAACAGTATGAAACGAACGTCTTTGGTCTCATGACCCTGATCAAAATCTGTCTGCCACATTTTCGCGAAGCGGGCGGAGGACGCATTATCAACATTGCGTCCATCAGTGCCGATATTGGCTATCCGTTTGTCTCTTCCTATGCAGCGACAAAGGCCGCCGTTGCGATGCTTTCTGAAGTCCTGAATGTTGAACTGCACGAAGCCGGCATTCAGGTGAAGGCGATTCATCCGGGATTGTTCGAAACGGAGATCTTCGACTCAGACAAGTTGCAGACTTCCCGCGAGATGCCCCAGGCGTATCAGCCGCTCAGTAATCGCTTCACCGCCCTGCAGAAATCCTTTCCTGCGGGAAATCCTGAAGACTGTGCTCGCGTAGTCTTTCGGGCAGCCAACGACAACCGCCCTGATCGCGTTCACTATTACGCGGGACGCGATGCCACGCTCCTGCGGCGACTCAAAAGATTGCTTGGCCCCGAATCCACGTTCTCGATGATCAAGAACATCTTCATTCACGGTCCGAGCTGGTGGATGAAATGGATGCTGCCAGCTTCCCAACGACAGTAACTCCGGCATCCCTCCGGGATGCTGTCTCGACGGCCTCATGTCCCGGTGGTTTTCGCTCCGCTCGACCACCGGCTAATCTCTCAAAGCCCTTCGGGATAAATCGCAGTTTACGTCACTCAGGCGGAGCTTTGACTCTTATGTGATTGCAATCCTCGAACTGAAGCCTGAGCCGATCATGACATGGCAACTCCGCAACGAAAACGCAAAACGTTCGCCTGCTCCGCAACCGGACGCAAACTGCCTGATCCTTGTCTGCCTGTAAGAACTTTCGCACGGTGCCCCTGCGATGACTCGACACGCCGCAGATACAAACGCCTTCCTGAGCCACTGCGATGGCCGGTCTCATTCGTTGGTGCGTTGCTGCTTTGATCGGGATTTTCGGGGCGATTGCTGATGGTGAACTTCGCACAGGGGAACGTGTCCATTAAACTCCGCGATTCGTTTCCGAAGTCCAGATTTGTCTCATTGCCCCGGAGAGTATTCGATGACGCAGGTCGCTGTGTCCAAAAGCCAGGCCACGATTGATCTCTTTGACCAGTATGTCATTCCGAATTATCGTCGGTATCCGATTGCTCTTGTCCGCGGTGAAGGTTCACATGTCTGGGATGCTGACGGTCGTCGATTTCTTGACCTGTTCCCGGGCTGGGGCTGCAATATTCTGGGGTATTCTCCGCCAGCCGTCGTTAAGGCCATTCAGGAGCAGGCCGCAAAACTGATTCATATCCCGAACACCTGGTACATGGAAGAACAAGGACGATTCGCCGAGTTCCTGTGTGCTCGCAGCTTCGGCAAGGCATTCTTCTGCAACAGTGGTGCGGAAGCCAACGAAGCCGCCATCAAGCTGGCACGTCTCCATGGATCGGCTCAGGGGCGTTTTCGTATCATCACTTTTGAGCACGGATTTCACGGTCGCACGTTTGGTGCTTTGACCGCGACTGCTCAGCCAAAGTACCACGAAGGACTCGGTCCAATGCTGGCCGGCTTTCGTTATTCCAAGGTGAACGACATCGAAGGCGTCAAAAGCCTGATCGATAACGAAACTGCCGCCATCATGATTGAACCGATTCAGGGCGAAGGCGGCGTACGAATTCCAGAGCCCGGTTTTCTGCAGGCTCTGCGAGATCTCTGCGACGAACATGGCCTTCTGCTGATCTTTGACGAAGTGCAGACTGGCATGGGGCGAACCGGAACTTGGTTTGCCTACCAGCAGACCGGCGTTAAGCCCGATGTGATCACGATGGCCAAAGGGATTGCTGCGGGCGTCGCCTGTGGTGCTATGATTTGTCGCGATGAGTTTGCAGCGGATCTTCGACCGGGAATGCATGCCAGCACTTTCGGTGGAAACTCCCTTGCGATGGCGGCCGGTTTAGCGACTGGTCTCACGATCGAACATGACGGCATTCTGGAGCACGTGCGAGAGCTTGCCGAAGATGTTCGCACCTATCTCACGGCACTGCAGCAGCGTCTGCCTATCATTCGGGAGATCAGAATCTGCGGGATGATGATCGGAATTGATCTGAACATTCCCTCAACTCCTGCTGTGGCGAAGTGCATGGAACGAGGCGTCCTGATCAATGCAACAAACAACACCGTCGTTCGCCTGCTGCCAGCACTGAATGTCCCGAAGTCAGATCTGATGGAAGGCCTCGAGATTATCTCCAGCGTGCTTGAAGAAATGGCCAGCGAAGCCATCTGA
>JBIIIF010000061.1:0-29792 GCA_044235005.1 Planctomycetaceae bacterium | reverse complement strand
GCACAGGGAAACGCACGGCCCAAACTCAGCCTGAATTCGCTGTTTCCAGGATTCTCCCGGGATTTGTTCCGGAAGAGCCACCAGTACACGCTGACCGCCGCCAACATTGCGCACAACTGGCCGGGCTGAGTCGGGGATTTCAACGTTCGCGTGAGGCCCGATTCCCGGCAGTACCTCTGACGCCGGTCCAATACTCTTGAACAGGAAGTTGGCAGCCTCGGAATTCAAAACCTGAAGATCTGACGTCTGTGGATCTCGCTGCAGCAGTGTCGACAACTCAAAGCGGCGAGTCTTTGAGAGGTGTTCGTCAAACGCATCCAGCATGTTAGCGGGAAACGTACAGTCATCAGAATTCTCCTCAGATGCCATTGAGGCTAGAGCGGAGATCCGCTGACGCAGGAGTGCAAGTTTCTCAGTCCCAATTCTGAAAATTCCGTCACGAAGATTTCGAAGATGATTTCCCACGCTCTGGCACACCGTCTGACAAACCAGCAACATACAGTACTGTCGGCAGTAAGGGCGAAGTGCATGTTCGTCAACAGATTCCGGCGATGACTCGGTCTGAGCCGTCAGCGAGTTGCAGAGATCTGCGAATGCAGTGCGTAATTCGGATTGCTGACGTGCGTTCACCGAGATTGACTGATCAACGGACTTCATAAGCACATCCACTACGTGATCAGCGGCATTGATACGGCCGTGGGTTTCCAACAAAGTCTGAAGATGCGTCGAAACTTTGGAAATCGAACGCTCCAGACCACCGGAGAGATCCCTGCGGATTCCCTCAATAACGGTTGTGATCGCGATCTTCTGATCGCTCAAACCTGCTTCCTGACTGATCATAGCTCCGATCTGTCCGGGGATTTCTGCGGCATTTGTTATGGAACCGAGGCGACTCCAGATCGACGATGCGTACTCTTCGATTCGCCGCGTTCTCTCTGCATTCAGCAGACGTGGCACAACTTCCACAATACCTTGCTCCGTCAACGCGAGGTCATGCAGAAGAACCCCCAGAGGACTTGTTCGCGCGATCGATTCCTTCGTTTCGCAACGTGCATAAGCGACCCACTGCTGAAGCAGTGACCTCGTCAGCGACTGCGATTCACTATTGGCAAAATCCCACGATTCGAAGGCGACTTTCGCGAGGCCGAACGTTCGCAGTGTCAGCGAGCCATCATCATCGACCTGCATCGCAGATGCATTTCGCCACCCATCGATCTCCGCACGAGCCTTCGTGACAGTGCGCAACTCCAGATACTGTGCAATTTTATCCGTGCCGGTCTGGAAATCGATAGCGGCCAGGTCGTCGCCGAAATGGACGAAGATCGCTTCATCGAAAGGCATGGCTGATGCCTGATCACCCTCAGAAGACTTTGATGCTCCCGGACACTGAAAGCCCGGAAGACTGACGTGGTGCAGTTCCTGCAAAAAACTGAGCGTATTTGCATCCTGCATATCAGCCGTCCGACTCGAATTCTCCGTTCCATGCAGCATTATTGCCGACACACAGCAAGGTGGCAATCGACGGGCCGCCAGGATAGAACGCAGCATCCATGCGGAATCGATCAGTGACCCGCTGCAGGTTCCGCCGGAAATTGCCCCCACCAGAAAGATATCGATCGCATCGCTGGAGAACGGCAACGACGACCCATTCTTCGAGGCTTCGATGGATTGAAGATCGAAGGCGCTGTCGATTGCCTTCTCCAATTGCACGCGAATTTCGTCCGAATGATCCACAAACGCCAGACGCCCGAGCGGTCGCATGCCCTCAACCCTGCCCGATCGCGGAACATTGAACAGCCACCTTCGACTCAGCCAGCTCAGATGCTCGCCGGATGTTTTTCGATACTCGTGAGACGACTGCAGAGGAGTTCGCACGGTTGTGAGCGTGGGGGTTGTTTCAATCGCAACACGACGTTCCACGGCTTCAATCTGGGCGGAGTCTGCATCGATACAGACGAACTGAATTGACGGAGGCAAATCACCGGGCATTCCCAACCTGATTCGCCGCAGCAATTCCACAAGCACGGACGCACCAAGACCCCCGATCGAAATAAAGACCGTCGGCCGCACCTTCCACGGCTGGCTCGGGTTGATCGGTGGGCGCAGCGGTTTTGGGGCCGGCAGGACTTTATCACGATTTCTCGAGGGTTTACTTTTTTCGACGAGGTCAGTTCGAGGACGAGGAGCCTCTGTTTCCGTGATACCTCCGGACTTCGGCAGCGAAGAATTCGCATACCGTCGCCTCGCGAGTTCATCGATAAACTGCCTGCAGCTTGCAAATCTCGTTTTAGGATTCTTCGACAGAGCCCGAGCCACCACTGCCCGATCCGATGGGTGCATCACCGAAACATCCGGAGCACTCTTCAGGTGTTGAGCCGTCAATTGCGCTGCCGATCGTCCGTTGAAGGGAGGAACCCCCGTCAGCATCACCTGATACACAATCGCCAGACTGTACTGATCACTGCTTCGTTCCGGCTGTCCGTCAAACAATTCCGGCGGCGCATACAAAGGAGTAAAACCATTGACGATCGAGTGACCGGAACAGTTCAGATTTTTCGTCAGTCCGAAGTCCCCGACCTTGGCATGCACGCCCTGCAGCAGGATGTTGTCCGGCTTGACGTCAAGGTGCTGCAGTCCATGCTGTTCGGACATAAAGTCCAGAGCATCCGCAACGTCACGAAGATATCCAATCAGTTCCTCCCGCGGGATTCCCTTCTGACCAAAGGCCACGAGTTCCCGGTAGCGGTCATCCAGACTTTTGTCAGCAAGCTCGCTCACGATCACAACGCGGCCATCAACGATTTCAACCCGCTCAATGGTGAGCAGAAACGGGTGTCGCAGTTCGCAAATGCGACTCATGGAACGGAGTTCCGTTTCGGCCTGCGGACCGCTGCGGCTGCCGAAAAGAATCTTCACCGCCTTTGGAAAACCGCCGGGGCCGATCGCCCGCCAGACTTCCCCGAATCCCCCCATGCCGATCCGTGATTGCAGTCGATATCCGGCAATCTCCGTTCCACCGACGTCCGTCAAAGTGTTTGTTACTGTCTCGTCGAGCAGCGCGGTGGACTGTACCTCAGTTTTCAACACGTGAATTCTCCTTTCAGCGACAAGTCGGCCGAGCGATTTCGAAAGTGGCATTCAGCTGGCGAGTCGGAACGCGCGTGAAGAAACACTCAGAGACTCGATCAAAGTGCTCAGGCTGCATTTCAAACTCCAGACCGCGGTACAAACAATAACTTCGAACCTGCAGCAGCAGGTCACGAGCATGGCAGCGACGCATCGGCCGTGACTGTTCGCGGTAACAACTATTGATCAAATGCTCAACGGCTTCAGGATCGTAATTGCAACCCAGTTTTTCGGCAGCAATCTGAAACAGCCGATGAAACTCCTCAGCATCCGGATCTTCGATTTCGATTCGATAAGGAATGCGGCGAAGGAAAGCTTCGTCAACCAGATCCGCCGGATCAAGGTTTGTCGAAAAGATAATAAGCTGCTGGAACGGAACCTGAATTTTCTTTCCTGTCGCCAAAGTCAGGTAGTCGTGTTTGTTTTCGAGCGGAATAATCCAGCGATTCAGCAACTCTTCGGGCTTTACTCGTTGCCGACCGAAGTCATCAATCAAAAGACAGCCGCAGTTACTCTTCATCTGCAGAGGGGCTTCACTGATGTTGCAGGTCGAGTCATGGCGAATTTCAAGATTGTCCAGCGTCAGTTCACCTCCCACAATAACAGTCGGTCGGCGAATCCGCACCCAGCGACGATCATAGGACAAGCCATCCATCGGCTGCTGAACTTCCTGATGGTAGGCCGGATCGAACAGAGTAATGAGTTCTCGACCGTCCATGACCGCATACGGGATCCAGATTTCGCGGGCGAAGCAACTTGTCAGGCAACGAGCCAGTGTCGACTTGCCATTCCCCGGGGCTCCGTAAAGAAACAATCCGCTG
The DNA here is from genome assembly GCA_044235005.1 of Planctomycetaceae bacterium. GTDB lineage: Bacteria > Planctomycetota > Planctomycetia > Planctomycetales > Planctomycetaceae > SXXK01. Next base: position 25,845 of record JBIIIF010000061.1, on the reverse strand, counting down.
CCCGAGTTGATCGCGGGGCCCAGCATGTCCATCAACTCTTCGGACACCGAAACATCGTAAAACGCATCATCCAGTTCTTCGCGGCGAACAGGCTCATCGCAGATCGCCTGAGCCTCGACGGAAATCACATAATCGGCCAGTGGCACCGGAGCAGGCCCCACGTAAGAACACTCGCTATGACACTGCTCTGCACGACGGCGACCTTCGTCAGTCAAACCGAAGACATAGTCATTCAGACTGGCGCTGCCACAATGGCTAACCATGCGGCGATTCTTAAGCCGCTCCAGCAAATTTTCGATCATGCGGAACGGGATGCAGAGTTCGCTCCCAATTGTTCTTCCGGACAGATTTCCGGCGGACCGCAGGACTCGGTAGATCATGGCTTCCAGAAAGGGCTCAGACAAACCCAGCTCATGCATTGTCGTCGGATCTGATGGCCAGAAGCTTTCTCCCGCGAGAAGAGCGGTCACCAATGCCGAGTCGCTTGATCTGATTTGAAGAGGGCGTTGCATTAACATTTGAAGGATGTTTCAGCGACAGAGAATAAGATTGGAATCCGATCACGAGTCACGGATCCGGGCACTTCGAGCTATCAGAAATTCGTCCAATGAGCAACAGTTTCCGCGCGGCCAAACAGGAAGCCCTGAGCCAGTTCAAATCCAAGCTCAAAGCAGACTGAAGCTTCGTCGACTGTTTCAATACCTTCAGCAAGCGGTACGACGTTAAGATCTCTCACGATCCGGATCAGCGACTGAATGGTGCCTTTGTGCTGAGGAGTTGTGAATGGCAGACCATGGACAAACCTGACATCGAACTTCAGGACATCCGGCGGAACTTCGAAGAGTTCCTGAAGGCGTGCCTGGCCAGCGCCAAAGTCGTCATAGGCCAGCCCCATATTCAGTTCGCGAGTCACTCGACGAATTTCCTTCAACAACGTACTTGAGGCTGCTGCACCTTCGTGGACCTCAAGCACGATCTGCATTTCCGGAAATTCAGATCGAAGTCGTTCCAGCGAAGAGGATAGTTCAGTTCCGCCAATCTCGGCCGGATGCGTGTTCAGATAAAATTGTGTCTGCGGCAAAGATTTGCCAATCCGCAGCCCTTCGGTACGACAGACCTGACTGAGTTCTGCTTCTACGTTTCGTGACGCGGCGACACGGAACATCTTTTCCGGCGTTTCCAGTCCCAGCAGATAACTGCGTGACAGCACTTCAAAACCGACTCGAACCGAATCACTCAGACGAACGATGGGCTGAAAATACGGCCGCACTGCGGGACGTCGCAGCAGTTTATCGAATTGAAGTTGTGCGAGTGCATCGATCGAGACATCAGCGGTGACTGTGGAACCGGTGACTTCGTCGTTAGAAGACTGAAGCGTATACATCACGCTGCCGAAATGCAGAACATCGCCGGAGCGGAGCCCCGTCAGATGCTGAATAAGTCGTCCATTCAAAAGAGTGCCGTTTGTGCTCTTAAGGTCTCTGACAAACAGATCCTTGTTGATCGTCAGAATCTCTGCATGTCGTCCGGAGACCGTACTGTCACTCAGGCAAAGGCTGTTGGAAGGATGTCGTCCGACCGCGAATGTCGGTCCGCCTACGTTCACTCGCTGATTGGAATTGCTGTCCGCAGAGCTGCGAACAAGCACCCAGTAACCCTCAGGGAAGGGCGATGAAGTCGATGCCGAGCCTGAATCGCTCAGACCTTCTGTTCCATGGAGGCTGAGCTGCGGGTCATTATTCAAAGTTGAAATCGAAGTCATCGGATCTCGTTCCTCATGGAGTCAGCGGTGCGTTGTCACCGCAGTACCTCATACGCGTCGGAAAAACAGCGCAGGATGTGTCCAGTCAACATTAGCTCAGAACCGTCAACACACTCAAAATTCCCGCCAGATCCGGGGAATCTGTGGTATCGATTGGGAGATCTGCGACGCAGAGACGGCTCTGTTCTGATCAGAACGAGGCGGAGTCGTCGGAACAATTCCCCACAATCGCTCCAGTCGTTACGATCACGACCCGGTGTTGCACAGCGCTGATTTTTGGCGGTAACGGCGAAAACAGAGCTTTGATCGACTCCGCGATTGCAAGCTGATCATTTGCGATACCGTCATTGTGGGGCCGACTCAGGTCCACGTATCGACGCCAACATGAACGGGTGGTTTAACGGAAGGTCGACCGATGCTGCTCAACATTTTATCAACGCGATGGGCGACTCTGGTGCGTTCATTCTTCGGCAGCTACTTTTTCACCGCAGCGATGTTTGTCCTTGTGGTCGCAGTGCCATTGGCTCAGCTTTCGGCCGACGAGTTCTCTGCGGACGTTGTGGTTTACGGAGGCACATCGGCTGGTGTTACCGCTGCTGTCCAGGTTTCTCGAATGGGCCATTCTGTCATTCTGGTTGAACCCGGCTCACATATCGGAGGACTCACTTCCGGCGGCCTGGGCTTCACCGACAGCGGCGACAAAAGGGTGATCGGGGGAGTCGCTCGGGAGTTCTATCAGCGGATTCGTCAACACTATGATCAACCGTCTGCTTGGGTCCGGGAAAAGCCGGCAGACTATCCTCGATACCGCCCCGGGGACGATGCAATGTGGACCTTCGAGCCGAAAGTGGCTGAAGCGGTGTTCTGGCAGATGCTGAAAGAGGCCAGCATCAAAGTGTTGATGCAGGAACGGCTGAATCGTGAAACAGGTGTGAAGATTACAGAAGGGCGAATTGTTTCCATCACAATGGAGTCTGGAAAGATCCTCAGCGGAAAGCAGTTTATCGATACGACCTATGAAGGTGATCTGATGGCAGCAGCCGGAGTGAAATACACCGTCGGCCGTGAAGCCAATTCTGTTTATGGCGAGACGCTCAACGGCAATCAGGTCAAAGCGAACGTGCATAATCATCGCTTCCTGAAAAATGTTGATCCGTGGTTGACACCAGGCGATCCGTCCAGTGGTCTGGTGCCCGAAGTGGAGAATGCCGGTCCCGGGGAAGACGGGACCGGCGATCATCGAGTTCAGGCGTACTGTTTCCGGATGTGCATGAGTAAAGCCCCCGGTAATCGGGTCCCGTTTCCAAAGCCCGACAACTACGACGAAAAACGCTATGAACTGCTGTTTCGCAATTTCGAAGCCGGAGATCTCCGTGTTCCGATCAGTCCTGACATGATGCCCAACGGGAAGACAGACACGAACAATAACTGTGCTTTCTCGACCGACTATCTGGGCGGAAACTATCGCTATCCCGAAGCGAGCTATAAAGAGCGCGTGTCAATTATTCGTGATCATGAAGACTACCAGAAGGGCCTGATGTGGACGCTGGCCAATCATCCGCGTGTGCCTGAAGTTGTTCGCCGGCACATGGCGCAGTGGGGACTTCCTGCCGATGAATTTGTCGACAATGGGAACTGGCCGCATCAGCTTTATATTCGCGAAGCTCGTCGCATGGTCAGTGACTACGTTGTGACCGAACTTGATTGTCGGCGAGCCAGAATTGCCGACGATTCCGTCGGGTTGGGAAGTTACAATATGGATTCGCACAACGTGCGTCGCTACATCACGGCGGAAGGGTTCGTGCAGAATGAAGGAGATGTTCAGGTTTCTCCCGGCGGAGCGTATCTGATCAGCTACAGGTCCGTCATTCCGGCACGCGGGCAGGTGACGAACCTGAGTGTTCCAGTTTGTTTATCTTCATCCCATATTGCTTACGGCTCCATCCGCATGGAACCTGTTTTTATGATTCTCGGTCAAAGCACCGCAACAGCGGCCGTTCAGGCAATCAGCGGAAATCATACTCTTCAGGATCTGCCCTATGCAGCCCTGCGTGAGCAGCTCGTTAAAGATGGTCAGGTCCTGGATCTTCCTCCGGGTTTGAAAAAGCAGGAATTGATTTCGAAGTCGTCCTTGAAGGGGCTCGTGCTGGACGACTCCGACGCAAAGCTTTCCGGTCCCTGGACGCCCAGCACGTCGTCCACAAAGTATGTCGGCACCGGTTATCTGCATGACGGCGATGGGGAGAAAGGGGAGAAGTCACTTCGCTGGGAACTGATCGCTCCGGCGGCCGGTGAGCATGAGCTTCGCCTTGCCTACTCTTCGCATTCGAATCGAGCATCCAATGTTCCGGTGACGATCAGCGTGAATGGCACTATCTCAGATCTCGTCATCAACCAGAAGAAGCAGCCGTCACACGAGGGGCTCTTCTATTCTCTCGGAACCTACAACCTGCGAAAGGATGACAGGATTATCGTTACCGTTTCAAATAGAGACACAGATGGTTACGTTGTGGTGGATGCTCTGCAGTTGCTGCCGTCGAAATAGCCGTGAGCCGGCTCGTTAAACTGCCCCAGGTTTGCCATGTTCCGCATTGATGAGGTCCTGTGTCAGCGATGAGTGAGTGCCGGGGTGACCACTGGATGCTGGAGTATTTTATCCGCCTGTTAATTTTCTGTTCCATGTGCGGGATAGCGTCGCGGGGCGATCCCTGATAACTCTTCTTCGATCAAAATGGCTTAAAGGTTCCGTGCATGAGTGATCTGGTGGCGCAGGCCATCTTCCTGGCCCATCTGGCAGCGACTCTGTATATGACAGGCCTGATCTGGATGGTTCAGAAAGTCAGTTACCCGTTGATGGCGTCCGTGGGGCAGGCCGAGTCGAAAGAGTTCGAGCGGCTGCATTGCGAGAGAATTGCGTGGGTGGTCGGTTTACCAATGCTGGTAGAAGGTATCACAGGGCTGGTCCTGTTATGGTACTGTCCTCCCTGGTTTCCCGCCTGGGGATTCTGGCTCGGAGCGGTTCTGCTGTTCGGCAATGCGGCTTCGACCCAATTCCTGCAGGTCCCTTGTCACAAAAAACTGGCCGCTGGCTTCGATCGTAACGCTCATCAGCGTCTGGTCAAAACGAACTGGATCAGAACACTCTTATGGAGTCTCCGATCCTGCCTCGTGATTGCGATGCTGTTTAACATTCTGGTGATCACTGGGTTTCCGCGATCCGGAAACTTCTCAAACCTCTCGGCGGAATCAGTCATGGCGACGTTGAAAATTGGCGATCGAGCCCCGGACTTCACTGCGAAAACTTCAGCCGGTAACGTGATCCGCCTGGCTGACTACGTCGGGAAGAAGGGACTTGTCCTGTTCTTCTATCCGAAAGATGGCACCCCTGTCTGCACAAAAGAGGCCTGCGCCTTCCGCGATTCCTACATGCAATTTGCCGATGCCGGTGCGGAGGTGATTGGGATCAGCAGTGACTCTGACGAATCACACCTCGATTTCGCGAAACAGTACCGTCTTACATTCCCACTGATCAGTGATGCAGATGGATCATTACGGAAATTATTTGCAGTCCCGAAGACGCTTGGATTATTCCCCGGTCGAGTGACCTATGTCATCGACAAAGACGGAATCATCCGCCAGATCTACTCTGCGCAACTGGCATCGGATGCGCATGTGAAACAGGCCCTTGCGGCACTTGGTCAATAGTTAGCTGCGGGGAAACAAGCGGCAGTCAACGGGCAGAAGGTAACTGGGCAGGCTGCCAGTGTGGCCACATTGCTCCGAGGCCTTTGGTTAGATGCGTGATCTGATGCTCGGCTGATGTCTTAAGATGGCGCACGAAGAGTTGGCGCACGCCGTTTCTCATTGAGCCATACAGTAACCAGTTTCCGTCGTTCGATGGTTTCGGATGATAATGCAGAGTTCCCTCTGGTGAAGTTGTGAGCTGAGTGATTTGTCCTTCAACGGTGACCCGACAGAGTTCTGTTGTTGTCGCGGTTTTTATCGTGAAGAACACAGACTGACCATCAGCGGACCAGACGGGCGTATCACTGCTGCCCTGATGGAAGTCGTCAACATCAAGGAACAGAATCCATCCCTGGTAGCTGTTTTGGTCAGCCAACTTTCGCAGATCCTGGCCGTCTCTTCGGACTACATACGGGTTGCTGTGACCATGCTTGCCGCTCAGGAATAACAGCCACTGACCGTCCGGCGACCACGTGGGCCCGAAGTTGAAGGGATTGCCAGTCGGGATGTGCTGCTTGTCGGTACCGTCAGCATTCGCGATAAAGATCTGATAGTTCTCGTGATAGCTGATCTTTTGTCCGTCCGGTGCAGCACTGTAGCCATAGGCAAATCCGCTGCCGTTTCCCGAGACATCTCGCTTATTACGGCCATCGAGATCCATAAGAAAGGGTTTCGAAATGCCGTTCATCAAAGCCGTAAATCCCAGTGTCCGTCGGTCCGGAAGGAAAAAGAGTCCTCCGTTGTAATGACTGACTCGATCAGCGGCCGTGACATTGCGCGTCTCGTGGCTTTCGAGATTCACGAGGAAGCTGTCGAGCATCCAATTTCCGGGTTCCATGCGAAAGGTGCGATTCATCTCTTCCCACTTCGCGTTCTCCGGATCCTGCCAGCCTCGAGCAACAATTGCTTCTGCTCCAACTGGCGACCACCCCGCAAATTGCGTCCACGAATTCGGATCGTCCACAAGTTGTGGGGCAAGTTCTCTTCGACTGGAGCCGTCAACCTGCGACAACATTGCGCGCATGGTTCGCACATTGGCATGACGACCGCCGGGCAAATCTGTCTGCAGTTCCGTGTATCCAATCAACGATTTGACGAGGTGCAGTTCATCGCCGGTCGCTGTCAGGCAACTGGAGAACATCAATAAGACCAGAAGGTAGTTCTTGATACTCTTTGACATTTTTACTCAGCCAGATGGAAACTCTGAGAACAAAAGAATGCTGCCGACACCACCGCGTCATAGATCTTACAAATTGAACCCCTCCGGCAGCAGCCTGCGGGTAGAAAAAGGGGACGCAGCGCTGCGCCCCCTTTTCCTTTCTTTCCCTTTCGGTCACTCGAACGACTCCTCGCTGCCAGCGATAAGACAATTCCACGGCCGACTGAACTTCGGGTGAAATGTGGACGGCGAGGCTGTAGAATTCCGCACAGAGATTCTGCAACGGCGAGGGCACATCATTTTCATACAGGAACGACAATGGCCAGTGGCTTTCTGATGTTATTAGACGATATCGCCACCATCCTGGACGACGTGTCGGTGATGACAAAGGTGGCGGCCAAGAAGACGGCGGGAATTCTTGGCGACGACCTGGCACTCAATGCCGAACAGGTCACCGGAGTTCACGCGAATCGAGAACTCCCGGTTGTCTGGGCAGTGGCCAAAGGATCGTTTGTCAATAAAGTGATTCTGGTTCCGTCCGCACTGTTGCTCAGTTCAATCGTGCCCTGGCTGATCGAACCGCTGATGATCGTGGGAGGCGCGTTTCTGTGTTTCGAAGGCTGCGAAAAACTGGCTCATAAGTTTCTGGATCCTAAAGCCACACAGGAGCACTCCGAGCGGCATAAAGCCAACATCGCCGACACGCAGGTTGATCTTGTCGCTGCCGAAAAATCGAAAATGAAAGGCGCGGTTCGAACAGACTTCATTCTGTCGGCCGAGATCATCGTGATTACTCTGGGCACTGTCGCAACGGCGGGATTCCTGACTCAGGTCGGAGTGTTGGTGGCGATCAGCATGTTGATGACGGTCGGTGTTTACGGACTGGTGGCGGGCATCGTGAAACTCGACGACATCGGTATGCATATGATGAAGGCACCAGCCGGTGTTGCAGCCGCAAATCCGACAGCAATGCAATTCCGAATGGGGCAGATGATTGTTGCAGGGACTCCTTATTTGATGAAGTTCTTATCCATCGCCGGAACCGCCGCTATGTTTCTGGTCGGCGGTGGAATTCTGGCTCACAGCTTATCACCCGTGCATCATCTGATCGAAGGTATTCAGCAGCAGCTTCTGCAGATCAAGGGCGTTGGCGGTGTGCTGTCTGTGATTGCAGGAATGGCCGGCCATGCTGTGCTGGGGATCACGATCGGTATCGTCGTGCTCGCCGTGGTTGAACTTGTCAAACGATTCCGAAGAACCGCTCCGCAGACACATTGATGTCTCAGTTCGAGGTCTCGCGATCTGCCGTCCGGTCCGCAGCACTTCTGTCACGGAAAGTGGCCCACCTTCGTCGATCCGCTTCTGCAGCGATGGTCCTCGCGCAAAGGGCATGACCCGACAGGGAAGCCCGTTGGATTCGGAGACACCGTAAATATCGATCACGTTGTCATGAGTGATCGCGGCCGCTGCCCGGGCTTCTCGCTGGAATCGCGTGCGAGCCGAACCGCTGCCGGCCAGATGAGGCGACATGATTTGATCGCCACAACGCGTCGGTTGAATCGTCCGCGGGAACTTCGTGAAGGACATTCAGGATATCTGTTCCACCCGTCGCGTGGTCCGCGGGAGAGTGCTTTCAGGATTGCATTTCGAGTCACCCGGCTGAGCCAGTTGCGAAACCGCATTCCATCGGGATGTTTCTCATACCGTCCAATCGCCGACGAGACCGACATCAACACCTGTTGCACGAGATCGAGCGCATCGGAATGTCGCAGTCCTTTCGCTCGGGCGATTCTGAAAATGACCGGGCGATAGAGCTGCTCGAACTGATCCGAGGCGGCTCGATTGGACGGATCGCGAACCCGGGCAATCAGGCTTTCACTGGTTTCCGGAAACTCGGGCATGACATCGTCCGTCGAGGGTTTTGTCGACCGAAGGTTTGCACGATTAAGCCGATGCGGGCAGTCTCAGCGGTGGTTTCGGCAGGATTGCCCCTCCTGGCAGACCTGGTATTCTCGAACAGCGTAATCCGACCCGAACGCGTTTCTGACACGACCGTCAAAAGATCAGACAGACGGTGTGTTTAACGCGATTCCCCGAATCGAAAAACGAATCTCCGCTCGGAAAGGACTACAGAGTTGGAAACACGGAACAGGAATTTTGAATATTTTCGAATTCTACTCCGGCCGATTTATTGATACTGAGTCTCAGTATCGTAGATTATCCGCAGCCAGCCATTCCGCCGATTCCGGGACCAGCCAGCCGCCGACGCTTCTGACTCGTTCGATTTTCTTAACCGAGGTGATTCCATGCTGGTTTCTCGCTCTCCTGTGCGTTTTTCTCGCGGATTTACTCTGATCGAATTGCTGGTTGTTATTGCCATCATCGCGACTCTCATCGCCCTGTTGTTGCCTGCAGTTCAGTCGGCTCGGGAAGCGGCCAGAAGAACTCAGTGCAGAAACAATCTGAAGCAGATCGGGCTGGCCCTCCACAATTATGAGTCAGCGTTTGGGACCTTCCCGCCCGGCTTTATCTCGCGAGTCACCGGTCCATGGCCCGGTGGTTCCAATGATCCTGTTCCGGAGGTGGGTGCCGGCTGGAGCATGTTTGCAATGATCCTGCCGCAACTGGAGCAGACTTCACTGCATCAGCGAATCGACTTTAACCGCCCCATTGCTGATCCGGTGAATCAGTTTGCTCGTTCCACGAATGTGTCGGCTTACCGGTGTCCGAGCGACACCCGGGCGACTCCGGTGACTGTTTGGCCGACTTCGATTGGCGTCAATGACCTCGCTGCCAACAGCTATGTTTGTTCGCTCGGCGGAGCTGATCCGTCCGGCACCGGGCCGACGGGCAGTTATCTTGCTCGATACGAGGAACCCAATTTCAACGGCATGTTCCATCGCAATCACGCGGTGCGAATGCGAGACATCACGGATGGGACTTCAAACACGATCGGGATGGGAGAACGGTCCAGCATGTTCTCTCCTAACGGCTGGGCGGGCGTGATTCCGGGGGGCCAGACTGTCTTCTCACCCATGATTGCCACTCAGCGTGGTCAGGTCGTTGGCGCGACTGTTCGGCCTGCGATCACCATCACCACTGTCCATGTGCGAACAGGCGGCCCCAACGCGCCAACGGGAAGTCCCGGTGGTTTCTGGGCACCTCATCTTGGAGGTGCTCATTTCCTGTTAATGGATGGATCTACGCGCACTGTCAGCACTGAAGTTGATATTCGCATCTTCCGGGGGCTTGCAGGCCGCAACGACGGAGTTGTAGTCACCGAGTTTTGAGATCGGTTTCACGTGGCTCTTACTCAGATGAGTGCGCCGGGTGAGGCGAGAATCGTTGAATCTGGCTGTTCGAAACAACTTGCGATTCCGCTTCCGGGCAAGTCTCGAGGGGCTCACGCCACACCGCTCGCCTATGCGATTAACGTATGTTTATCTGCGTTCAATTTCGCTTTTCGGGTGAGCATTGGGGGCAGGTGACAAAACACAACTTCGCATGGCAGTGTGTTTGTGTGGACAAAATGATGAGTACAAAATGATGCCGCAGCTTACAACGAGCCGTTGGAGTTAAGCTTGCAGGTTTGTGCCATTGGACATTCTGCTTTATTCAAAAAGTTAGAATGTCAGCTTCTTCATTCGACGCCAGCTTTTTGGGGGGCTCTTTTCGGACTCTTTGGTCCGCTTTGGAAGTTCGTCGCCAAACTCCAGAAAAGCGGACAGTCATTGATCGCCTCGATTCGCATCTGCGCAGAAGGCGTCTAGGATTTGCCCACAGAGAGAAATTCTGGATCGCGACTCGTGATGGGCAGGAAGGTTGTCGAATGGATACGGATCTGTTGTTGTCGGTGCTGTCTCGCTGGATTCACGTGGGAACTGCCATCGTGCTCGTGGGTGGAACGAGCTTCATGAAGTTTGTTGCTGGCCCGGTTTTGCAGGGTCAGTCACCGGAACTTGTTCAGGCGATTCGAGGTCGCTGGAAGAAGTTTGTGCACGGCGGGATTGCGTTGTTGCTGTTGTCCGGATTCTTTAACTACTTCCGTGCGATGCCCATGCACAAAGGCGACGGGCTTTATCATGGTCTGATCGGAACGAAGATCATTCTGGCATTCGTGGTCTTTTTCTTTGCATCGGCTCTGGTGGGTCGCTCCGCGGGAACTCAGAAGTTTCGCGATAATTCCGGCAAGTGGACAGCTGTTGTGCTGTTGCTGTCTTCGCTGATTATCGCGATGAGCGGTGTTGTGAAAGTACGAGGCATCCCGGCACCAAAGGCCGCCCCTGCTTCGACAGACACGGCCGCCAAGAGTTCGCCGAAGGAATAGTGATCGATGTCTGGCGAGCATTTTACGATTCCGGACGATGTCAGGCTGGCATTGAAAGATTACACCACGATCACGGCGTTGCCGGTTCAGTGGGGAGATCAGGATTCGTTTGGGCACGTCAACAACGTGGTGTACTTTCGCTGGTTTGAGTCAGCTCGTATCGAGATGTTGGATCATTTTCCGACGGCAGTGACGATGTCCGGCAAGGGACTCGGTCCGATTCTTGCGTCCATCAAGTGTGACTATCGTCGGCAGTTGCACTTTCCGGACACGGTTTATATCGGCTCCCGGATTACTCGTGTTGGCCGATCGAGTGCTGACATTGGCCATGCCCTGTTGAGTCGCCAGCAGATGCAGGTCGCCGCGGAGGGGCATTCTGTGATTGTGATTTACGATTACGATGCTCAGCGAGTGACTCGGATTCCGGAAGACCTTCGCAAGTTGTTTGAAGCGTCGATGATTCACACCAGTCCCGCTGGCGATTGAATTTGCGGCGCGGCTCAGAAACAATCCGGTCGCAGGAATCGTCGGCCAGCGTCTCAGGTTGCTTCATGATTTCTATGTTGCGGCAGTGCTGGAGGGATTCTGCGAAGGCGACTTGCCGATGTGGATGATCATTCTTGGGGGCGCTATTAGTGCTCGCTGCGGCAACGGGGGCGGCGGCCTGGAGTGCGGTCTCCACCGTGAGAGCCACAATTGCAGAAGTCTTATCACTTCTGGCCCTGGCTGGGGCAGCGCGGGTGATGCTGTTCGATGTCGGGCCTCGTTTTCAGGAACTGTATATCGGTTTCGGAGTTGAAGTGCCGGTGGTCACCGTATGGGCGCTCAATGTCCTGCATTTCACGCTTCATGGGAGCATTTTTCTCATCGCGAATTTGATCGGATCAGGCGTCGTCGGTGGCATCTCTTTTTATGAAACCCATCGGCAACAGGAAACTCGGCGAAGCGCCAGGTTTTACTCTCTGATTGCCATTTCTTTGGTTGGATTGCTGATCATTTTGTTCACCGCGGCCATACTCTTGCCATTTCCGCGCCTCCCGGAAACCCTGTCCTGACTGAGGACTGCCGTTTTGGGTTCGGACGGGGCGTTCTGCAACGAGACTTAGGCAGCGGCAAAGAAGTGAGAGACCAGCTCGGCGAGCGGCCCGGTGTGAACCGGCCGGTGGAACGGCATACCGGTCGGCTAACGCCAACCGCTCGCCATGAGGTGGCGGGTAGGTTATTTGTTCGCTGATGCCTTAGTCGCGGCTCTCGGCACGTTTGTGAAGAAAATCATGGTTTGGCGAACTTGCTGAGTACCGCGGACAAAAAAGCTCGCCTTTATTGAATCGCAACCGCACTCATGGCGTGGCAACGGCGTTTGGTGCATGAAGGGAAAGGCACGCTGACTCGCTGGAAATGCTTCGGATTCCGCTCGCTGGGAATGTCGGCTGCTCTACCACTGTTCAAGAAAAACGGCTGCCTCTATACTCGCCTCCCGTGTCTATACGAGCACGACGTGTCTTTTTGAGGATGCCATGTTGCTTGAGACACGGCAATGCCTCCGGGAAGTGCTCGGATGGCCCACGTTGACAGGCTCCTGACTTAAGAATTCCGCCGGAAAAGACCGCGATGTCCCAAGAAATGAAGCTCAGCAAAGTCGAACTGCTGAAAGAAGCGTCTCATCAGTTGCGAGGCACCCTGGCTTATGAGTTGCAGAATGATAAGCCGGAGTTTTCTGATGATGCTGCGACGCTGCTCAAGCATCATGGGTCGTATCTGCAGGATGACCGGGATACTCGTAAGGCCAAGGGCGAAGACGGCAAGGCCCTGGGCAAGCAGTATTCCTGCATGGTGCGAACTCGCATTCCAGGCGGTCGCGTGACGGCTGAGCAGTTTCTCGCTGAACTTGATCTGTGCGAAAAACTGGCGAATGGCACACTGCGAATCACCAGTCGTCAGGGATTTCAATTGCACGGTGTTCTGAAGAGCGATCTCAAAGAATCTATCCGCACGATTAACGACATCAAGCTGACTACGTTTGCGGCGTGCGGCGACGTGAATCGCAACGTGATGGCGTGCCCTGCTCCGTTTAAGAATGCCGTTTACGAACAGATGCAGGCGTTGTCACAGGAGCTGGCTGAACACTTCAAGCCAAAGACATCGTCCTACTTCGATATCTGGTTGAAAGATGACAACGGCGAAGAAGTCGATGTCACGGAATTCAAGCCCGTCGATGAGCCAATCTACGGAGCTCGCTATCTGCCTCGTAAATTCAAAATGGCAATTGGCCTGCCGGAAGACAACTGCGTGGATCTTTACACGCAGGATCTCGGCCTGATGGCGATCGTCGAAAACGGCACAATCATCGGCTACAACGTTCTGGCCGGTGGTGGCATGGGACGAACACCATCTGCAGAAAAGACCTTCCCTGCTCTGGCAAAACGAATCTGCTTTGCAACTCCGGACCAGGTGGTGGCCGTCAGTGAAGCCATCGTGAAGGTTCAGCGAGACTACGGCAATCGCGAAGATCGCAAGCGTGCTCGCCTGAAGTACCTGATTTCTGATTGGGGTACGCCAAAGTTCAAAGCCATGGTCGAACAGTACTATGGCAAGGGCTTACCGGATCCGCATCCTGCTGACGTGACCGGTGTTGATGACCACATTGGCTGGCACGAGCAGGGCGATGGCAAATTGTTCCTTGGGATCAATATCGAGAACGGGCGAATCAAGGACGAAGGCAAGCTTCAGATCAAGTCCGGGCTCCGCGCGATTTTGCGGCGTTTCGGCATGAATACTCGCCTGACGGCTCTGCAGAGCGTCATCCTCTGCGATATCGATCCTAAGGATAAGGCTGAGATTAATCGGATCATGGCCGAGCATGGCATCAAGGGCGCGGATGAGCTGTCTTTGCTTCGACGATATGCGATTGCTTGCCCGGCATTTCCGACCTGTGGTTTGTCGATCACGGAGTCTGAGCGAGCACTCCCCGGGATTATTGACGGGCTGGATGTGGCGATTGCAAAGCTGGGGCTGCAGTCATCGAAGATCGCCGTACATATGACGGGCTGCCCGAATGGGTGTGCTCGACCTTATACGCCGGACATTGGTCTGGTCGGGAAATCGGTAGGGAAATACACAATGTTTCTCGGCGGGAACCCGGAAGGGACTCGATTGGGCTTTATTTACAAGGATTCTGTACCGGCCGAAGACATAGTTTCCGTGCTGACACCGCTGTTATCGGCCTACAAAACAGGTCGACAGGGGGCGGAATCGTTCGGCGATTTCTGTGCACGTAAGGGCCAGGCGGAGCTGGAGACGTTTGCGGCGTGACCTATTCTCCACGGGAAGTAAACTGGAAGATCAGTCGTCGCGGGGTTGCCTGGAAGAGTGACACCTCAATGACGGTGCGCTGGAAAGGTTCCGAATAGCCAGGCTCTGCCGGTCGAAAGATCGGGATTTCGTCGCAAGATCAGGGATCTTTGCCCGGTGCTTGTCACGATCTTGGCATCCCTGTACGCTGCTTCACCGTCAAGCGACTCTCGGTGCAGGCGTAATGTTTTGGGCGAGAATGCTCGGAATTTGATAGCCCGTTGAGAGTCATCGTTTTGCTTTTGGCCGCTTGCGTTGGGGTGTTCCTTTGTCGGACCTGGATCGAATTGTCATCACCGGAGTCGGGCTGACCGCACCGAATGGGAACAGTCTGCCCGAATACCGCCAGAATCTGCTGGCCGCTAAGTCCGGCGTTGTCAATTACGAAACTCGCTATATGGGCCCGGTCCTGGCCGGGATCTGTAATTTCGACGAACTGCGATATCAGAAGAAAAAAGATCTCCGTCGAGGCACACGTGCTGGTTCGATTGCTGTTTATTGTGCCAATGAAGCCGTGAAGGACTCCGGGATCGACTGGCCGAACGTGCCTCGCGAAAACGTGGGCGTGTACATTGGCATAACAGAACACGGGAACGTTGAAACAGAGAATGAGATCTACGAAATCTCCAAGTTTCAATACGACACCAAAGTTTGGTCTCATCATCACAACCCGCGAACAGTTGCCAATAACGCGGCTGGTGAAGTGACTTTGAACATGGGCATTACCGGGCCGCATCTGACGCTCGGAGCGGCCTGTGCGGCTGGCAATGCGGGCTTCATTCAGGCCGTGCAGATGTTGCGGCTCAAAGAAGTTGATCTGGCGATTGCCGGGGGCGTTTCGGAGAGCATTCACACGTTCGGAATTTTCGCCAGCTTTGCAGCTCAAGGCGCATTGGCGACTCATGAAGATCCCACGAAGGCTTGCCGGCCGTTCGACAAGAGCCGCAACGGAATTGTGGTCGCGGAAGGTGGTGGGATTTGCACTCTGGAACGTTTGCCGGATGCTCTGAAACGCGGCGCGAAGATCTATGCGGAGGTGATTGGCTACGCGATGAATTCGGACGCCAAGGACTTCGTGCTTCCGGATTCAAATCGTCAGGCGGAATGCATCTATCTGGCCATGAAGCGAGCGGGCATCAATCCGGAAGATGTAGACATTGTCAGCAGCCATGCAACCGCGACTGAACAGGGCGATATTGAAGAGGCGACTGCGTTGCGGCGAGCCTTCGGAAACAGCCCCAAAACGTTCGTTAATAATACAAAAAGCTTCATTGGCCATGCGATGGGAGCAGCCGGTGCACTGGAGTTGCTTGGGAACGTGCCGTCATTTGACGATGGCATCGTCCACGCTACAATCAACCTTGACGACCTTGACCCACGATGTGCGCTGCCGAATCTTGTGATCAATCAGCCTCGGGAAATTGGTCCAGTGAGGTGCATTCTGAATAACTCTTTCGGGATGCTGGGGATAAACTCCGTCGTCATCATTCGCAAGTTTCAGGGATAGTTTGAGAGGGTGGTTTAATGACGTCTGATCAGATCCGGCAGGTGATTCTGGACATTCTGGGGCGAATTGCTCCGGACGAGGATCTCACCGATCTTGACGACGCGCGTCCGTTCCGTGAACAGATGGAATTGGACAGCATGGATTTCCTCGACATCGTCATGGAACTGCGGAAGATGTATCGAATTCAGATTCCGGAGGAGGATTATCCGAACCTGAACACGATGGGTGGAACGGTGGAGTATTTGCTGCCTCGGCTGAAGGATGTTCCGGTCGGCGCCTGATGCGTCCGGCGGATACGACATATTGAAGACACAACCAAACGAAGCCCGGTCTTTTCAAAGAGCCGGGCTTCAATTGGTTCAAAGGGGTTAATGGCTGTGCGTTATGACACCGTGATTATCGGTGCCGGGATGTCCGGTTTATCCGCAGGAGTGCGTCTTGCGTACTACGAAAAGAACGTCTGCATTCTCGAACGACACACGACAATCGGCGGTCTGAATTCCTTTTATCGCCTGCGCAAACGCAACTACGACGTTGGCCTGCATGCTGTCACGAACTATGCAGAGCCCGGCACCAAACAGGGGCCTCTCAGCAAGCTTCTTCGCCAACTCCGGATGAAGTGGGAAGACTTTGATCTGCGGCCTCAACTGCAGTCATCGATTGTCTTTCCCGGGGCAACTCTGCACTTCACGAATCAATTCAATTACTTCGTC
This sequence comes from Planctomycetaceae bacterium, assembly GCA_044235005.1. GTDB lineage: Bacteria > Planctomycetota > Planctomycetia > Planctomycetales > Planctomycetaceae > SXXK01. The sequence goes on along the minus strand of JBIIIF010000061.1, from coordinate 9,282 downwards.
GAACAAATCGCCGCTGCGTTTCCTCAGCAGATTGACGGTTTCCGTCGCCTGGTGACTCGCATCGCCGAACATGACGCTTTGGATCTGGAACGTCAAAGCGTTTCTGCCCGTCAGGTTGTGTCGGAATACATCCGCGACCCGTTGTTGGTTGATATGTTGTTCTGCCCGCTGATGTTCTACGGCAGCGCGACGCCGAGAGATATGGACTTCAGCCAGTTCGTGATCATGTTCAAAAGCATTTTCCACGAAGGATTCGGCCGACCGTTCGACGGCATACGGCTCATCCTGAAGCGGCTGGTGAGACACTTCAAATCACTCGGTGGCCACCTGAAACTCCGTGCTGGAGTGCAGGAAATTCGCCAGAGCAACGGTCGCGCGACTTCGGTGCTCCTGGACGATGGGACAGAAATCGAAGCCGATAACATTTTGTCCTCGGCTGGTGCCGCAGAGACAATGCGGATGATTGATCCGAACAGCCCGCCTGTGAAAGCGGAACCCGGCGATATCTCCTTCGTTGAATCGATCAGCGTGCTGAATTGTGAGCCAGCCCAATTAGGTCACCGCGATACAATCGTGTTCTACAGTGACTCCAAAGACTTTCATTATGAACGTCCGGATGTGCCGGTCGATCTTCGCAGCGGAATTATCTGTTCGCCGAATAACTTCGATTACTCCGAGCCGCTTGAAGACGGTCGCATTCGAATCACCGCGCTGGCGGATCCGCACTATTGGATGAATCTTCCTGAAGACGAGTACGTCGCTGCGAAGCAGCACTGGAACGATGAAATCATTAAAAGTGCGACTCAGCACATTCCTGATTTTCGTTCTCACGTGATCGATACCGATGTGTTCACGCCACGAACCATTCGCCGTTTCACGGGCCATCTGAATGGCTGTGTCTATGGAGCGCCGCAGAAGTTTGTGAACGGCCAGACGCCGCTGAATAATCTGTTCCTGTGCGGAACCGATCAGGGGTTCCTCGGAATCGTCGGCGCAATGCTCAGCGGGATCACGATCGCGAACCGGTATTTGCTGAAGTAGTGTGAGGCCCGTTCCGGGCCCCACGGCGGCGCATTGATTCAAGGTCGCACAGCCTACGAAACAGTCAGATTCAATACGTACTTTACCGTGTTTCGTGACTTCACCTGACGCACTATGTTGCCTTCATTAACTCACGCAGCGTCACTGCTGCATACTCCGGCGCGACTGTGACGATTTCCACGTTGCTCAGGTATTCCCATCCCGCATGTCGTCCGATGCGCGGCAGCAGTTCCAGCATCCAGCGAAACTGTGGTGGCTGATCAAGGCGAGGATGCGGCAGGATTAAGTTGAACGAGAATGTTCCGTCGAGCGCGACTTCCAGAGCATGAATCGTTTGCTTCAGAATCCGGGCCAGTTCGCTGAGGCAATGATCTGACGTCTGGCCCAGGGACGCCGGTCCGCCGAGCAACGGAACGAATCGCACTTGCCACGGAGTTCGCGAAGCGAACGGACACAGTACGAGGAAACCATGCGTTTCCAGGACGACTCGTTGCTGGTCAGCTCGCTCGGCTTCGACCAGATCCATCAGTAACTCGCGTCCCGTTCTTTGCCGATGCTCCACCTCTCGTTGATGTCGTTCTTGATCCAGCGGAGTCAGGGTCTGAGCTGCAATAATCTGCGAATGACAATGCGCGAGGGAAGCTCCGGCGCTGAAGCCTTCGTTGCGAAACACGGCCAGACTTTGATACTCACCCGATTCGGTCAGATGCTTTACTCGCTGACGCCAGGCAAACAGGACCTGCGTGATTTCTGCATGCGAAAGATCGGCGAGACGTGAACGTGAATCGGGGCACTCGATTACAACCTCGTGAGCACCGAAAGCGGCCGCAGAAGGAAACAGATCAGACGCCGAGTTTGAATCATTCGCGTCAGCTTCCGACGCGGTGGCCGCTACAACAGCCGGGTAGCGATTGGGGACAACTCGAAGATTCCAGCCCGGCGTATTGGGAGCAGTACCAGGTACTCGAACAGCAAAGCTCTCATTCGGAGTTTCCGCTTCCGAGCCTTCTGCAAACGGGTCATCGGCCCGGGCAATCGTCGGTTCCGGGTGTCTCGCCGAAGGGCGTGCTGAACGTGCGGGAGCCATCAGGGACACGAGCCCCGTCAAAACATCAGTGCGATATTCAGGAGAGGAAGATGAAGTCATGCGTTGGAAGAGTGCAGGTGATTTGATCGAACGAGTGCCCTGGCTTTCTCTGGTTCAGGCCGGCGCCTCCGGCTGGGCGGTAAACGATTCTATGGTCCATCCTCTATAACTGGCTCAATGGATTCCCCATTGTCGATCTCAAGGCGACACTTGGGCAGGCTTGCGATAAACAATCGGCCGTAGGGCTTCGTCAAAACTCGAGGATCCAGCACGACAACTCGTCCGGTATCATTGCGGTGGCGGATCAATCGGCCGAAGCCCTGTTTGAGTTTGATAATGGCTTCCGGCGTTTGATAATCACGGAACGGGTTTCCTCCCCGCGCTTTGATGGCTTCGAGGCGAGCTTCCAGCAGCGGATGATCGGGCACACTGAAAGGCAGTCGAGGAATAATCACGTTCTGCAGTGCGTCACCGGGAACATTCACGCCCTGCCAGAAGCTGTCCGTTCCAAACAGGACAGCTCGTTCATCCGCGCGAAATCGCTCCAGCATAGCCGTACGTGGTAGTCCTTTCCCCTGGCAATACAGGGAGAGATCGTTCTGAGCCAGCCAGCCTGTCAGACGTTCCGCACAGCTCTGCATCATCGAATAGCTGGTGAAGAGAACAAACGCGCGACCTTCCGTTTCCAGCAAGTGTCGCTTGATGCGATCGCAGCATTGCTGTTCAAATCGCTTCGGATCTGTTGCCGGGTCGGCCATATTGGTCGACAGAATCAGACGTGCCTGCTTCTCATAATTGAATGGGCTTCCCTGACGCGTTTCTTTGCCCTCGGTCAGGCCAACTCGCGAACGGAAGAATCCAAAATCCTTGGTTCCTGTCGCCAGTGTCGCACTGGCCATGACCACGGACGGGACGTTGTTGTACAGATACTCGCGCAGGATCGGCCCGACCTCAATCGGAGCACTCATCAGTGTCAGGCGATTCTTCTGCACACCGCTTTTCTCGACCCAGAACACGGAGTTCCCCATGCTCTGGCGAGTCCACGACAGCAAGTTATCCGCAAGAATCTTGCAGCGATCCGAAGCCGACTGCAGTTCGACCTGATTGGCTTCCGTATTCGCGACGGCGGCTTTCTCGGCAATCATGATCGCCAGTGCGGTCAGTTCCGCGGACAGTCGATTATCGATCTCCATCGGCCCCGGGAGTCGCCCGTTGGGTTTGCAGAAGCGAGCAGCCCAGTCACCGACATCTTCAAAGAATCGCATCGATTCTGACCGGATCTTCTGAACCTGCTTTTGAGCTTCCACGAGGCTGTGAGTGACCAGGAGCCCGCGTTGAGACTGGTCGTTGTAGAGTCGATTCAACAGATAGTCGACCTGGCCCTCTGAAACGGAAAGCCCCAGATGATCGGCCGCAACAGCTTCGACGGTGTGAGCTTCGTCGAAAATGACCGTGTCGTATTCCGGCAGAATACTGGCATCATCGCGGCGGAGGGAGAGGTCTGAAAAGAACAAGGCGTGATTCACAATCAGCAAGTCTGCATTCCAGACTCGCCGTCGCGCGGCGTAGTAGAAACAGTCGCCATGGTTGGGGCATTTTTTGCGGAGGCAATCTCCGTGATCGCTGAGCACTTCATCCCAGACATCGGGACGTGGCTGAAACGGGAGATCTGACCGGCTGCCATCTTTGGTCGAATTCGCCCACTGCCGAATTCTCGCGAGATCGCGCTGACCTTCGGGTTCAAACATCGACTTCTGTGACGATCGCTGTACGGCTTTGTCGAGTCTGCGCAGGCTGATGTAGTTGCCGCGACCTTTCACGAGTACCGCCGAAAATTCCACCGGCAGCACCGACTGCAGAAACGGGATGTCGTGCTGAATCAATTGTTCCTGCAGACTGATGGTGTGCGTTGAAACAATGATGCGTTTCTTTTTCTTGCCTTCGGTTGCGTCGCCCTGATTTCCCTGTGCCGAAAGAATTGCGGGGATCAGGTAGGCGAAGCTCTTGCCAACACCCGTGCCTGCTTCTGCAATCAGATGCTTCTTATTGGCCAGCGCGTTCTCTACGGCTTCGGCCATAGCCAGTTGCTCGGGCCGCGGTTCATAGCCGGGCAGTCTGCGAGCAATTACACCTCCAGGACCGAGCACGTCGGCAACAGAATGGACGTGCTCGTTCATGAAGTCTCCTGCGGCGGGCAACACAAAAATCCGGACATGAAAATCATTCTCGCAGGATTATCAGGACCGCCCGACGATCTTACAGATGATGCGCTCCGCGTCAGTGTAACAGCCTGACGCCCGAATCTCATGTCGAGCCCGTCGTTATCGCGAAGATGGCACTGGCAAGACGATCGCCAGCAATTGAGCCAGGATCACGAGTCGCTCCAGATCTCCGATATCGAATTCCGGGCCTGGATCTCCGGAGATCATCTGCAGGACCGCGTAGCAGTTTCCCTGAGCAGTCTGAATCGGGACAGACATCAGAGAAACTCGCCCCATCGACGATAAGCGAGGTTTTTCCCCGGGTTCATCCCGCCACTGATCGGCCAGCAGAAAACACTTGTTCATTCTGGCGGTCTGCATAATCACGTCATCGCACACCATCGCCGGTGAGGATGCTGTTCGACAATGAGCAAGGCTGACAGAGAAAGCCTGAAAACCGGGGACTGTCTCCTTCGCCAGAACGATCTGCGAAGCTTGTGGAAAGAATTGATACAGTGCTCCGATCATGGCTTCTATCTGATCTGGTTGGCCTCGATCACGAATGATTTTGCTCAGACGCAGCATCTGCGAAAGCTTTCGCACCGAATCAGTCGTTGCGAGGCTGGCGATAGACTGTTCGCGGAGGGAAATCACTCCCCGCACTTTGTCTTCGGGGATGCACGTGGCGGATCCAACTCGGATCGCTCGGCCAGGGCGAGCAGTCTTATGGCTGATCGAGTCATCCGGATCACCGGGGCGGCTAAATGGACGAGGTGATCGGTCCAGATCTCCATCGATCTCCGGAGCTGCGGATTCGAAATAAGTGAGGTTCTCCCATCCTATGCGAATCTCGTCCCCCGGCATTAGTTGTCGAGTGCCTTCGAGTTTGTCCCCATTGATGATGGTGCCTTTCGAACTTTCGTTTCTCAGCGTACAGGTTCCGGAACAACATTCGATCACAGCGTGAAGTTTACTGACAACAGGAGATCGCAGGTTGATATCGCATCGCCGTGAACGGCCGATCGATGTCGTTCCGTCCGGCAGAGGAATCACCTGACCGGATTCATTGTTGGTACGTTTCAGAAACGCCATGACGTGAGTCTCGCGACTGCAGGGTGGGAAAGCGGGCAAGGTCAGTCCTGTCATGCTGTAGCGAAACAGTCTATCGATGTTCTCGGGCCTGTCGATTCTGTTCTCTCCCTTTATTTTCAGGAGTGAAAATCTTGCCGCACGAGTGGAATGGAACGATATCGCCCATGGTGATTATCCTGGCGTGCCTTACGCTGTGCCTGAACGCAGGGGTGAAACCGCTGACGAGGCTGACGATTCCGGCTTTCCGATTAGACCCGGAAAGAAAAAAAGGGTATCAAACGGTCTGCTTCGCGACTTCACCACGTTAACCTCCCGACCACCATCGAGCCTACAAGATGCAACGACACCTGATGTTTCCTCTGTCGCGTCGACGACCGATTTTTTTTACGCTTTTGGTGCTGGTCGTGTCATCCTCATGGGCTTCGGTCAAGTCTGCGGAGGACATCCCCAAAGGCATTCCGCAGGATGCTGTTCGCTTCGAAGGCGCTGGCCTCGACAAAGTGAAGCTTTTTGCCGCTGGTAACTCGCTCTATACGGAGATCAAAGTGGCGGCGGATGATGCGTCGCTGAAGATTCCGCGACTGGCGAACGTTGTGCAGTCGATGAGATGGCTGTCGACTCCCGAATCAAAGATTTCCCTGCAGCCGGAACCCGATCACTGGATCATTCGCCACGGAAAACCTCCGGCTGCGGATGGCGACGTGCTGGTCATCAGCTTTGACGCCCCGCCTGTCATCTTTGATGGATCCACAGTGACTCGGGCCGATAAAGACGGTTTGATTTTTCTTCCGGCGAAGCTGGCCACGATTGCCGGTGAGAATCTGCGGTACGAACCTCAGCCGCACAAGAACACTGTAGGCTACTGGAGTAGTCTTAAAGCGACGGCTGAATGGAAGTTGTCGACATCTCAGAAGGGTCTGTACGAGATCGACATTCTGCAGGGCTGCGGCACCGGTCACGGTGGCAGCACGGTTGATGTTCAGATCGGCAGCGAATCCCGCACATTTACTGTCAAGGAAACGGGCCACTTTCAGAACTTCGTCTGGAGAACATTGGGCACTATTGAGCTGCCGGCCGCTGAGACTATGACCTTGAAATTGGTGCCGCGATCAAAGCCTGGCGGAGCTGTTATGGATGTGCGAGCGGTGCGGTTGAGTCTTCCCGGAACACAACGCAGTTTTGAATCCGAACTGGCAGCGCCGGATACCTTGCCAAAGGAACAGTAAGTCAACGAAACGTCATTCGTCCGCAGGCCATTGACCTTGTCGTGGTTAAAGCTGTGGGCACGCTTAAATCCACACTCTGTTTCCTGCTTCTGCAGCAAGGTCGAATTAAGTCGGCAGTTCGACCAGGTCAACGTCCCTGCTTAATCAGACCGTTCTCTGCAGAGGTTCTGCGTCACTGCGTGCGATTCAGGCGAGCCAGAGCAGGGAACTGAGTCTTCCTGCCGAACTTTTTCGCGTGAGTGTTGTCACTGATCCTGGGACTGCTGCGAGCAATTCACAGAAAATCCCGCTTACGGAAGCCTGTTGAAGTTCCCAAAACCAGCGCTTTACACAATCACAATTCACTGTTACATTCCGCCCGCCGTCGAGCTAACTCGGCGGGCAAACTACTCCGTGGTGTAATTGGTAGCACTACAGTTTCTGGCACTGTCAGTTGGGGTTCGAGTCCCTACGGGGTAAATTTTAGTCACGAAGCAACGACAAGAACCCCGAAAAACATTGTGTTTTTCGGGGTTCTTGTCGTTAATGAAGTCAGTGTTCCTTCGCGAGCGGATAGGCGATTAAGGACTGTGGATTTCATCAGCCGGAACCCGCTAGCGGCTCGATGATTTAGTCGTTTCACGGCGAGCCGCAGGAGTTGCCGCTCAATTTCGCCTACGCCTGCGGCTCGCCGGTAAACGAAAACGATCAATAGACAACCAAATCAACACCTCGCCAGCGTTGTTCCCTCACAAAGTCTGCGCCATTGGGGCTAGGCGCGACGGCATGCATTCGGTTTACAAATCCATTCCCGCCCCGTGCTCCCTCAACCAGGCTTTGCGTTCTTCAAAGTCTGGCATGACTTTGTCCAACTCATTCCAGAACGCAGCAGAATGATTCGGATGAATCAGATGAGCCAGTTCATGCACCACGATGTAGTCGATGATCGTCAGGGGAGCCATCATGCACTTCCAGTGAAAATTCAGGTTGCCGCTTGCCGTGCAGGACGCCCAGCGGTGCTTCAAGTCCATGATCTTAATTGACTTGGACTTCAACCCCATCTTTGCCTGAAAATACTCGACTCGCGGAGGAATTCGAACGGCTCCTTTGGCCCGGTAAAACTCACGGAATGCCGCATCAGCGTCTGGTGCAGAGCCTTTGGCAGCTCGCAGGCAGAAATAGCCGTCCTTCAGCATCAGAGGCTCTGGCAGATCAGACACAAGCTTCAGACGGTACGATCGGCCAAGGTACAGAAAGCCCTCGCCGTTGACGTAATCACGCTGGATGCGATTGGAATTCAGATCCTGCCACTCAGCCAGACTCTGATAAATCCACTTTCGCTTGCTCTCCAGAATGTCGTCGACCTGGCGAGCCGTCAGTTTCTCGGGCACCAGGACAGAGACTTTTCCATCACGTTCGATGTAGATGCTGGCCGTCTTGCGGCGGCTGCGAATCAGCGTGTATTCGATGTCTTTAAAGGCGCGAATCATACCGTACTTCTAAATCAACGGATTGTGAAATCAAAGACGGCATCTTCGCTACTTCATTGTGTGCACACGGAGTCAACAAGGCTGCAACCGGCCTTCCGAATCTATGCTGTAGCGTCCAAAAGGAATATTTGCGGGTACTGCGTCGCCACCTCCTTGAGCTGGGACCCGGGTTGGAACTTCCACTTTGTGGTCCACGTATTCCACTCTGGGGGGAAATCCAGTGATTTGTGGTATCTTGATCCGGATTGTACGTAAGCGGCATACGGTGAATTGAATTGACATCGGCGAACCAGCATCAATTGGAAAAAATCCAACATCACGGCTGGGCTGCACTTCCATCCGAGTCGAACCAAATGGCGTTTCAGAAAGCACCGTAATGTTTCCAGACGTCGAATTCTGAATCGTTATGCCATTCCCCACGTCAGGAAGTGGCAGGAAGCTTGGGCTTGCGTTTCCTGTCTCTATCTGAAGCGTCCCTGGAATCACCGGACCATCGTGACGCACGACCTCTGTTATCTCGCAGCTTCTTAATAGGTCACCAATAGCTTCTGTTGAGAATGTCTTCATGTTAACTCCTCGATAATGGGCAGAAAAACTCGATTCTGTTTGCCAATCACCCCAGTACGTCGAAATGGCGCACTTTCGCCAGCGCCGTGATCTCCGCCACGATCTTGTCGCTCTTGTCCACGATCTCATCGACATTGGAAAATAGCAGCAGGTCCGACAGCGCGCCCTTGAGCTTGCTCACCTCAGGCGGATTACTCCAGAAATTGATGATGCCGATCGTGCGTTTCAGCTTCTCCAGTACGTCCGCAGTTAAACCGGCCACGGCCTCCCGGTGATCGACCGGAACGCCGGACGCTCCAAACGCAATCTGCCCGATCAGATCGTAGAACGGACCAGAACCGGAGTTGTCGTCCTGCTTGCGTCCAGCCTTGACCTCGGTCTGAAGATCAAACAGCGAACGATATAGCTCATCCCAGTCATCTTTGTGCTTCTGAATCAGAGCTTCCAGCTTCTCACTGAGCGTCTTGTAGAGCACAGGGTCCTCATCCAGATGAACCTTGCAGTGCTTGCGGATGGCGTGCTCCATCTCGCTGGCCTTGGCTTTCGGCGACTGGTTCTGTTCCAGCTCCCGAATGAACTGCGGCGACATCAATTCAACT
>JBIIIF010000254.1:0-9999 GCA_044235005.1 Planctomycetaceae bacterium | reverse complement strand
TCGGAACTCAGGGCGACATGTTTTGCATGAACGTGGTCGATGGCACGATCCTTTGGCAGAAGAATTTCCCGAAAGACTTTGGTACCGAACTGCCCATCTGGGGCATGGCGTCTTCGCCCCTTGTGGATGGCAACAAGCTGATCACGCTGGTCGGAGGCGTGAATGATGGTCTTGTTATCTGCTTCGATAAGGTTTCCGGCAAGGAGATCTGGAGATCGCTGAATGATCCCGGCACTGGCTATTGTCCGCCGGTGATTTATGAATTTGGCGGCCGACGTCAACTGATCATCTGGCATCCCTCTGCCGTCTCGTCGCTGGATCCTGAGACTGGTGCTGTGCTCTGGGAAATGCCGTGGGATATCAAAGCCGGCCTGTCGATTCCTATGCCTCGCAAGCTGGATGATCGGCTGTTTCTGACGTCGTTCTATGAAGGCCCGCGTATGCTGACGGTCAGCGCGGATAAGGCGGAGTTGCTGTGGAAGGGCACTGGCGTCAACGAACAGCAGACAGATAAGTTGCACTCGATCATGCCGACCCCAGTTGTGCTTGAAAAGAACATTTTTGGCGTCTGCAGCTATGGTCAACTGCGATGTCTGAAGACGGATGATGGAAGTCGCGTCTGGGAATCTCTGGCGGCGACTGGCAGTGGCCGCTGGTGGAATGCGTTTATCGTGCCTCAGGGAGATCGCTATTTTCTGCATAACGAGCAGGGCGATCTGATCATCGCGAATTTGTCGGAGGCTGGCTATGAAGAGATCAGCCGTGCAAAGCTGGTCGAGCCGACTCGTCCGGTGCAGCGTCGCATGACCATCTGGTCACATCCGGCATTCGCCATGAAGAGCGTGTTTGCTCGCAACGACAAAGAACTTGTCAGAGTTAATCTTGCGAAGTGAGCGGAGGTGCGGTTTGCTCGGCGAGGCCCACTGCCTGTCATGCAGGCTGCAGGAACTGCATCGCTCCCGGCTGCCTGTGTTGCGACATGATTCGGTTTTCTGATTCCCGCTGATGCTTTGGTTCGCGAGCATCAGAGCTTGCTGGCGTCTCGAAACTCTTTCTCGAAGCTCTCGCCGAAGATTGTGTTTACATTGCCCTTCTCGCGGATCTCCCTGCGAATCTTCTGGCGAGCTTCCAGCTTCATTTCGTTCAGCAATGTGGTTTCGATTTCTTTCTGGACTTCCTGGAAGGGAATGGTGCCCGGATCGCGATGATCAATAACCTTGTAGACCTCAAAGCGGTCGCTGCGCACCTGAACGCTGGAGATTTCCCCATTCGGCATGTCAAACAGCATGTCTTCCAGAGCTTTGTCTGTCAAAGAGCCACGTTTGATCCAGCCGATCTCGCCGCGTTTTTCAGCCGTCATCGTATCCGACAAAGCCTGAGCAACATCACCGAAGTCTTTGCCGCTCTGCAGTTGAGTGACCACATTCGTCATGGCCTGTTCGGCACCCTCGCGACCTCCATGATCACGGAAGCGAATGACGATTTCGGCAAAGCGAACTTCTTCGACCGGGGTGTAGTCGCTGATATGCTCCTGGTAATAGCTGACAAGGACTTCTCGATCGATCGTTTCCGGAACCTTGATGGAGGTTCCGATGTATCCTTCAACCATCTGCATCCGCAGGAAGTTATCGCGCAGTGAATCGACGGAAATGCCTTCTTTGGCCAGTCGTTCATCAAGTTGCTGGTCCGTGACAAATCCCTCTTTTTCTTTGATACCAGCGATGACCTTCTGAAACTGCGGTTCCAGTGTTTCTCTGATCGCTTCCCGTTTGTCCTCGGGAATTTTCTTCTCCAGAGCCTGAACAATCATTTCATCTTCCACATACTTGGGAAGGCGTTTGCGCAGGGTCGCTTCAATCACTTCCTGCCGCTTTGACTCGGGCAGTCGAGGATCAGATTCGATGATCTGGCGAGCCCCCCCAAGAACGTCGTCGACGAAGACTGGTTTTCCATTCACTTCCGCGACGACCGTTGATCCTGTCAATGGGCCGGAATTGTTCTTTGAAAAACCGATTTGCTGGACATCGGTACCAGTCGCGGACTGAGCCATCGCCAGTCTTTGTTCTTCCGCATCGGCAGTCTGATTGACCAGTGATCGTCGTGGCGGAGCATCGGCAAAGACGGGATTGGGGACCTTCAGGGATCGACCTTTGCAACCACAGTTGCCGAGAAGCACCAGTAAAATTCCCATGAACCAGAGCCCGGACGTGAGTCTCTGAGATCGGCGGAGCCGAGTTTTCAGGAGGCTGGCATGAAGAATGGTGGAACCCAAGGGATTTTGCCAAAGAGGGAGTGGCAGCAGAGAGACGACGCTGAAAGCGGGATTTGCGGGATCAGAAGGAACATCGGCCAAAGAAGGGACCGGAACTATACGACTGTTTGCGGGAATGCATCAAGGTCGAAATCGCCGGCGTGTTCAGAGGAAAGATAGCTGTTCCATCCGGCAGAAATTGCCGTTTCCGCAGCCGTGACTCCAAGTCAGGAAAAAATCCCCGGTGAACTCAGTCTGGCGCTTCCAACGATGCGGCGATGCCCTAGAGTCTCCGTCCGGCAGCAGCCTCTGACTTGTTCTGCCAATCTGATTCCCTCGAATACAGCCCGTGTGTAAACCGTCGCGCCCACTCGTTACGTTTTCCGATTGTGGTTCTATTCGTCAGCAGTGATTCAAAGTCTCAGGCCCGGATTATTTCAGGCACTGCACGCTTCGAATCTCGATGAAATGAGTGAAACATGGCTTTTCCAAAACCATTCTTCCGTTGGCGGCCTCATCCCTGGCATGGGCTTGAAGTGGGGCCCAATCCTCCGCATCTGGTCCACGCCTTTATCGAGATCTCCCCTTTCGACCTCGTGAAGTACGAAGTCGATAAGGTCACTGGTTACCTGCGTGTTGACCGTCCACAGCGAACGTCGTCTCAGCCGCCAGCCCTGTATGGCTTTATTCCCAGGACATTCTGCGGGACTCGAGTTGCCGAAATGATGCCGCGTGCTCGACGAGGCGACGGCGACCCTCTTGATATTTGTGTGCTCAGTGAACGACCGATCACGAAATCCGAAGTGATCGTGAATGTTCGCGTCATCGGTGGACTGCCCATGCTGGACGGCGGCGAGGCTGACGACAAGATCATCGGCGTACTCGCGCAGGATACGATCTGGTCGCATGTTGAGGATCTGGACGAACTTCCCCAGGCTCTGGTGCAGCGTCTGCGTCACTATTTCACGACTTACAAAGTGATGCCAGGCGATACGACGCAGCAGGTTTCGATCGACCACATTTATGATCGAGCCCATGCCGAAAAAGTGATTCTGGCGGCTATGGCTGACTACGAAGACGAATTCGGCGGAGTTTGATCTTCCGGGCTAAGTGCCGTGTCTCTCAAATCCCTTCGTTTAACCCGTGGCCGAAACGCAAAGTGCAGAGAATACTCGGCGTTTCGGCCACGGGTTAAGCTTTAGCCGCAGGATAAGCACTGCAACGTAGCCTGAGCGATCAGTCAACAAAAGTGCTCGACAGTGTGGCAATTATCTGGAACGAACTGCTGATTCGACGGCCCGTTCGTTCGTCGCGTTAATGCACAGCCACCTGAATGCATTTGAATTGCGAGCCTCACAAGTGCCAAAGTCATGCACTGGCCGCTGCACCGCATTCGATAGTCTTCGTGCCGCCAGTCATTAGGGAACTGGGTCGAGACAACAGCCGTATGTGGTGTGCCTGCATTCGCTAACGCGAACTTGTCACACCCGACAAGTTTCGTTGTTTTTTCGTAGGGTGTGACAAGTGAGCCTCTGCGAACGCAGGCACACCGCTTGATGCAAGCCGGAAGTTATTCCGGGACTGGACCTAAGTTCTATGACTGGCACTTGACGGGCGGTCATGGATTTTAGCCGACCCTCTGAGATTGATCCACTGTTGCAATGATCGCGGCCGAGGCACCTAAGGTTTGCGGATCACGCCTTTGCGACGACGGGCTGCAGCTCCTGCTCAATCTCGCCCAGCGCCTTCAATACATTGGCTTCATGCTGGCTTACATTTCGCAGGACCTCTGAGCCCTCTGAATCGCCCGCGGATTCCAGGGAAATGATGGCTGAGGAAATACGATCACAAATCAACTTCTGGCTGTGCCTGAGGCGTCCGATCAGGACATTAAGCCCCAAGAACTGCTGATCGGTGTACTCGGTCGGAAACGAACCAAAGTCGATGTGATACTCGCGAGCAGTCAGCAGGTTGACGATTTCGCCCACATCCTGGCGCTGGCGAGCCGCCAGGACACGAACCTGCTCTTCGATCGAAGTGGCCTCAAGACGTACCCACGGCCATGACTCAGACACGTACTGCAGAAAACTGCATGACATCTGGATCAGCGTATTGTTCAGAAGGATCTCGTTGTCCTGGCAGGTCATTTCCGAACTCGATTTGCAACAAAAGAACTCTGAACGGTAACAATCACGCGAGACAGTATCAGGGGGTTGGCAACAGGGCAATTGCCTGAGCCGCATCGTTCGCCGTCTGACTCATCATATGAGGCAAAATACCTAACAGCAGCACAAACACAGCCAGAGTGACGACGAAGGCCGATTCCCACGAGGCCAGTCGAACCGGCACTGGTCGAGCATCTGCGGGACGAGCTTCCAAAAACATCGTTCGCAGGACTCGAATGTAGTACACGAGGCTGAAGACGGTGTTCAACGCTCCGAAAGCGACGACCACATACATGAAGCCATGAACCTCTCCTGCTTTAAAAGCAGAAGCGAAGATGAACAGCTTGCCGACAAAACCACCGAATGGAGGCATCCCTACAAGACTGAACATGCAAACCAGCATCACGATACACAGCGTTGGCGATTGACTGATCAGACCCTTGAAGCTGTCCACTTCTTCGCTGAACGTGTAATTGCGAGCAATTGCGATCACCGCAAATGCACCCAGATTCATGAAGAGGTACACAACCAGGTAGTACAGCAAACCTTCAATCGACTGGTTAATGTTCTCCGTCAGCGCGGCGGCCTGAGGACTATTCTTCAACACAAGCAGGGCGGACACCGCCATCACCATATAGCCCGCATGAGCAATCGTCGAGTAAGCCAGCAGTCGTTTGAGATTCGTCTGGGTATAGGCTGCAAGATTGCCAAAAGTGGTCGTGATGCAGGCGATAAAGCCCAAACCAAGCCCGAAGGAAATCATCAAAGACTCGGTACCTTTTGCTCCCGACAACGCAAGGCAGAATCGTACCAACAGTCCAAACGCACCCGCCTTGGAAGCCACTGAAAGGAAGCCCGCGACTTCCGCAGAAGCACCTTCAAACGCGTCTGGACACCAGAAATGAAACGGCACAAGCGACAACTTGAACGCCAGGCCCACCATCACCAGCATAGTGCCAAGTGCCACAGTGCGAACTTCAGGATCATTCAGACCGCCAGAACCACCTGCTGCCGCCTCGGCAAGTCGCTGAGACAACATCGACATATCTGTTGTTCCCAGAACACCACCTACCAGGCTGATTCCATACAGCATGACTCCGGCAGCACCGGCTCCGTAAACAACATACTTCAGAGCGGCTTCGCTGCTGACCTTGCGGCCCTTCAGGAATCCCACCATGGCGTAACTTGGCACGCTCGCCATTTCCACCCCGATAAACAGCATCAACAAATTGTTGGCGCTGGCCATCAACATCATGCCGATTGTGGCCCCGAACAGCAGTGAGTAAAAATCAGGGCTGTCTTCTTCGTCAGGTATACCCGTCAAGCTCGTCAAAGCCACTGTCAGCAGCAGGAACAACCCAAGGAACCCACGAAAAAAGACTGTAAAGGAATCGTGGACCAGCAGCCCCGTGAAAATGTGAGTCGTGACGACAGCATCTTTTGCATGCAGGGCATCGAACTGCTTATACGCCAGGAATGTCGCGACCAAAGCTCCCACAGTGGCCGTCAGGCAGGCCGGGATCAGTCGATCAAGTCCGGTCAGCCGCAGCAGCAGCATGAGAACAATCGTAGCACTCAGACACAGTTCGACACCAAACCGTGGAATCGACTGAGTCGTATCAGTGATCAGCGAGTTGATAAGATCAGTGAACAGCATTGCGACACTTACCGACAATGGAGAAAACAAACCGGGGTCACGAAACCGTCAGCACTTATCGCTGAGCCTGCAATTGAGTTACCTGAGCAGCGGACTGCTGGTAACCAGACTCAGCCGCTTTTGACATCGAAGTGATCGATGGCTCCATGATATTGAACATGATCGCCGGGAAAATCCCGAACACGATGGCCAATGCCAACAAGGTCACTGCGATTGATGTTTCTCGCATGTTCATTGGAGTCAAGTCCTCCGGATGTGGGCCTCTGTACTCAGCCCCAAGATAGACTCGCTGCATCGCCCACAAAATGTAGCCGGCTGTGAGGATCACACCCGAGGCCGCCACGATCGCCAGTGCCCAACTGAAGTTCCATGTACTGAGCACAACAAACACTTCACCGATGAATCCGCAAAGACCCGGCAAGCCGAGACCCGCGAAAAACAGACCGGCGGAGAGTCCACTGTACAGCGGCATCTTGCCCATCAAACCACCGAAGCGATTCAGATCACGATGGTGAACTCGGTCGTAGATCACCCCAACCATAAAGAACATGCCGGCTGAAGAAATTCCGTGAGCAATCATCTGGAACATGGCCCCGTTCAGACCCATCTGCCAGTAATCCATTCCGATTGACTGGCCATTGGCTTCGTTCACTTTCCAAACCGCCAGCCCCAGCAATACGTAGCCCATATGGCTGACTGAGCTATAAGCTACCAGACGTTTGAAGTCTGTCTGAGCAAGAGCAGCAAACGCACCATAGATGATGCTGATCACGCCAATCGCGACCATCGTCCACGCCCAGTACTGCGCACCGTAAGGACACAGCGGAAATGCGATACGAATGATGCCGTAGCCACCCATCTTCAGCAGAACACCCGCCAGAATCATACTGATCGGCGTTGGAGCTTCGACGTGTGCGTCAGGAAGCCAAGTATGAACCGGGAACGCAGGCAACTTGATCGCGAATCCGATGAACAGCATCACAAAGGCTGTGATCTGCAGCGAAGGACTCAACAAGCCACCCTTCGATGCGGCATCCGCCAGATAGATCAGGTTGAATCGGCCCCCAGGCTCCGGAGCGTTGAAGTAGAACATCAACATCGCAACCAGCATGAGCACGCTGCCTGCCAGTGTATACAAGAAGAACTTGATGGCGGCGTATTCTTTTCGAGGACCGCCCCAGACACCGATCAGGAAGTACATCGGCAACAGCATGACTTCCCAGAACACGTAGAACAGGAAGAAGTCGAGCGACAGAAACACGCCCATCATGCCCGATTCAAGCATCAGGAAGAGCACAAGATAACCCTTCACATGCTTGGTGATGCTCCAGCTTGCTCCCATGGCCAATGCACTGATCAGACCAGTCAGCAGCACGAGCGGAAGGCTGATTCCATCGACTCCCAGACGGTAGTAGACATTCCATGTGGGAATCCACTGCTTGGCGACCTCAAACTGGATGCCGCTGGTTCCTTCCTGGAATTCACCCCAAAGCATCAGGGTTAAGCCGAAGGTCACCAGAGTTGTCGCCATTGCGAACAGTCTCATCGCCTCGGAGTTCTTGCTGTCGAACAGAATCGCCAGCAGCAAGGCACCGATCGTAGGGACGAAAATGATGGCTGAGAGAAGAAATTCAGGATTCATCGTCTGATCACAGTCTGACTAAAACCGTCGAATGGACGGCGAGAAACTGAAATAGGCCGCAGAAATTCACTAACCAGGGAAGGTTGTGAACAGAATTGCAAAGAGCGCTACAACACCGACCACAATAAACATCACGTATTGTCGAAGACGCCCGGTCTGCACAACTCGCAGGGAGCGCCCAACGGCAAACGTTGAACTACCAAGCAGATTGACAAAACCGTCGACGACGCTTTCGTCAAACAATCGATCCCATTTTGAAACGGCAATCATGATTTTTGCCGAGCCATGAATGATGCCATCAAAGATCGTGCGATCAATCCATGTACAGAACTTTCCGATGATGTGAGACGGCTTCATGAACAAGGCATCATACAGTTCATCAAAATGCCACTTGTTCACAAGGAAGCCATGCAGGCCGGCGAGTTGTCGCTTCATCTCGGCCACATTCACCATCGTGGTTCCATACAACAACCAGGCGATCAATGTCCCACTGGCCGCTGCGATCAAAGCATATGTGCCTGCTTCAGCATGCACCGCGTGAATTGCATCGTGCCCCGGCAATGTCAGAGTACTCGCACCAGCAACTGCCGCAACTCCATGGCTGACATGGGACGGCTGGTCTCCCGTAATCAGCAGATACAGAGGCCCTTTTTCTCCACCAACCGCACAGAACGCCGCCAGCACGGAAAGTACCAACAGTGGCACCGTCATAATCAGAGGTGACTCATGACAATGGTCGTAGACATGCATGTCGCGTGGCTTACCGGCAAAGGTGTAGAACCACAGTCGAAACATGTAGAAAGCAGTAATGCCGGCAGTTAACAGCGGCATGAGGAAAAGCAGGAAGTGCGAAGGATTGGCCTTCACAAAGGCCAATGATGTCGCAACTACAGCATCCTTGGAGAAGAATCCAGAGAACGCAAAAACACTCGAAAGGCTAATCAGACCGGGGATCGCCAAACCACTGATCGCAATCACACCGACCAACATCGTGAAGGCTGTGATTGGCATCTTCCGCCACAGGCCGCCCATCTTTGGCATTTCCTGTTCGTGGTGACAGCCATAAATCACACTGCCTGAGCAAAGGAACATCAGAGATTTGAAGAAGGCGTGAGTCACGAGGTGAAACAGACCCGCACCCCAGCCAAACACACCCAGACCCAGCATCATGTAGCCAAGCTGACTGATGGTTGAGTAGGCCAAAACTTTCTTGATGTCTGTGGCCACGATTGCAATCGTGGCGGCCATGAACAGAGTAATACAGCCGACGTAAGCAATCGTCAGCAGAACTTCATGAACGAACATCGGGTAGAAGCGGCCAACGAGATAAACTCCCGCCGCGACCATCGTCGCCGAATGCACCAGAGCACTCACAGGAGTCGGACCCTCCATCGCATCCGGCAGCCAGGTCTGAAGCGGGAATTGAGCACTCTTGCCGACACATCCTGCGAAGACACCAAGACCAGCAACCACGAGCAGAAAGTACGGGATCGTCTTACGAGCATTTCCAGGATTCAATGCAGCGTTTTCAGCCCCAACAGAAACTTCACCACTCTCCGCATCACGAATCACGTGGCCCGCATCATCTCGCTGCAGCAACTGAAACAAACCCGCCTGAACAACTTCGCCCTTCTCGCTGACGGTTTCGCCAAACCGGAAGGTGCCAAAGAATGTCCACAGCACCATCAAACCAATCAGGAAACCAAAGTCCCCAACACGGTTCATGATGAACGCTTTGTTCGCAGCATTACTGGCTGATTTTCGTTCGGTATAAAAGCCAATCAACAGGAAGCTGCAGATACCAACCAGCTCCCAGAAGATAAACACCTGAAAGATGTTACCGGCCAGAACAAGTCCCAGCATCGAAAAACAGAACAGCGACAGAAACGCAAAGAACCGATAGAAGCGGCCCGGTCGGTGAACGTGATGCCCATTCGACAGATGAGCATGATGATCGACATACTCTTCTGTCAGTTCTTCAGACATGTAACCCATTGCAAACAAGTGAATACAGGTCGCGATGAACGTGACCATTGTAAACATCACGAGCGTCAGGCTGTCGATGTAATAGTCGAGCGAAAGATCCAGTGATCCAAAGCGAGCCAGATAATACAGCGTTCCGGAATAGACGGTAGGACCAGTCGGATGAGCTGCATCTGCTTCTTCAGCGGCCAGCGATGTGAGCTTATACGGGGCGTCTGATGACACCGAGCCATGCTTCTCCGCAGGAGCATGTTCTTCATGGCCTTTCTCGCCGTGATGACCATCGTGCCCCTCATGCGAT
>JBIIIF010000264.1:0-9543 GCA_044235005.1 Planctomycetaceae bacterium | reverse complement strand
CTACGTCTCCGAAGTTGTCTGGTCAGCCGGCGCGAATCGCGGGCATGTGGACGCATCCTGCCACACGCTCCAGAAGTTTATTCGACAGCCGCTTTCTGCAGGTCTTTCAGGCTGAATCCCATTTGTTGCAGGTAGTACAGTCCCAACAGTGTGACTGGTATCCACATGCTCATGTGATAATAAAGAGATGAACCAAGCACTGTGGAGGCTGCGACCGGGACCTGAAGAGCCTCCATGCTGACCTTAAAACAAACCTGGATGACACCAAAGTAACCGGGAGTTGAAGGAATCATGACTCCGATGGCGGTCACTCCTGTCACGATCAGACCTTCCACCGGTGTAACATCAATGTGGAAGGCTTTTAAGGCAACGTAGGCGATCAGACCGTTAATGAACCATTGCGCGAGGCTGCTGATCGCAATCAGAAAGACGGCCCTGCCGCTTCGCAGAGAGGCCAGCCCGTGAGCCCCGTTACGCAACATCTCGATGACGCCCGTAGTCAGCTTTTCGGGTAAAAACGGAAACCAGCTCATGCTCCAGGTCATGAACGTCAGAAAGACTTCGGTCCAGATCAAATAAACAACGACAGCAATGACGCCGACGCTTGCTCCGGCCCCCAGAAGTAAAGCTGCGTTACGATACTTGTCGGGCAGATCGTTGGTAAAGAACAAACCGACCCCAAACAGCGCGAGGATGGCAAGGACGTCGAAGATTCGTTCGAGCACCACCGTGGACAGCACCGTCGTGGCGGGAACGCCGTATTTTTTTCGAACGACGAAGACGCGAACAAACTCACCCAGATGAGCAGGCAATATATTGTTGGCAGCAAAACCAATCAGCATGGGTGGAAACAACTGACCAAACGTCAATTTTGCGACAGGGGCCAGAAGCCATTGCCAACGCAAAGTTTTGAGCCAGTAAAACAGGAAGAGCAATCCCAGCATGACGGGCAGGGACCAGTAATTTGCCCCCGCAAAGGCCGCCGTCAGTTGTTTCTGGTTCGTACCCTGCAACGACAACGCAAAGCAGGCGACGGAAACGACAATTCCCAGCGTTACAAAGAATGCTCGCTTCATGTTCCTGTCTGTTCTTCCGGATGCTCTTCAAATCGTGATCGATACTCGTCCGGAATCTCCAGCGATTCCAGCCCGTGTCCCGGGCGAAGGACGCAGCAGACTGTTTTCATCGAGCCGCGAGCGATATTACGATCACCGTTGCGAAAGACGACATCGAAAGTCAGTGACTTCATGCCAATACGCTGCACGGTCAATATGACCGTCAGGATATCTTCGTATCGGGCAGGGGATTCGAAGCGACACTGAGCCGACACGCGTGGCCAGCCGATTGTGACGCCATCTGGCAAATGCCGCACGATGGAAAGTCCCTGAGTTCTGAAGAACTCATGCTCTGCCTGTTCCATCCACTTGTAGAAGTTCGAAAAGTGGACGATGCCGGCCATGTCGGTTTCGCAAAACTCAACACGCCGGGTCATCTCGAATGACGAAGCCATAAAATAACCTGTTCCCGTGTTAACCTGTTCGCCTGTTTCTTCAACCGTCAGCCCGGTCCAGAAACGGCGGCGCATTATTTCAAAATGCAATAGTCTGTAGGCACACCAAATTACGGAAAAATGGTGTGCCCGCGCTGCGTTTGTCACACCCTACAAAACACTCAGATTAAAAAAATGCGTCGCCGTGCGGTCCAGAAACGAAAAGTCGCGGTACGGTAGGCTGTCCGGCAAAGCAAAGCAACGTGATCCGTCGAAGTTTACTTTGACACCTTTGCGTTGGCCCCTCGCGATTTTCAGGATCCCATTTCGGGAGAATTTGGCTGCCGAGTCGCTCGCGTTCTTAACAATTCCTGCGAATTTCTTCCCGCTTTTTCAAGCGAATGGACTGAATTGTTAATAATGCTTAAAATTTCAGACAGTGTTCCATTCTGTTTGAATTCTCTCGAACCTGTGGACACCCTGCTCGTCTGTCCAACGGCGGATTCTTCTTCTGTCGGTCCTGAATCGAGTCTGGTATCCTGCATGCACCGCAAATCCGAACACAGTGTGACTGTGGAACAGATGGCGCAAACTCTGCTGAATTCCTGTCTTCCTGATGTGAAGAAGCAACTTAAGGTCGCAGCCAAGGACTGGCGTAGAAATGATGAAGGAGTTCATCAGCTGCGGATCTCACTGCGTCGAACCTTAGCCTGTCTGGACTTGTTCTCTGAGCAGTTCTCCGTTGCGAAGGAAACACGCTGGCTGCAGAAGACTCTGAAGGAATTACTCAAGTCGGCCGGTAAAGCCCGGGACCTGGATGTTCTGCTGGCTCGAGAAATGCCCGAACAAGGGAAAGCTCAGGCTCAGTTGCGAAAAGTGTGGAAGCGAAAACGCAAGGACTGCCAGGAACCTCTCAGGCAATCCTTCGAGACTCTGGTCCGGGAAGAAAAACTTCAGACCAAAACCCGCGCTTTGCTTAAGTCAATGTCAGCGAAGAAGAGAGAGGCCTTCAGCGAAGCGGCACCAGATCCTGCATCCTGGACCGCGCAGCAGTTGCATGATCGGGTTGACTTGCTGTTGAAAAAGTTGCCCGAGGGATCGCAGCTCAAGGGAATGCATTCGTTTCGTATCTCTTCCAAACAACTGCGTTATGTTGCTGAACTGCTGCAGGAGTTTCATGCCGACAAAACGACGAAGCACCTGCTTCGGTCGCTGGCGGATGTTCAGAAGAAATTTGGACGCCTGCAGGATGAAGCTGTCGCGGCCAAATCTGTCGCACGGCTCAGCAGTAAGCTCAGCAGGAAGCAGGGAAAGAGTCTGCAGAATATGTCCGCCAGTGCCAGGGTCACGGCCAAATCCAAAGCCGTTGAACTCAACGCATGGCTGAACGAGAAAATCGTTCCCGAGTTAAATCGAATTATGCAGGCTCTGGAGCAATCTGTTCGTCCGGTACGGAAGCCTGTGAAAGCTCGCTCGTCAGTCAAACGCACTCGCGCTGCAACTTAACGTACGTACAGAAACTCTTTTGTGTTGAACATGGCGTGGGTCATGGTTTGCCACACGGATGGGCTCAGCAGAACCTCCTGTTCGGGGATCTTCTCGTCGCTGGCAAAGTCACGAGCCGCTTCTGACCAGCGTAACAGTTCCTCACTGCTGGCTTCTCGCCCCAGAGCCTTCACAAACATCTGCTGCAATCGTGACTCGATCGTTGTGTCACTCTGCTGAATCAGTCGTGAGGCCCAGTAATTCGCCTGACCTGCAACAAACGGGTCGTTCAGCAATGTCAGCGATTGAGCCGGAGTGGTCGTGACATCGCGACGCCCGGTAGGAATTTTCGGGGCTGGCTGATTGAACGTCGCCAGAAATCGGGGCGGTTCCATAATAGTCACTTTGGTGTAGATCGAGCGTCGACCAAGGCCATCCAGCGGACCGGAGAACAGCCGCTTTTGACCGTCTTCGCTCAGGCGATAAGGATCTGAGGTTGGTCCATACAGACTGCGATCCAGTCGTCCTGATACAAACAACATGGCATCGCGGAGACTTTCTGCATCCAGTCGCTGCACAGGAAAATGATGCAGCAGCCGATTGGTGGGATCCACATCCAGCGCACCGGCCACGGACTGCTGCGATTGCTGCCACGTTTGACTCAGCAGAATGCTGCGGATCAGTTGCTTTGTCGACCAGCCGCTGGCGATGAATTCATGGGTCAGATAATCCAGCAATTCGGGATGCGACGGCAGATCACCAACGTGGCCAAAGTCATCCGGAGTTCTCACCAGTCCCTGTCCAAAAAGCCAATGCCAGACACGATTCACATACACTCGCGCGGTCAGCGGATTCTTTGGGCTGGCAACCAGCTCGGCCAGTTCCAGTCGCGTTCGCTGCGTTTCATTCGCGTCACACACATCCAGCAGAAATCTGGCCACTCCGTGAGGAACAGGATCGCCCAACTGGTCATAATCTCCTCGAACATTCAGACGGTAATCCAACGGCTGATCAATGTCAGCCATCCCGTTGACCGTAGTCGGCTCCGCCAGCTTTTGTTCCAGTTCCCGATAGCTTTGCACAAGTCTGTGGATTGACGATTCCGGTGCTGTTGAATCGGCTGAGTTCTGCATCACACCGGCTGCCAGCATCCAGTTCAACATTCGCACGTCATCATCTGTGGGTTGTTCCTTCTGCCAGGCCACGACCGATTGCATCAGCACTGCGCGGAATCGATTGGCCGCTTCGTTCAGCGATCGAGGCGACTCACCGTCCACCAGTGGCAGCATCCGAGTCAGCTCATCGTGCGGCGAAAACGGAGCCGTGTGTTTCACCACACGACTGATCTGGAACCAACTGCGAGGATCTGCGGCCTGCTCTTCGGAACATGCTCCGCCCAGGCCCACACGAGGTGGAAAATTGGGGTTACTGGTCTTCGTTGCGAACTCGATGTACACGTTCCTGTCGAGACTCGCAAGACTGTCGACCAGCCTCCATCGCGGCAACGCATCAGCCAGATACTGTTGTCGTTCCGTCAGAAACGCGTTATCGACAACTGTCCGCTGAGCGGAGAAATCTCCTCCGGCCACTTCAAAGCTCAGATGTCCCGGACCAATCAACTTTGTCCTCGGTGTTCGCAACGCGCCGTTCATCCGGGGGGAAAGCGAGTTTGTGCAGAGTCCTCCGAAGAGGATGGAATCGATCGCCTTTTCTCCCGAAAGCGCTACGACAAAGTCGCCGCGCGGTGAGATTTCCCGAGTTCCTTCGCCGTCGATTGACCATTCTTTGGGCACGCCATCACGGAAGTCGACGACCGTCGCGAAGTGACCGGAGTTCTCAGAAATTCTCCGCTGACTCTCGTCACGATAGGTTTTTTGCAGAGCCTGCCATACTGTTTCAAAGCCCTGCCCGGCAGCTTCAGCAGACTGCAACTGCGACCAGATTCGCAGAGGATCCTCCAGAGGTCGCTCGGGAACAGTTTTGCTGAGCGTGTTGAGGGAGTCTGCAGTGAGCAATTCGATGGTGGCTTGCCATCGTTGAGCCAGCTCGGATCTCAACCGTTGTTTCAACTGCGTCAGCTCTTCACGGACAGCCTTGTTGCGTTCGGGCAGATCGACCGTGTTCGTGATCCAGCGAGCACTCATAAACAACCCGCCGAGCGCGTAGTAGTCGCGTTGAGAGATCGCATCCAGCTTATGATCATGGCAGCGAGCACACGAGATCGTGGTGGCCAGAAAAGCCTTGCCGAACGCGTCGATCTTGTTGTCCAGCATTTCCTGATGGATCCCGTTAAACTCAGCGCTGTCGCCGTGACGTTTCTCGCCCATCTGGTAGAACATCGGACCGATCAGCGATTCGTTGAGACCAAGTTCATGATTCAGCCGTGGTGATTCGAGCAGATCGCCGGCAATCTGTTCTCGCACAAGCTGATCAAATCCGACGTCATTGTTGAACGCGCGAATCAGGTAGTCCCGATACCGCCACGCGCCTTTGGCCGGCATGTCCCATTCGTAACCATAGGTGTCGGTGTAACGCACAACATCCATCCAGTGCCGCGACCAGCGTTCGCCAAAATGCGGTGATGCCAAAAGCTGGTCAACCACATGCGGCCAGGAATGAGGCTCGTGATCATTCAGAGAGGAATGAAGCTGTTCTTCCGACGGCGGCAGACCGGTCAGAGCAAAACAGGCCCTGCGGATCAGAGTTCGCTCATTCGCGCGCGGCGCGGGAAGCAGTTGTTGATCAAGAAGCTTCTTCAGAATGAATCGGTCAATCTCAGTGCCCGGATTGTCGTCATCCACCTGAGGCCATTTCACCTGCGGCGGTTCAGGGACGACCGGCGGCTGCAGGCTCCACCACTGGCGACGATCCTGATAGAGCGCTTCGAAGGTTTCGATGGCGATGGACTTCAGGTCGGGAGCGTGATCGCGAGGATCGAAGGCACCGGAGCGAATCCATGCTTCGATATTCTGAATCTCAGCATCGCTCAGCTTTTTTCCTGGCGGCATTTCCAGCCCTTCATGCCTGATGGCACTGAGCAGCAGACTTTCGTCCGGGCTGCCCGCCTTCAGAGCCGGACCGGAGTCTCCACCTTTCAGAACGGCCTCACGAAAGTCCAGACGCAGACGGCCTTTGACTTCGTTGCTGGCCCCCGAATGGCATTCGTAACAATGTCGAACCAGGAGTGGTCGGATCTTTTGCTCGAAGAACTCATTCCGCGCAGTATCAGTGATCGCTGTTGGAGACTGGTCATCAGCGCGCGACAAACGATCCTCAGTGATACCTGCCATGACTCCGGCGAGCAGCCAGAGCATCACCGCGTGGCTCTGAGGTCGCCGGCGCTGTTGCCTGAGGCTGGTTTGAGTGACCACAGGGCGGTTGATTTCGGCTGGTCGTTTCACGGGCTGTCATCTTTGATGCAGGGATGGACGGCGACTAAGCAACGCCATCCGGGGAGGATGGACGACTGTTGTCATGAGCAGCAGCATAGACGCCGTGCAGCCAGCCTCAAAGCCACCCGGCCCTGCGAGCAGCTCGTTGCCGTGTATCACTCAAGGCTCAGAAAAGAAAGGCTCAGAAAGATCAGGCCGTGAATACTGGCCGTGAGTCGCG
The DNA here is from genome assembly GCA_044235005.1 of Planctomycetaceae bacterium. Lineage (GTDB taxonomy): Bacteria > Planctomycetota > Planctomycetia > Planctomycetales > Planctomycetaceae > SXXK01. Next base: position 2,957 of record JBIIIF010000264.1, on the reverse strand, counting down.
ACTCAGAGGCTCTGGCAACGTAACTCGGAAAACAGTTACTCCTGACAGACTGCGTGCTGGCTCACCAAGCGAATCAACAGGACGGCAATCTGCAGGCTTGTCATTGGTGACGGTCCGCTTTTCGTCCTGCGCATCCTGAAGAGAACTCAACGATGAGTGTTTTCCCTCATTCACACGAAGTTCCCCTGCGGTAAGGGGTTTCACCACTGTAACAGTATGGCAGAACCTTCGCCGGTCAACACAACGCAGGCGTCAGATTTTACCTGATCGGCAAATCCACTATGTGCTTCGAGAACAACGGTCGATTGAGAAGACACGGGCAGATGCCAGCCGCACAGACGGCCATGCGCTGCTTTGTTTGTCGGAGAGATCAGTTCGGATGGACCGAACCGACGAACCCTAATCAGTCAGAACAAGAGTTGTTGTCATGTCAGACCATGCTAAACAGGAAGCGCCCGCTGCAGAAGGTCACGAAAAACCTTCTGGTGGTGGCAGCATTGTTCCCTGGATCGCGGTCGGAGTGATCAGCGCGGGGCTGGGCAGCGCGATGCCGTTTATGCTGGCGGGACAAAGTCACGCCCCGGCCGACGCGGAACATGCTGAAGAAGCCACAGAAGGCGAACACGGGGAACCAGCGACAGAAGAATCACACGGAAGCACCCCGCCCAGTGCCACTGGTCACGGAAGCTCTAAAAAGTCAAAGAAGGTGAAAGCCTTCACGCTGCCTAAAGATGAAGAAACCATTTTCCAGCCGTTTGGTGAGCCGGACAAAGATCAACGCATCGCCGTGAATCTGAACGAAGGTCGCCTCACGCGGTTCCTGAGCTTCTCGATCACACTGCAGATTCCCAAGTCCGTTGAAGAAGAATTCAAGAAGAAGGTCGACGCGAAGAAATTCGTCCTGCGAAACTGGCTGCTCAGCAAAGTTTCTGACCTGAGCATCGAAGACATTCGCGGAGCGGCCGGACAAAACCGGCTTCGACGCGAGATTCGCGACCATTTCAACAGTGTCCTGTGCCCTGATGGCTACGACCAGATTTATGACGTTCTGTTCGAAGAGTTTAACGTTCAATGACAAGTCCTGATTCACTTTCCAGTGTCGACTTCTCCGCACCGCGCCGTCTGGCCGGATCGGCGAATCGCGCGCTGTCTTCATGGAACGCGACGGCCACGTCGATGCTCCAGGAGTACTGGCAGGCGCTGGCTGGAGATCGAATCACCATGCAGCCAGCTCGCATCGATTCATCGGTCGCGCAGAAGGCTCAGCAGACACTTCCTGATCCAGGCTATGCGGCTCTCCTGAAGATTGGTCCGGATCGATTCGACGGCATGGTCGCTTTCTCCAATCGGCTCGTCCTGACTGTCGTCAGTGAAATGCTGGGAACGCTGGGCGAAGAATGGCCCGAACAGCGAGCACTCACCGCTGCGGAACTTTCGCTCGTTGAATTGCTGTTTGGCGAGATTGCTCGAGCCCTCAGTCAGGGCTGGCCGGAAGTGACTCCGCTGCCCGTCGAAATGGATCAGGTCATCGTTCGCCCGCTTCGCAGCCGTATCTTTCAGCCTCGCGAGAATCTTGTTCGAATCGTGGGTCAGATCAATACGGCCGTTGGTGAAGAAACATTTGTGATGCTGATGCCTCAGGCCGGTCTGGCCTCCATCGGCATTAATGAATCCGCAATTCCTCCTGCCGTTGATCAATCTGTTTCACCACAGATGCGAGCCGTGGCGGAAACGCTTCCGGTCACCATGTCGGTCAGTCTCGGCAAAGCGACCCTGACGCTTGGCGACATGAATAACCTGGCCGTCGGCGACACTTTGATTCTTGATCAGTCATCTGGCAGTCCTCTGGAAGCACGAGTTTCCGGGCATCTGCAGTGGTTAGGATTCCCTTGTCGTCTGGGGCAGCGACAGGGGTTCCGTATTATGGCATCCAGAAAAGAATGAGGAGACAGGCGTGAGCGAACCGTCAGCCGAGACCCTCGAAGCGACCGAATCGGCGCTCGACCAGATTATGCCGGGCGGAGATCCCTCCGTTCCTGAGGCACATCCGGTGGAGTTTCCGCAGGTGTCGCGAACTCGAGCCAGCACGGCTATGCCGCTGGAACGTTTTGCAGAAGTGAGCATCGAAATCTCTGTGGAGATTGGTCGAGTCACCATGCCGATCGGTGAACTTTTGAAATTAGGTGAAGGGGCTGTTGTCGAACTGAATCGAGCTGTCTCGGAACCGGTCGACGTGATGGCTCAGGGAGTCAGGATTGCCAGCGGTGAAGTGGTCGTCATCGATGATCGATTTGCTGTTCGCATCACGGAAATTGTGAACGCGGAAGAAGGACGAGATGCGTCTCGCTCCTCAGCGGCACGGAAACGATAAAGGCGAAGTGAAAAGAGCGTCAGGAGACGCTCTGAAGATTCAGGGAAGAAAACTTATCATGCGGCCTTTCGAATCAGCATCCGGGACAACCATCGCTCAGAGATCAACTCTGACTCGACATACCGGTGCGCGAAGGGGCTCGTCAGCCGCATTTATTCTCTGTGCAGGATTCCTCGCATCGGTCGTGCTCTCATCCACGGCCTTCGGCCAGCAGTCACAAGGCAGTTCGAGACAATTCCGGAAGCGTTCTACTGAGAGTACTGTTGGATCATCCGCCATCGATTCAAAGCTCAAGGGATTCCTTGAGCAGCAAGCAGGAATCGAACATCCACAGCAAGTCGAGCATCCTGAACAAATCGAACAGACGCAACAGCGCACGACACGAACGCAGGTTCGTACCGGCGACAGCGGCAGCGACGAATCTCACCGGGCAACGCAGCAGAGCTCTTCTGCGTTTCGGTCTTCTCAGTCCGCGACTTCGGTCAATGGAAGCAGAAAGTCGGATCAGACGGATGGCCGCGAGATTTCGCAGGACAGTGATCAGAGTTCACCGGCCATCAAACAAGCGGCATGGGAACCAAAATCA
>JBIIIF010000464.1:0-2803 GCA_044235005.1 Planctomycetaceae bacterium | reverse complement strand
ATCCGTTGGATGTCGGGAGATATCTGCAGAAAAGCCTACGACCGCTCCAATTCCAAAGACTCCGCTGCACCATGTCTCCAGAGAAGATGCACACCAGAGACGCCCAAGCTCATCGGGCTCAACTCCCACATCTGCTAAACCAAGGTGCTCGGTAAACCCGACCGACCTTCGAAAATCCAGCACATCACAAGAACGACCTGATCGCGATCGTTTCCGGGCATACTCATCTACGCTCGCCGCATCGATCATTCGCACGCCTGTCGCAACAGCCAACTCCTGCATCGCACAATCTGCACGGCCATGAGTTATCAATTCAGACTCCACCCCAATCACACTTAATAGCGCTGAGAAGCCCGCGCCAAACTGATCACCTCCAAGAATTGTCACAGTTTCGGGAAAAATCGCACCCGCCAAGAGAGATTCTGGTCCGGTGGATGGCACTAATCCCAATGGGCGATGTGTGGCGGTCCGTCGCGTACCACATCCGATGACAACATTATCCGCTATGAAAACGTTCCTTGAGCAATCCATCCCGCTGGTGATCATTACACTATTGCGGCTCAAAAGCCTGGCCTCACCGATACGTACATCGACCCCCAACCGCTCCAGAATCGCCATGTAATCCATGATCTCCGAGGTGAGGGCATTGGTCAGCAGTCGCTTCACCAAACCAGGTGTACATCGGCGAGCGGACTCGTTGAGCCGCGTCCCACGGCCATCATTCAGTAACTGCTCTACCAGACGTCGTAAAGCAATACTAATCATCCATTCAGAGTGTCGCTGCTCTGGAAGTATCGCAAGCACACGCTTGCCCAGAGATCCCGCCATGCACAAAAGCTCCAGTGCCGCTTCGTCATTGCCAATCACAGCGATGTCATATCTCATGACAAAATCTCCCAATGACTCGCGTCCATTTGTGCAGGCGTTACAAGATGTCGGCACATTCGTCAATTGGCGCAGTAGAGTTTAATGAACGCAGAGTCTGCGATATCTGGTCGGCACCTTGGGGATAAGCACATAAATTCTGCTGAGGCAAAATAGCCAAACAAGGGAAGGCAGCCGCAAATCTACCGATTGCATCGATTCTCCCAACATGATTGAAGTCGATTGATTTCTGCAGAGAGCACCGGAATCCCCACCGAGATGATCCCGACAAAACGTCTAACCCGCGAAACCATACCTCTGATTCGTCTCGATTCGAGCCGTTATGAGGGTCTACCAGCAAGTCCCATGAACGTTTCTGCGATCAAGCCACGCGACCTGACTCCAGCGCCAAGGATGCGGTCGCATGTTAGCTCCAACATTTTCGCTTCCGTTCTTCGAATGATTCGACGCAAAGCCATGACTACTGACTTCTCACAGTTTACGCGTATCCCTTCTTTGCCGACGGTCGCGATTGAAGCATTGAAGCTGTTTCACGATACGAATAGTTCCAATGAACAATTGGTCTCTGTGATCAGGAAGGATCCCGCCATGGTAGGGAAACTTCTAAAGGTCGCGAATTCTTCAAAGTACGGAACCAGAGGTGAAATCACGGATCTTGGTCGAGCCGTGATGTTGATGGGGCGATCCGCTGCAGCTCCACTGGTCCTGAGTTTCTCGCTCGCGAGGCAGTCCATGGAGAATTCTGACCATTTTGAGCACTACCGCCGCTTCTGGCTGCGTTCTTTCGTTCAGGCCACAGCGGCCGAATTGCTGGCATCTCAGTATGAGTCACCCTCCTTCCGCGGTGAATGTTATACAACCAGCATTCTGGCAGGCCTTGGCAAACTGGCTTTACTGAGGGCGGAGCCGGTTAAGTACCTCGAATGCCTGCGGCTCGCCAAAACCGACGGGATTCCGCTCCCGCGTGTTGAACAGGAAGCCTTCGGATTCAATCATTTGAAATTGTCCTCAATCCTGCTGCAGCAGATGGGACTTCCTGAACGCTGTCACACCGCAATTCGAGGAATCAACGACCCCAACATGGCAGCGTTGAAAGCTGGCAGTGAAAAACTTCCGTTGCTTGAAGTCACGCGACTGGCTGATGCTGTCGCCAGCCTGCTTTGCGATGAGACGCCTGTAATCTCATTGATTCATCTTGACGAATCATTGGCCAAGTTCATGTTGCCAAAACCACTTTCAGTGACAGAAGTTGTTGAAGGCGTGCAGGAGCAGATCGATGCGACAGCTCAATCCTTCGATATAAGTCCGGATCAGTTACCGTCCACGAGTGACCTGCTTCAGGATGCCATGGAAGAAATGTCCAGACTGGCCGATCTTGCAATCAACGAGAACAGCTCCGAATCAATCCCAATCGAACTGCTCGAAGAAAACGGTCGATTAAAGCGTCGAGTGGCAGACCTGCTGCATGTATCGCGACTTGATGCCCTGACAGGGATCTGCAACCGGGCCTATCTTCTTCAGGAGCTTTCAGAGAGAGCAGCCCTTCATCGGATCCGCGACTTGTCGCTCGGCATGGCAGTTATTGATATCGATCATTTCAAGAAGATCAATGACAAGTATGGTCATCAGGCTGGCGATCACGCGTTGAAAGTTGTGGCCGAAACGCTGCGAAACACCATCCGAGATTCCGACATTGTGGGACGTTATGGTGGTGAAGAATTTGTGGTGCTGCTGGAAGACTCTAATGCCGTATGTCTGGCCATTGTTGGAGAACGATTGAGGAGCAGGATTGAGCAGTCGGTCTGTGTATTTGGAGGGAAAACGATTCCTCTCACTGCCAGTGTTGGACTGGCCGAAGGCAAAGTCATTGGCGCTGAACAGGAATTTGGCCAGAAGTTATTCGCCGCCGCGGATGCTG
>JBIIIF010000463.1:0-2804 GCA_044235005.1 Planctomycetaceae bacterium | reverse complement strand
AAGTTTCCGGACGAGTCCTGATGTCGCAACGAACTATCAATAACGGACTGTATGAATCTGAAGAAGCGTCGTTTGCGCTCAATCGTCCGCTGACAGAAGACGCCGTTGAAGTTGTGAGCGATGGAACTTTGGAACAGGTCTTGAACGGTTTGAATTATACTCGGATTGATGACAAGGCTGGCAGTGCCATGGCATTGGCCAGTGAGATCTGGCGGACCTTTCTGGTGTTAATGATTCTGGCGCTGATGGCGGAAGCGTTGCTGTGTGTGCCGGAGAAACAGGTTTCTGCGGCGGCACCAAAAGTCAGCGCAGTGGCCAATGAAACGCGAGTAGCAGCTCCTGAACAAAAAACTTACGACTGGGGCAAACGAGCCATGATGAAAGAATCGACTAAACCATGACGTTTGTCTGGACTCCATTTACTCTGACGCTTTCGGTGATCGTTCTGATCGCTGCGGCTTTCTGCTGCCTGATCAGTTGGCGGCGGAGCGGGTACACTCGGTCAATGCTTTGGCTGGAAATCCTGCGGTTTGTGTTGATCGCTCTGGTGGTGTTGACCTTGAATCAGCCCGAGTTTGTGCAGGTGATTAAGCCTCAGGAACAACCGACGCTGGTGATTCTGCATGACACATCCGGCAGCATGAAAACTCAGGATGTTGTCAATCCTCTAGCTCCTGCCGAGAAACCGAAGACACGCGAAGAGTCCGTTGCGCCGGTGATTCTGCCGGAGCTCTGGAAGCCTGTCGAAGGCCGCATGAAAGTCGTATTTGAGCCGTTCTCTTCGCAACCTCCGACGGTCGAGAAAGGAACAGACCTCAATCAGGCTCTGCAGGCGGCGGCTGACAAACATGCCAACCTGAGAGGGATCGTCTTGTTGTCTGACGGCGACTGGAACATGGGGCAGGCGCCGAGTGCCGCGGCCTCCGCGTTGCGAGTCAAAAACGTGCCGGTGTTTTCGGTCGGTGTGGGCAGTGAAGAGAGATTGCCTGACATGGAACTGGCGGCGTCCGATGCTCCAACGTTTGGCGTTGTGAATAAGTCGCTGCGCATTCCGTTCCGAGTCATCAGTTGGTTGCCAGCCGACAAAGATATCAAAGTGTCGTTGAACGGGACTCGTGGTGAGAAGATTGAAAAGAACGTGCGAGTCACCGGGATGGGACAGTTGCAGGATACGATTGAATGGAAGCCGGAGAAGACGGGCGACTATGAGCTGACCATCGAGATTCCGGTTGATGCTTCGGAAACTCTGACAGACAACAACAAGCTGACGATCCCGATTACCATTCGTGATGAGGAACTAAAGGTTCTGGTTGTCGAGTCATATCCTCGTTGGGAATATCGCTATCTGCGAAATGCACTGGAGCGAGATCCCGGCGTTGAAGTCAATTGTCTGCTGTACCATCCCGATCTGGAAAGTGTGGGCGGCGGGCGAGGATATCTGGATCAGTTTCCGACGGAGAAGGAACTGTTCGAATACGACGTCGTGTTTTTGGGTGACGTTGGGATTGGTGGCAAGCAGTTGACGCCGCAGGATTGTGTCAATCTTCGGCAGTTGGTTCGCAGTCAGGCCGGTGGACTCGTGTTTTTGCCGGGCTTTCGAGGCTTCCAGAATTCTCTGCAGACCAGTGAACTGGAAGAGCTTTACCCTGTCATTCTGGACCCGGCTCATCCGAAGGGAAATGGGTCTTCTCGTCCCTCGCGGTTTGCCTTGACGGAAGCCGGTCGTCGCAGCTTGTTGACTCGGCTGGAGCCGGATGACAGCGCCAACGAGACGGTCTGGAATGCCTTGCCGGGATTCCAGTGGTACGCAGCGGCGTTGCGGGCAAAGATCGGTTCGCAGGTTCTTGCGACACACGATTCGGATTCGTCGTCATCTGGTCGAGTCCCCTTGATTGCGACTCGGACCGTTGGCACCGGCAAAGTGTTGTTCATGGGATCCGATGGTGCCTGGCGATGGCGAAAAGGTGTAGAGGATCTTTATCACTATCGCTTCTGGGGCCAGGTGGTTCGCTGGATGGCGTATCAGCGAAACATGTCTCAGGGCGAATCGATGCGATTGTTCTATTCGCCCGATCGTCCTGAAGCAGGCAACGTGTTGACGTTGAACGCGAATGTGATGAGTACTGCCGGAGACCCATTGCGAACGGGAACGGTGGTTGTGCAGACGTTATCACCTTCCGGTCAGACAGATTCGGTGCGACTGGCGCCGGCCGGTGAAGATTCCTGGGGATTGTTTACCGGCACGTTTACTCCGACTGAAGGTGGTCAATACAAGTTCGTAACGACCTGTGCAGAAACCGGTGGTCGACTGGAGACCACAATTGCGGTTCAGGGGCAGGAGAAGGAACTGATCGGCCAGCCTGCTCGCACGGATGTACTGAAGGAGATTGCTCAGGTGACTCGCGGTGAGTTGACCACGGTTTCGGAGATTCAGAAGCTTGTGGATCGCATCGCTGCGATGCCGGAACCGGAACCGCTGAATCGTCCGTTTCGGTTGTGGAGTCATCCCGCGTGGGCTGCGATGATCGTTGTGCTGCTTGGTGTGTTCTGGACGGGCCGAAAGCTGGCGGGGTTGGCGTGAGGTGTACGTCGCCAATGTACTCTTCCTGCTCTGCAAGATGTTTGACTGCCTGGTGGCAAGACATAACGTATGAAAAGTGGGATGAAGCCCACGCTACCGGGGGACTACGGGGAGGCATTGAAACGAAAAGAGCGGGCTGAATAGCCCGCTCCGTGAATGCTGCAGCCCGATAATTTACGCTGAAGCGGCTTCGCTGCCGGAGTTCAGGCACTTGTCGATCTGG
>JBIIIF010000253.1:0-10041 GCA_044235005.1 Planctomycetaceae bacterium | reverse complement strand
GTCTAGTCTGCCTGCGTTCGCCAGCGCGAATTTTTCACACCCTACAAATCTCATTTTTTCGTAGGGTGTGACAAGTGAGCCTTAGCGAACGCAGGCACACCGATTGAGTCCCCACCTGATGCAAACCGCACGTCATTGCGAGACTGTTTCTTAGCGAATTGCGACTGCAGGGCCCGAGGATTAGACTCACGTGATGCCGGGCACAAAGGACTGCTGTTTCAAATGCTGAGCGTTGCGACGGTGACGACGGCTCATGAAATGACTGTCGTCTCCGGCCCGGTGGTAAACAGGAATGCGAAATGATTAGCCGTCGATTCGCGACGCCTGCAAACATTTTTTGCCCCACTTCGAAATGTATCCTGTCGACAGAATCTACGGTGATCAATGGCTCGAGTCATTTCCTTTATCGTTCTCATTCTGGCGACAAGTATTCTTCTGGCACTGTTCTACCAGGTGGTGTCTGTCTTTCTGCTGCCGTTGTTTCTTGCGGCCGTAACGGTGCTTCTGCTGAGACCATTGCATCTGTACGTTGTACGCTGGTGCAATGAACGTCGCTATGTGGCCGCGTTGCTGATGACGGTGGCTGTTATGCTGGCCGTGCTGGTTCCCGTGCTGACGGTCGCAACGATCGCGGGGTACGAAGCCATCGAACTTGTGCACAAACTGGATACGGACGCCATGCGAGGTCAACTGAACCGAGCACGGTCTTCTCTGGGTCTGGATTACCCCTTCGTCGCCGAATGTCGTTTTATCGAATCGTCTTTGGGGGAATTGCAGGCCGACGCCGTGAACGGTGCAACGGCTCGGGGAAATGCGGCGGCACTTGTGCATATCGCCGACGAGTTTCGTCGCATGAACGAAAACGCGATGCTGAATTCCCGGAAGGATCTACAGCCCGCAATCGAGCGACTGCAGGCCGCTCTGACCAAGGCCGCTGAGTCCTCTCCTGGTACGCTCGCCTACCAGCAGTGGATCGAATCCGCTGCGCATAGCTTTCGAGACTACCGTAATCAGATGCTGGGGGGCGTCTGGCGAGTACCATTGAAGGAGATGGCGAATCCGACTACGACCGAAATGCAACGAATCTCCGGACAGGTCCTCGCCCTCACTCCTGGCGGCATCGCTTCGTTCAGTGGTGCGACATCGGTTGCATTTGCCAAAGTGGCGTTTGGCCTGTTGATTTTCGTCATGGCTCTGTTTTTCTGGTTCGCGGATGGCCCCGAGATCGTCAGTGTGATCATGGTCCTGTCACCAATGGAAGATAAGTACGAGCAACAACTGCTGACGGAATTTCAGGTGCTTGTTCGTGCTGTTGTTGCGGGAAGTATCGCTTCGGCCACCGGTCAGGCCGTCCTTTCCGGAATTGGATTCTGGTTCGCCGGAATGCAATCGATCTTTCTGTTGATGGCTCTCACGGGGTTGCTGGCAATGGTTCCGTTTGTGGGAGCATCCCTTGTCTGGGTCCCCGCCAGTCTTTGGCTGGCGTTCGGTGAAGGAAACATGACCGCTGGCGTCGCATTGGCGATCTACGGAACACTGATCGTCTCCACGGTCGACAATGTGATTCGGCCGTGGATCATTATGGAACGCGCGTCGCTGCATCCTTTGGCTGGACTGCTGGGCGTTCTGGGTGGCATCCAGACTCTTGGGCCACTTGGAGTCTTTATTGGTCCGATCGTCGTTGCGTTTTTACAGACGATGTTGACACTTCTGCATCGGGAATTCTCGGGCGTAGAAAGCGACACAACCGTCGAAACTCAAACACCAACAGAGGTCCAGACAACGACCGTTTGAAACTGAAAGCTTTTGCCTGAATAAAAAAGCCTCGTGAGAAGTGGCCACTCCTCACGAGGCAGCTCTGCAATTCAACGGGATTGAATCGCTAAGCCATTTCCGATGATGAAAGACTATTCGTCCGCTGGGGGACGCTGAGGCCGATCGCCTTCAGGTCGCGGTCCGTCAGGACGATCTCCCGGTGGACGATCGCCTTCAGGTCGAGGTCCACGGCCGCCGTCGGGGCCGGGAGGTCGTCCCTGGCGATTCCCCATCTCGATCGCAAACTTCATCAGCTCTTCTTTGCTCAGCTTTCCATCCGCGTCGGCATCAAAACGCATCGCATCTTCCACAAAGCGTTCTGGATTCGGCGGTCCCATCGGTCGACCGTGTGGTCCGCCCGGAGGTCCTTCGCCGCGTCCTGGTTCACGACCACGATCCTGTTCACGCCCTCCCGGAGGTCGCCCTTCGCCGTCTCGAGGCGGTCGATCACCGGGCGGTCGATCACCGGGCGGTCGATCACCGCGTGGTTCGCCCTCGCCTCGAGGAGGACCATCAGGACGACGTTCGCCGTCTCTTCCGGGGCCGCCCTCAGGTCGCGGTGGTCGAATTTCATCGTCCGTCAATTTTCCGTCACCGTTTTTGTCGAGTGACTTCAGAGCGGCAGTCGCATTGTTAATCTCCTCTTCGGAGATTTCTCCGTTGTGATCTTTGTCCAAAGCATCCATGACTGGATGGGGAGGACGTGGGCGATCGTCGGGACCACCTTCACTGCGTGGTGGTGGACCATCAGGGCGACCTTCACCAGCCGGTGGCTGCGCCAGAACATTCATTGTCACTGTGACGCCCAGCAATGCCATCACAGCACTTGCCAACAGGATTTTCTTCATAGGACTCGCCTTTCAATAGACAGAGAAAACAGGTTCAAGGGAAGGAAGATTTTCACGGGCTTTCGTCTTCAGCGACCCGAAACACATCGTTCTTTCTGAAAACAGCACGTGGACGACTGGTCGCTTTGAACTCGATATGACAATCCATCAGAACGCCGAGTGTTGCGTCGTCAGGAATCTGTAGTTCAACATGCAGCACGTTTCCGGTGCGTTCAATCGTCACGGCTTCATAAGGTCCGATCTGAACCCAGTCGGGCTTTCCTTCCGGCACAGGAGTGCGAGTCGCCGATGCCGGATCCAGCTCGATCTCCAGCTTCTGCCTTGCTCCCGGTTTCCCGTTCGCCGGTCGAACTGCGGTGATCACTTTGGGTTGCGAACTTTCGCCGCTGCTGTTGTCTTCAATCGCTCCGGTCTCAAGACCACGACGGCCGCGAATATTCGAGAGTTCCGGAACACCGGCATAGCCACCAATGATGTAGGGAAACCGACCTGGCGTGACGTGATAATGATATCCTCGAACAGAGTCGGTATGTCCGTTGCACGAATCGAGGGTCAACTGACCGGTGGCATCTTTCGCCATCAGCCCATCTGATTCGTAAGGACCGTAGATCGGGAATCCATCGAAGGCAAAACCAATCACCGGAGAATGCTGCTTCCCGTTGTCTCTGAACGGTGACTTTACGCAGACCGGATACTTGTGATAGTGATAAACGCCGGTTTGCTGAGGATGCCCGCAGCAGGAATCCAGCCAGACCTCAGAATAACCTTCGACGGCATTCATTCCACCTATCTCGAATGGATTGAAATAGACGACGCCGTTAACCGCCGTACCAATCGGGCCCATGGGAAGTCGAGTGATATGGTCGTTCAGTTTTGGTTCCAGTGGTAATTGAAAACGAAACTTCTGAATCTCGATCCGATTCGGATTGCCGGAATTCGGGAAGATTGCCGTCGGATGATTGGGATAGCCCTGGCTATCCATAACCAGATGCGTTTCCGTATGACTTAGAATAATGTTGTCAATTCCATCCTTGTTGGAATCTTTTCGATGATACGAGAACAAATCCAGATACTGGTCGGCATCCTTGTAATAATAAATCGCGGGCTCCGCCTGGCTGACATACCAATGTCCGGCCAGTGGTTTCAACGTCGCAGGATCGACAGCATCATGAGCATAGACGCTGGTCAATCCCAGGCTGCTGATCAATACGGCGACCCGCATCAGCACTCGCAGGCTACAAGCCTGATCGATTGAGATCATGCGTCTGAAAATTGTAAGACTCAAGATATGCAATTTTCTCTCCGGTAAAAGGGACGCCGCAAACAGCCCCGAGACTTTGAATGTGTCAACTACTCTTTTTGTCTAAACGTGCTTCTCACCATCGGCTGGCACTTCAGCTTCAGTGACGAGAGGCAAAGTCACAATGAACGCGGAACCTTCACCGAGTTTTGATTCACACGTGATCGTTCCGTGATGAGCTTCGACCAGACTGCGACAAATCGCCAGCCCCAGTCCACTGCCACCGTGACGCCTGGATCTCCCTGCGTCAACTCGATAGAAGCGTTCAAACAGATGAGGGAGATGTTCGGCCGCGACTCCACAGCCTGTGTCTCTCACCGTTAACACCGCCTTGTCGCCTTCGCGTCGCACTTCCAGAAAAATTTTTCCTCCGGCAGCGGTATGTTGAATCGCGTTATCAATTAAGTTGGCTGGTACCTGAGCAAGAAACCTTGAATCGGCCATAACCTTCAGGTTGTCTTCAGGTATCACGCACTCCAGCTCAATCTCCGCTGCGGTCGCCTTCTCCTGTAACTGGCTGACAGCATCTTCAGCAACATCACGCAGATCAACAGGAACTGGTCGCAGTTCCTGACGTTCCGCATCTGTGCGAGCCAGCAACAGCAGTCCATCAATAAGTGAACGCATGCGTTCAGAAGACTTCAGGCAGATTTCCAAAGTCTGTTGATAAGCCTCGGGCGTTCGCGACTTTGCGAGTGCTAACTCCATCTGACTTTGGATGACGGCCAATGGCGTGCGAAGCTCATGCGATGCATCAGCAGTGAATTGAGTCAGACGCGAGAACGATTGTTCGAGTCTTCCAAATGTCGCGTTAAGCACTGTTCCCAGTTGAATCAACTCCTGATCCAGTGCCATCGTTTCAATACGTCGGTTCAGGCTGCTGGCAGAAATCTGCGCGGCGGTTTCAGAAATCATCTGAATCGGGCGGACAATTCGTCCTGAGATCCACCATCCTCCCGCAATCCCTACGACCAAAGTCAGCACTGCCATCCCGGAAATCTGAATTCCGAAACGATGCAGGTTGGACAAATCACGATCGAACGAACGAATGACGCGAATAACAGATCCGTGCGGGCCGCGCTTCGTGACTTCGATTTCTCCTCGGTTCATTGTCACCTGGGGAGCCGGGTTGCCGTGTTCCGGATTCGGCATCACCGCAGCCTGATCGAGACGCAGACCGTCACTGCGAGTCAGCACGCTGCCATCTCCACGCCAGACCACAAACTCCATCCGATCAACTCGTGATTCGTCGCCATCAAACGGCAGTTCACCGTTCGTCTCCGGTGGACGAACGGCTTTCAGTCGCTGACCCGCCTCAGGGGGAAACGGTCGATCTTTTGGCGGGCCATCCCGATCTGCTGGCGGACCATCCCGACCGGGACCTCGTGGACCAGCAGGGTCTCCAAACGGACGGTCCGGGCGAAACTCATCCCCGGGTCCTCGAGGTGGTCGGCGTTGCTCGTCCGGTGAATCAGAAGCACGGTCCGATCCGCCTTCTGAATACTCCGCAAAATCAGGGCGTCCTGGTTCCGACCTCTGCTCTCCCGCAGGACCGCGATCACGGCCACGAGGAGGTCGAAACTGAAACTCCGGAGGCAATGGCCCCAACGTAAAATTCTCGCGAATCGAATCTCCCGGACCAAACTCAGAATCCTGCGGAGCATGACGAATCAAATGCGGCTGAACATTACGAAGGCTGACATCCAGATACTGAACCGTCGACACGGCCTGCAGTATCGCACGCTCATGAGCGTCACGATCGGCACGCCAGTAAACGAGCAGACCAAACACCAGGATCGACAACGCATAGACGGCGCCGTACCACCATTGTAATCGTCCTCGAATCGACTTAATCATGGAGAATATACCCCTGACCTCGTCGAGTCGTAATAAAGTCTTTTCCGAGCTTCCGCCTCAGATTCGACACATGAACGTCGACCAGATTGGACAGGCTGTCTTCATTCTCGTCGAACAGATGCTCATAAATCTGCGTGCGCGAAACAATTTGTCCGCGATGCAACGCCAGAAGTTCAAGCAGAGAAAATTCGCGAGGCGTCAACAGGATCGGCGTCTCACCGCAACGCACCGTCTTCGCCCTTGTATCAACTGTCAGTTCACCAATCAGAATCTCAGACGATGCCAACCCGACTGATCGCCGGATGATTGCGCGCAGCCGAGCTTTCAGTTCGACCAGATGAAACGGCTTTCCGAGATAATCATCAGCTCCACCATCCAGCCCGCGGACTCGATCATTCACGCCGTCGCGAGCCGTCAAAATCAACACAGGAGTTTTGTGAGTCTTCCGGAGTGCTTCCAGAACCTGCCAACCCGTCAGCTTAGGCATCAGCAGGTCCAGCACAATCGCGTCATACTCCCAACTGGTCGCCTTGAAAAGCCCTTCCTTCCCATCCGCCGCTTCATCGACAGCATAACCCTCTTCGCGCAGTACCTGCACAATTGTGCTGAGCAAATCGGGTTCATCTTCAACGACCAGGACTCGCATGAAAGGCTCTTCAGGTGGATTCTTACAGGAGAATACAACCAGACTGACTGTCTCGTGGGGCCATTCTAGCGAGGCAACCTGAAGGCAGCGTGAAGGGCCCGATTTATTTTGCCACCTCGAACTTCGTGAATTGAATCGCGTCCGTCGAGGCTGGCCATAGTTTTGACTGATCGTCAAAGTGGGAGCTGTCCGCCCTGCTTATTCTCCCCGTCGTTTCGTCGAGGCGACATGACAGTCCCGAGGGCGAAAGCTGCAAGGGCGATGCCGTTGGTTTAGTGGCCGAATTCATCGTCTGTATTCCGACATCGGAAGTTGACGGAATGGGGCTTGAATTGAGGATTTGCTGCACGGTACTGAGTTTTCGTGCATCGCCGACGTGTGATCTTTGGAGGACTTCGGGAACCTGCCTGGATGAGGACGTCAAAGCCAGCCAATAGTTCAGATTTAACATCCGGAACTACATCATTGATCGCTCCAATTCCGTCTGAATCGAAATACGCAGAGACTTGAAACAAAAAAACTGCCTGGATTTGCTCCAGGCAGTTTCCTTATTTGAGTTCAATCATCTCAAGATTCGGACCTGTTCAACAGGGTCGATTGGAACCTGTCGAGCGACCGAACGCTCGATGAACTAATCGACAAAAGCCAGGTCCGAGCTGAACAGGCTATCCAGTGCAGCTGTGCGGAGTGCAGCTGTTTGGACCGATGAACTCACAACTCTTAGCGATGCCCCTTCAACGGCGACACTGAAAGCATTGGCACCGCCTCGCGCAGATATATTGCTCCGTGCTCCATTCACGCCAAGTGTTCGGTCCCACGCTACGAACGCAAGAGCCACATTTCCGACAAAGCCTGCGTTAGGCACAAATCGGATTCGAGTTTGCGTATCAGCGGCCAGCAACAATGCACTGGTCGCACTAACGATCCCAAAGTTCTGCCACAAAGCTCCTCCGTTAAGAGAATACTGCCAAACACCACTCGTGGTGCCTGAGAGAGAACTCACAGCGATCCCTCGCAACGCTCCGGCATCTGCATCCGTGACGCTACCACTCGGTGACAGACGAGCCAAAAGGTCTGCGACACTATTTCCTCTGATTACGGACGCCGCTGCCCCGGCTGGAACCGAGTCGAATGCCGGTGCTCCTGCAATATTCAAGACCGGAGCCGTATTGACAGTCAGTCCGGCGACCTCATCCACAAGGCTGAATGGCGTTGTATCGCCACGCTGCGCGATGTTGAAACGACCTCCACTGACGCCTCTTGACTGATCCCACGCCGCGAACTGAAGAGTCACATTTCCAGCAAAGCGAGCATTTGGCACGAAACGGATTCGAGTCAGAGTGTTTGATGCCAGCAACAGGGCACTGGTGTTATTAACAACACCAATGCTTACCCACGTGGTTCCGCCGTTCAGGGTATATTCCCAACGGCCGCTCGTAGTGCCCGAAAGGGCATTCACAGCGATTCCCCTCAATGCACCTGGATCCGCATCAGTGATGCCACCACCCGGTGCAAGTCGAGCGAGAAGCTCGGCAACCGTATTCCCACGAATCTCTGTTGCTGGAGCATTGGCACGCACAGCGTCAAAGCGAGGACTGCCAGTGTTGGTCAGTCGAGGAGCGGAGTTCAATACCGTTGAGAACTGAACGCTGAAGGAAACTGCCGCAGTCGCGGTTGCTGAAGGTGTTCGTCGTACTCGGAACTTGTAAGTCTCACCAGCTCCACGGGAATTGAAGACCAGCGGAATCAACCCTGTACCGATCCGAGACACAACAACTGCACCAGCGGAATTCAGCACCTCAGCCTGTAGCGAAACACCAAGTGGAGTCCTGACCGCTAACTCAAATCTCTGCTGTGCAATCGACGGAGCCGTATCGAACTCATAGTAGGAGTAGCCAGTCGTGTCGGTCGGAGTTCCAGTGGTATTCGCTGTGACGATCCCTGTCTCCAGGCGTTCCCCGGAGATCAATCCCCATGAAATCGCTTTCGAAGCGGTGTTGTTCGCGACGCGTGTAGAACCGGAGACCAGCGGAGCATCAATATACAGCCTGTATCGATCAACAGCTGCAGCAGCACTGACCCGAATCGAATACTCACCGGCGGCACGTCCATTCAGCGATATCTGCCCGTTAGTTCCCGACGTGGCCAACAGTGTTGTCCCCGCCGCATTGTAAAGTCTGGCTGTCATCGCCACCGTGTTGCTCATGGCCTGAGCGACGATGCGATGAGCGGCCGTTCCGTTCTGCTGAATGGTAAACCGGAACCAATCTGAATCCGCAGAACTTTCCAGTGAAAGTTCATCGAAGACCAATCCACTGCCTGCCGTAGCTCCAAGATCGAAGGCTCGGCCAGGTACTCCGCCACTCTCTCCAGCCCAGCTCGGAGCAATAGATCTTCCAGCAGAGGCCGCTCCGCTGATAAACCGTGACCAGCCAGTTGCAGAATCAAATGCTGCATAGGTCGAGGAATACCAGCTTGGGATGGTCGTCCCGAGGTCCGGCAGATAAATTGAGAACCCGGAGCTGTTTCTCTGGTCTGCTGTTTTTGAAATCACCGCGTTTGAGATCGCAGTAAGCACCCCGGTGGCTGCCGTTCGGATGCCTGCAGTAATTGCCGTGTTGTTGACAATTCGCTGCATGAATCCGCCGAGGTCTCGAAGGTAAGAGTACGTGTACGTCTGCGTTGCATTGCGAGCCGTGGCCATTGAGGTCCGATCCGCTGACGTCGCAGATGATGCCGATGTCGTGAAACTCCTCAGAGCCGTAGCCAGCGAGTTGTACTGCGAGGCGTAAATTGCTGACTGAGTGTCCCAGGTTCCGCTGCCGAGATACTGTTCACCAAAGCTGCGTACGAACCCTGTGCCCAGCGCTTGTGGAGTCACACTGTATGGGTCAGATTCCAGTACATCGAAGAGAGTGTTGTAGTCGTGGCCATCACCGCCAACAACTTCCTGTGCTGCAACATAGGTGCTGGTCAGTCCGCGAATGGCATATCCAACTTCTGTCGTCGCCATCAGGCAGGCGTCAAACGACACCATGTCAATGTTGACGTTATTGCCTCGCAGAGTTGTCAACGCCTGAACCAGTTCCGGAGTGGAAAGGTTGTCGGCTGCCTGACCGGAATCGGAATCGTCAAAGTTGAAGCCCTGAAGACCAGCGCCGTGATCCCACATCACCAGACCATATCGCTCGGCCGGAGCAGTGGTGACTGACCAGTTCACGAAATCAATCAGGCTCTGTGGGTTGCCGGTGTTCACTTCGTTCAAAAGCTCAAAGCGTGTTCCGATCACCGATCGGTTCGTGTCAGGCGTAACGAATGCACGACCCGCTGTTCCCCATCGTGCCTGAGTACCGCCACCGGTGGCGTAGGTTGTTCGTGCTGAGCTTTGATCCCAAAGCACGCTGATATTCACGCTTCCAGGAAGCCGTGACATGGCTTGTTCCATCTCGTTGATATCGGCAAATGAGAAGGACTCCAGATCGCTGGCCGTCACATAAACCATAATCGTCCAGGCATCTTCTGCTGCCCCGGCGACAGGCGTGTCAAACGACAGACTGTAGTTGTTTGTGACCGAA
>JBIIIF010000051.1:0-33423 GCA_044235005.1 Planctomycetaceae bacterium | reverse complement strand
CTCACAAACCACGGCAATCCAATTTGCCGCTTGACGAATGATGTCTCGATGCAAAACTAAAGCCGAAAGGCCAACGCCGACATGCGATTGCCCTGGGGGACGCACTTATTCATGGTGTCTTAAGGGATACCTGCGACACAAGTTAAGGCAGGCGCTACTGTCTGCGTGACAAAATTGGAAACGCTGCCGCCCGGGAGTCGCAGTTCATCACTCGGAGAGTGATGGCTGTTTTTGATGGCAAATCCCTCTGATCTGCCGCGAAACGGTGCGTGCTTCAATTGTTCTTCCGGATCTGACATACTTCCCGGGGCGGGGCGCGGGTTTTCCTGTTGGAAGAACAGAGTACAAAGGTTCGCTGTGTCAGAAACCAAGGTTACGACCAAGTCAGAGTCACTGCCGGTGATCGGGCAGTCTATTCCTTACGATCGATTTCTGGACTGCGTACATTGCGGCCTCTGTACGGCTTCGTGTCCGACCTATGTCGAAACAAGCGACGAAAATGACAGCCCGCGAGGACGCATTTATCTGATGCGATCCGTGATCGACGGACGGCTCGATCTGACTGACAAGGTGCGTCATCATCTGGATCTTTGTCTCGACTGTCGCAGTTGCGAAACGGCTTGCCCGAGTGGCGTGCAATATGGTCGACTCATCGAACCGTTCCGAGTTGAAATGCATCAGATGTCGGCCGCCGGTACTTCCGGCGCAACGAACGCTGGCCAGCCGCAGGTGGCTCATAAGCCCGACTGGTTTCATCGCTGGATTATGTACGGTCTGTTCCCTGATCGTAACCGCATGAAGCTCGCACTGACTCCCGCGCGATGGATGCAGCGGCTGAGGCTGGATCAATTCATGGATAAGGTGGGGCTGACGAAACTTCTGCCGGAGCGGCTGCAGAGAATGCAGTCGCAATTGCCAACGCTGAAATCTCCTCTGCCCGAGTTGCCGCAGTTCCTGCCGGCTCAGGGGCCTCGCCGTGCGCGAGTGGCCTTGTTCATCGGATGCGTGGCTGATGCGATGTTTCGTCATGTGCACTGGGCAACGGCCAGAGTTCTTCAGGCCAATGGTTGTGATGTGGTGATTCCGCGGAGTCAGGGTTGCTGCGGCGCGATTCATTATCACAGCGGTGCCTCGGAGCCGGCTCTGGGGCTGATGAAACAGAACATGGCGGCGTTTGAAGACAAGTCGCTGGATGCGATCATCGTTAATGTCGCGGGCTGCGGAGCAATGCTGAAAGACTACAATCATATTGCTGAGGAACTTAATCATCGACCGGGAACGCAGGCGTCAGCGTCCCATGATCAGAATTCCCCGGAAGCGAAGTTCAGTCATCGGATTAAAGATATCAGCGAATTCCTCATGACGCTCGGCCCGATTAAACCGGAGGGACGGGTCGAGGCTGTCGTTGCGTATCAGGATGCATGCCATCTGCAACATGCTCAAAAGATTCGTCAGCAGCCTCGTGATCTGCTGAAGCTTATTCCGGGCATTACACTTCGAGCCATCGCGGAACCGGAACTCTGCTGCGGAGCGGCCGGAAGCTATAACCTGACTCAGCCGGAAATGGCCGATCGTTTGGGGCAGCGAAAAGTGCAGTGCCTGCTTGATGTACAGCCGGATCTGGTTGTCTCCGGGAACGCGGGCTGTTCCCTGCAGTTGCAGGCTCAGCTCAAGAAAAGCGGAAAGGCCGTGCCGGTTGTCCATCCCATGGAACTGCTCGACTTGAGCTACCGATCTGGCAAATTGAGCGAACTTTGACGCGATGTTTTCCGAGCGTACTCGCCGCGAAGCGGCATCGCTTCGTTCGGTGAGCCCGAATATTTTGGGAAAACTGCGCGTCGGCAAGAAGTTTCACAGAATCCGGAAACGGGCAGTGGGGTTCAATCCACACGGCTCGGGGATGTTTCCTCACTTTTGGGCCACGCCATTCTTCACTGGAGTTCCCCTCATGATGACAAACCGGTTTCTGCGTCAGATTGCCGTTTTCGGCCTGATGGCATTGTTGACGATAACTTCGATTCAAGCTCAGGAAAGCGGCGAACGACAGCGTAGCGGAAGAGGCGGCGGTTTTGGAGGTGGTCCCGGTGGACCGTTCGGAGGTCCTCGCCTTGACCGTGCTGCTCTGTTGCGAATCGAGAAGGTGCGACAGGAACTGAAGATCGAGGAAGCTCAGGCGGCCACGATTGATGCTGCGCTTGACGCCTACAACGAACAGCGAAACGCCAGTCCTCGCCCGGACCGTGAGGCTTATGATAAGTTGTCCGAAGAAGAAAAAATCGCTTACCGCGAAAAGTCCGACAAGGAACGCGCTGAGCTGAGCAAGAAAACGGATGAAATTCTGGAAGCTCTCCTCGAAGTACCACAGGTGAAGCGACTGGACGAGGTGACCGTTCAGGCTCGTCTTTCAATGTCAGCCACAATGACTTTGAAAGCCGAAGACATGAAGAGCAAGCTGATGATTACAGACGAGCAAATTGCCTTGCTCGACGAATCTCAGAAAGTGGCTGAAGAAGAACGCCAGAAGGCAATGCAGGAAGCGTTTGCCGGAGCACGTGGTCCAGGTCAAGGCGGGGACCGCGAAGCGATGCGAGCCAGGATGTCGGAAATTATGACGGCCCTCCAGAAGAAGTCGACAGAAGCTGCGATTGCAGTGCTGACGGAGGATCAGAAAAAGACTCTGGATGAAATGAAGGGAGTCGCATTTGAGTTAACCATGCGAGACTTCTTTGGCGGTCGCGGTTTCGGTCCTCCTGGCGGCGGCCGAGGTGGCGATGGCGGCCGGGGCGGTCGTCCTCCAGCAGAATAGGCTGTTCGGCCAAACCGACGATAGAGAAACCGACGATACTAATCAAAAGAAGGGGCAACGGGCGACAGTCCGTTGCCCTTTTTCGTTGCCAGTTCCTGCAGAGAGATTCAGTTCAACAAATGTTCAGAACTGAAACTGCAGACTGCTCAGGGGCCTGAAGTGACGGCTTTTCCGAATGCCTGAGCGCGAAAATGCACGCTTCGTACGATCTGACACAATGCCCCTTACGGAAGGTGAGACGGCATTTTTGATACCCTTCCCGCTTTGAAGAATACGCAGCCTCTCGATCCTAATGGCACGGCCAGATGTGCTTGACAGAGCCGCAACAGACAGTCACCCTCATAGGGATTCAACGCCAGAGTTCACAGAAAGGGATCTTGTATGTCTGCAATTCGCCGCTTCACCATTCCTCTGATTTGTGTTTCGTCGTTGGTTTCCTCCGCCTTCGGCCAGGACCCCATCGAATTCAACCGAGATATCAGGCCGATCCTGAACGATGCCTGCTTTGCCTGCCATGGCCCGGATAGTGCGTCGCGAAAAGGTGAACTGCGGCTCGATCAACGCGACGCAGCTGTTGAAAAGGCCGCCATCGTCGAAGGCAAGCCCGAAGAAAGCGAAATGATTCGCCGGATCCTGTCAGATAACCCGGAGGAAATCATGCCTCCGCCAGAGCTCAAGAAAACACTCAGCCCGGAACAGAAAAAGCTGCTCGCGGACTGGATCAAGTCCGGCGCAGAGTACCAGCAGCACTGGTCGTATATCGCCCCTGTGCGACCAGAGGTTCCCGCAGTCCCGGAATCACTCAAGGCCTCTCATGGCAACTGGCCAAAGAACCCCATCGACAATTTCGTGCTGAGCAAACTCGCGGCTGATGGGCTCACTCCGGCCGATGAAGCCGATCGCCACGCGCTGGCTCGCCGAGCCAGTTTCGACATCACCGGGCTGCCACCAAAATGGGAACAGGTCGAAGCCTTCGTCAACGACAAGTCAGCCGATGCTTACGAGAAGTACGTCGACGTGCTGCTGACATCGCCGCAATGGGGCGAACATCGAGGACGCTTTTGGCTGGATTATGCTCGCTACGCAGACACTCACGGAATTCACTTCGATAACTATCGTGAGATGTGGGCGTATCGTGACTGGGTGATCAAAGCGTTCAACCAGAATATGCCTTACGATCAATTTACGATCGAGAATCTTGCCGGCGATTTGCTGCCCAACGCGACACTCGATCAAAAGATCGCTTCTGGCTTCAATCGTTGCAACATGACAACGAACGAAGGCGGGATCATTGATGAAGAGTACGCCGTGCTTTACACACGCGATCGAGTAGAAACCGTGTCCGCCGTCTGGATGGGACTGACCGCTGGCTGTGCCACTTGTCATAGTCACAAGTTTGATCAGTTGAGCCAGAAAGAGTTCTATGAGATGTCTGCGTTCTTCAACAACACAACGCAGGCAGTGCGAGACGGAAACATCAAAGACACGCCGCCCGTCATCCCGGTACCGCTCGAAGCGGATCGGGCTCGCTTCGCCGAACTGCCCCCACTCATCACAGCCGCTCGTGCTGCTGTCGAAGAACGTCGCGCGGGGGCACGGCCGGAGTTCAATACCTGGATCGCCACAGCGAAACCTGAAACGCTGGGAGAACCGGTCTCGGCAGAAGGACTGCATTTTCTCGCGGGCCTTAATGAAGGCGACGGGAAAGTATTGCATTATAATCTGGATGGAAATGCGGCTGAGGTCGCCCTGAATGACTCGGCGAAATGGCAAGACGGCCCGAACGGTAAGGCCCTCGAGGTTCAGGGAGCGGCTTGCGATATCGCCACGGTGGGTGACTTTGAAGGCGATCAGCCATTCTCGTGTGCCGCCTGGGTTAAGGTGCCAGCCAATGATGGCGGTGGAGCCATGGCGGCTCGCATGGAACCCGGACCCGGTTATCGCGGCTGGGACTTCTGGATGCAGCAGCGTCGTATCGGCATGCACATTGTCAACGCCTGGCCCGACAAAGCTCTCAAGGTTGTCAGCAAGGCTCAGGTTCCCGCCAATGAGTGGGTCCACGTCGCTGTGACCTATGACGGCAGCCGTAAAGCGTCGGGTCTGCAGGTGTATATCAACGGTGCTGTGCAGGAAAAGAATATCGAAAACGACAAGCTGGATGGTTCCACGATTCGTACCGAAACGCCTTGGCGCATCGGTCAGCGAGCAGGCAGCGAAGCGTTTACCGGAGCATTGCAGGACCTGCGAATTCAGAAGCGAGTCCTGACGGCTGCAGAGATTGATTCGCTGGCGAAACTCAGTCGTTTTCAGTCCACACTCGTGAAAGCCGCAGACCAGCGAACTGAGCAGGAAGTAAACGATCTGTACGCCTTCTGGCTTAAGAAGTTTGATGCTCCGTTCACAGAAAAGTTGGCTGCTCTGGCAACGTTAGAAAAAGAAGAAGCCGACATTCGAGCAAGTGGCACGATCGCTCATGTGATGAATGAACGAGCCGAACCAGCGACCGCTTATGTTCTGTTCCGCGGTGAATACGATCAGCGACGTGAACAGGTCTTCCCGGCAACTCCAGCTGCGTTTCCAACGTTCCCCGAAACAGCTCCGAAGAACCGCCTGGGGTTTGCTCAATGGCTGCTGCATCCGGAGCATCCGTTGACAACCCGAGTCACCGCAAATCGGCTCTGGCAGGAAGTGTTTGGAACCGGGATTGTTCGCACGACGGGCGATCTGGGAGTTTCCGGAGAATTGCCGGCGAATCAGGAATTGCTTGACTGGCTGGCCATCGAGCTTCGCGAAGGCGGTTGGGATGTCAGGAAGTTCGTCAAGCTGATGGTGACATCCGCCACGTATCGACAGAGTGCAGCAGTCACGCCGTTGAAGCTGGAGAAAGATCCCGCGAATCGGCTGCTGTCTCGCGGTCCACGTTTCCGCATGGACGCCGAAATGGTGCGTGATAATGCACTGGCCGTGAGCGGACTGCTGGTTCCAAAGATCGGCGGGCCGAGCGTGCGACCCTATCAGCCGGAAGGCGTCTGGGAATCCATCGCGATGATCGGCAGTACCACTCAAAGGTACACTCGCGATTCCGGAGACAATCTTTACCGACGTAGTCTGTACACATTCGTCAAACGCATGGCTCCGCCGGCCTCACTGGATATCTTTAACTCACCGAACCGTGAAACATGTACCGTACGTCGAGAACGAACCAACACACCGCTTCAGGCTTTGGTCACGATGAATGACGAGCAGCACGTTGAGGCGGCTCGTAGATTCGCCGAGCATATCCTGAAGAACGGTGGCCCGGACGAAAATCAGCGTCTGTCGTTCGCCGCTCATCAGTTGCTGTCTCGCGATTTTAGAGCGGATGAACTGTCGATCCTTAAAGACTCACTGGCACAACTGGTCGCGTTTTATAAAGACCACACCAGGGAAGCTGGTGAGCTGATTCAGATCGGTGAGTCCGAGCCGGAGGCATCGTTCGACGCTGGCACGCTGGCGGCCTGGACGATGTTGTGTAATCAGATGATGAACCTGGATGAAGTGTTGAACAAATAAGAAAATGCTCTTTGTAGGGTGTGACAAGTTCGCCCCGGCGAACGCAGGCACACCACACTGAAACGCAGGTTCGAACAAGGTTGTGATTCGCGGTGTTGATGAGTGGTGAATCGGAGGGCTGACGCCCTGCCGCTCGCCGGAAGAAAATCAAATCAGGAGTATTCGACAATGAATTTATTCGAAGAACTCAAGCAGAACATGACTCGGCGATATTTCTTTTCGCAGGGTTCGAATCTCATGGGGACGGCCGCGCTCGCGTCGCTGTCAGGGCAGGCGGCCATCGGCGGTGAAGAAGCATCGAAGGGCCATGCCGGAGCAATACCGACTCACTTTCCAGCCAAAGCGAAGCACATCATTTATCTGCATATGGTCGGTGGTCCATCCCAACTGGATCTGTACGACTACAAGCCGCAGATGAATGACTGGTACGACAAGGACCTGCCGGAATCTGTTCGCAACGGTCAGCGTCTGACCACGATGACCTCCGGGCAAGCTCGCTTTCCGATTGCTCCGTCGAAGTTCAAATTCGAGCAGGCGGGTCAGTGCGGCATGTGGGTGACGGAGTTGTTGCCGTGGACGAAGAAAGTCGTCGACGACATGGCGTTTGTTCGCAGCATGTACACCGAAGCGATCAATCACGAGCCCGCTGTGAGTCTGCTGCAAACCGGCAATCAGGTGACCGGACGGCCGTGTCTGGGATCGTGGATGTCCTATGGTCTGGGATCGCTGAACGAGAACCTGCCGTCCTTTGTCGTCATGGTGGCTCGCCCAACGAATACGGAGCAGGTTCAGGCGATCTCCGCACGGCTTTGGTCGTCCGGGTACCTGCCTGGCGAATATGCCGCGACATCGTTTCGCTCGGCTGGTGATCCGATTCTGTTCATCAACAATCCTAACGGCGTGACGTCTGATGTTCGACGCACGACATTGGACGGAATGAAGCGACTGAATGAGCTGAATTATCAGCAGCTGGGCGATCCGGAGATTCATACTCGCATTCAGCAGTATGAGCTCGCTTTCCGAATGCAGTCGAGCGTTCCGGAGCTGACCGATCTGGCATCTGAGCCGGAGTCCACGTTCGAGCTCTACGGAGAAGCATCGAAGAAAGGCGGCACGCTGGCCAACACCATGTTGCTGGCTCGCCGTATGGTTGAGCGTGGCGTGCGATTTGTGCAGATCTATCACAACAACTGGGATACTCATGCCAACGCGGCCGGCCGTCTGCCGGATCAGTGTCGAGATCTCGATCAGGCAACTTACGGCCTGATTACAGATCTTAAACAACGCGGTTTGTTTGATGACACGATCATCATCTGGGGTGGTGAATTTGGTCGTACGATCTATTCTCAGGGCGGCTTGTCCAAAGAGAATTACGGCCGTGACCATCATCCTCGCTGCTTCACGATGTGGATGGCTGGCGGAGGTTTCAAAGGTGGCACGATCTACGGGGAAACGGACGACTTCAGCTACAACATCGTTCGCGATCCGGTCCACATTCGTGACTTCCACGCCACGGTATTGAACCAGATCGGCTACGATCATCAGCGGCTGACGTTCAAGTATCAGGGACTGGATCAGCGACTGACCGGGGTGTTGCCGGCGAAAGTGATTCAGGAGTTGATTACCTGATGTTCACCGCTGTTTTTCGCTAAGCGGCACGTCACGATATTGCGTATGACAGGCCACGCAGTTCTTTGCGATCTTCTCAAAGGACGTGGGTAATGCGTCTGGTACCGGCAAGGCGGCTCCGGATTCGTTCCAGTTCATCAATGCGGCTTCAAGATCAGCGGCGGCGGATTCGGATTCTCGGAGCATCGCCTGAAATCCCGCAGTTTCTTTAGCAGCACACTCGGCCCTCTGCAATTCTGTGAAATGTTCCTTCAGCAGCAGTACTTCCTGAGCAGGAATAATCTCAGGATGGGACGCTGGTGATTTCCATCCGGCGGCCGCAATCATCTTGACTCGATCCTGAGTATGCTCCAGATGAACCATCGCCTCCGCCATTGGAGTCAGCTCGGACGATTCCGGGAAGTCGGCCTTCAGAGCATCCAGCACCGCAGCGTCCAGTTTTCTAGCAGACTGGGCCGATTCGTAGAGACCTCGATAATTTGGATTGGTGCCAGCCAACTGAAGAATGCTTGAGGCCATGGCAGGCTCAATCAGCCCGACCGTGACACAAGCCACCGCCGCCGCCGCGGGACTACGATGCTTCCCATGATGGCAATGAATGTAGATCGGGCCTTCAAAGTCACGCACCGCCTTCGCCAGCTCGTAGCCTCGCTGTTCCGGAACGCCATCGTAGGAATAAGGCAGATGGATATATTTGAGTCCATGCTTTTTCGCGAGTTCGAGGTCTGGCTTCGCGCCGTCCACGCTGATGATGGTTTTGATGCCGCGTTCCTGCAGTTCCTGAAAAGCTTCTTCACCATCCGGCTGTCCGCCGGAAATCATTTTGTCATGAATCTGGATGGCATTCGGCAGGTGGGCCGACTTCAACATTCGCGGCAAGGAAGACACGTCAGCCACTTCGTCGGTTTCGCTCGTTTTCGAAACCTTCGGCATAGTCTGCAGTGGTCCGGTGAATTCGTTGGCCGTCCGGGAATCAGTGCCCGCCTGATCCTGCGATGAGCAGCCGGACAGAAAAACGACGACAAACAGAATTCCCGGAGGAAGCAGCGGCAATGTGGAAGGATTCATCACAGGTCTCACGCTGTCAGGGGTGGTGCGCAGTCCGATGACTGAACGGTCGGGATGGTGGTCCGTTTCGCGTGATTCGACGAACTTCGAAAGAAAACACATGGAAAACTCAAAAAGCAGACAATGAACGATTCAGCAGCATCTTCGGCTGCCTTCGACCATCTGTTAATTCAGGGTCCTGGTTGATTCTTTCCCCCTGCATCGGAACAGCAAGTTGGATTTTATCTGATCATGACCAGGCAAAGGAAAGAGTGAACATTCATGACTCTTGTTTTGTCTGCGGAGTTTAAGGATTCCAACAAAGAACAGAAGGAAGCTGCCACTGATGAGCTCGGTCAGCCGAACTCTCGCTGTTTTTTGATTGCCGTGGATACAGTCCACGATGCACTGACGCTTGCAAAGCCTGTGGACACGTCTTGACAGCGGGTCTTTATGATTTCTCTGCTGCGAGCGTCGAGTTAAACTGGTGTTTCGACCGGCGATGCCAGTCGCCCTGTCCCACCAGCAATTCTGCAGCTCACGAGATCAATCATGCATCCCGACAAAGTTGGACCTTACCTGATTGATCGCAAGATCGGCGCTGGTGGCATGGGCAACGTTTATCACGGCGTCCACGAGTCGACTCAGCAGGAAGCCGCAATCAAAGTTTTGCCCGTGGCGATGGCTCGTGAAGATGGCTTTGTGCAAAGATTCTCCCGTGAGATCGACGCCCTGAGACAACTTTCCAATCGGCATATCGTCCAGTTGTTTCAGGATGGTGAAACGACAGATGGAACGTTTTACTACGCGATGGAATTCGTCGACGGTCATACTCTGACGGCCGAGATTACGAATCGCAGGAAGCTGCCGTGGAAAGAGGTCATTGAATATTCGATGCAGATTGCAGCCGCGCTGAAAGCAGCTCACGACGCGGGCATTGTGCATCGAGATCTTAAGCCGAGCAACCTGATGTTGACGAATGATCGAGTCATCAAGTTGACGGACTTTGGCGTCGCCAGTTTGTTTGCTTCGGCAAGACTGACTCGCACCGGAGGCGTTGTCGGCACCGCCGAATACATGTCACCAGAACAAGCGCGGGGGCAGAAGGCCAGTCGACGCAGTGATCTGTATTCGTTGGGCGCTGTGATGTATGCCATGCTGACCGGACGCCCTCCGTTCACCGGGGCCAGCGCGAATGATATTCTGCAGAAGCACCAGTTCGGACAATTTGATAAGCCCAGCCGCTATGTTGCGGATCTTCCGCGGCTGGTTGAAGAACTGGTGTGTCAGTTATTAGAGAAGGATCCTGCCAAACGGCTGCCAGATGCTTTAGTCGTGATGAAGCGACTGGAACAGATCAAACTGCGTCTGGAGATGATGGAGCAGCATCTGGAATCAGAAACCGTCGAGCGGCCCGGGCCCGGCACGACGATTATGTCAGAACACGAATCAGTCGAAAGTGACGTCTATCATCCGGGCCCGGCAACGATGGTGCGAAACATGATCCGGGACGATATGACCTCGTCACTGGTCAAATCACCGGTCGCAAAGTTCTTCGACAACATTTTTGTGCTCATCACTCTGCTGGCCCTTATCATTGTCTTTGGGATCTGGATGAACCGCCGCAGTGTGGCGGATCCGGAAGAACAATTGGCGAAAGCTCGTGAACTGCTGGCCAGAGAACCCAGTCCGGCATGGCTGCGAGCAAGAGACGAGTTTCTGCAGCCACTGGTCGATGCGAATGCTCTGCCCGGTTCGAGGGAAGAGATTGAGGCACTCATCCTGAAAGCCAATCAGTTTGATTTTTGTCGATCGTTGCGAGCAGATCCGGAGAGCAGCAAGGATGAAGCGTCAGAGCTGCAACGACTGATTCGGCGAACCTTTGACACGTTCAGCAATGGCGATCCGATCGCCGCACGTGAGCAGTTGAAGGCGATTCGCGAACTTGCCGCGCAGGATTCCCGGAACCATTACCTGTCACAATTCCTGGCGGAGACGCAGCAAAAATGGGACAGGGAACCTTTGACAGTCGGCCGCAAGGCACTGCTGGAACGGATCCTGATTGAAGCCGAAGAGATGGCAAAATCCGATGACCCGGCGAGTGTTGACAGGGCTATCAAGGCATTGACCGCCGCACAGCAAATTTATTCCAACGACCGAACTGTGGCCGACGAATCAGAACGGATTGACGTGTTGCTGAAACAGCTTCAGCCGACGTCAGCGCTGTGAAAGTCGTTTGAACAGCAATGCACAGCAGGTGATTTCCTGAATGAATCCGTGGATTCTTCCCTGACAACTCTATCAATTATCAATGTGAAAAAACGACCGGACCCGATTGAATCCGGTTCGCGCGCAAGTCACATTGTGACGGTTGCGGAATATCTGGTTCGGGGGAAACGAGTTGGATTTTTCTCCGCAGGCTTATCTTTCAGCCCGAACCTGTTCGACTCATTTGAAACTCGGACTCAGCGATGATAGTGAAACTTGGCCCGTGCCGCATGGAGCTGGTTCAGGGCGACATTACTCAACAACACGTCGACGCAATCGTCAATGCTGCCAACAGCAGCCTTACAGGCGGTGGCGGTGTCGACGGGGCGATCCACAGTGCGGGTGGCCCGGCCATCATGCAGGAAACAGCGCAGAATTTCCCTGAAGGTTGCCCCACAGGCAGTGCGGTGATGAGCGGGGCTGGCAATCTTCCAGCCAAGTATGTTTTTCATGCCGTCGGACCAGTCTGGAAAGGTGGTCGTCAGGGTGAAGCAGAGTTGCTGGCGTCTGCCTGTCGAGCATGCCTGAAACTGGCGGTGCAGCACCAATGCAACAGTATTGCTTTCCCGGCTTTGAGCGCCGGAGCCTATGGTTATCCGCTCGACCTGGCAGCGGCCAATCTGGTCAAGACCACAATGGACTTTGTTCGCTGGCATCAGAATCCGACTATGGTGCGATTCGTCCTGTTTGATCAGGGAGCGTTCGGAGCGTTTGCCCGAGCCGTGGAGGAAGTGGTGCCCAAATGATCGAACCATCAATTCGCGAACTGATCGCGTCAGATGGTTACCGTCTGAAGTTTCGCCACTGGGCTCCGGAACATCCCAGGGGAACAGTGATTGCCCTGCACGGCATTCAAAGTCATTCCGGGTGGTATGACTATTCGTCACGTCGTTTGGCTGATGCCGGTTTCGCAGTCTACTTTCCGGATCGCCGTGGCTCGGGCCTGAACGGGTTCCAGCGAGGCCATGCAGCGCATGCGATGCGGCTGGTCAATGATGTGCGAGCACTTCGCACGCTCGCCATCAATGAGACTGACAGTAGTCCCGAGAAGTCGAACGCTCACTTGCCAATCACAATTCTGGGGATTAGCTGGGGAGGAAAACTGGCTGCAGTCCTCGCAGCCTTGTTTCCTCAGGAATTCGATCGCCTTGCGCTGCTGTATCCGGGTCTGGTTGCCAGAATCAGGCCAACCAGGTCGCAGCTTTTACGACTCAATCTGGCGCGAACATTTGAAATCGTGAAGCACCACATCCCGATTCCACTCGATAATCCTGCTCTGTTTACTCAGGTCCCCGAATGGCAACAGTTCATTTCTCATGATCCTCTCGCTTTGCACGCGGTCTCCAGCAGTTTTCTGAATGCGGGCCGGGACCTGGATCGAGAACTCACAACTCATTGTGCGAAGATCCTGCAACCGACACTGTTGATGCTGGCCGAGAACGACAGCATTATCGATAACGTCGCTGTTCGCCGGATCGTGAGTCAGTTTGGTACTCACCAACTCACAACACAGGTCTATCAGGGTGCTCAGCACACCCTGGAGTTTGAACCGAATCGAGAAATCGTCGTTGATGATCTCATCGCATGGCTGTCAGCAAATTGAGAATTCCAGGCAACATCCAGATTACCTGATCATCGCTCCAATAGCCGCGGACAACGAAGCGCGATCCGAAAATGCATGGCGGATCTGTGACAAGCGGGCTCCCGATCACGGGTTTCAGGCACAGAAACCAACCAGACGAAAAACGATCTGACATGTCAACTCAGACGGCATCCAAACGATGAGGAAGGAGCCGCAGCAGCATCACTTTTCTGTCGTCGTTCCCGGCGTTGAGCGCCGAATTCTGACACCGTCAGGATGAATCGAATCGACCGTCAGCTTTTCTGAAACAGAAGTCCCCTGGTACACAATGTCGTCATTCAGGACAGCCGCCTGCCTGCCAGTGGAGCTTGAATAGAACAGTTTTACGGTTGATTTGCTGACCAGATCAGTGGCAGGAATGGTTTCGTCAGAGGCAGATCCAACAATCGCATTTTCGGGTGTTTCGGATTCAGAAGAGTTCTTTGAACGAACCATTACAACAGACGTGCAGAACGGATTTCTGCCCGCGATCTCCTGAAGTTTCTCCTCGTCGATCTCCATCAGAGGCCGGATGCGGACAGTCGCTGACTCCGGGCTGACAATTTCCATCGGACTGGCAGGACTTGATGGCTTTGGCTCCCGATCCGACAACGCCTTTGAATCGACAGATGGCCCGGGAGTGGAGGAAGTGACGAGGGGCGCCTCTGTCGCAGACTGGTCTGTATTCTGTGATCGCTTCTTTTGCGACCCGCCTGGCATAACGAGATACAGGACAATGAACAGAACTCCAATCACGATTGCGTTCGATGGACTCAGCTTTCCCTTATGAAGCTTCATTGCAGATCTCCAGCTTCGGACCGTGCCATCATCCTGGGGAATGAGGAGAATATTCCGATCGTGAGATTCACATGAAGATTCTGGCTGCCCATCTTCGGGGCTGCTATTCGTAGTTCGTCCACACTGCAGAATCGAGACGTCCCCTTCACACTGTAGAGAAACTGACAAAGCTCGGACCATTCGCAGACAGCCGAGATCCTGACAGGGACTCTCTCGAACCGCTGATCAGATTCTGCTCTGCCCGGCTGAAACTCCAGAATTTCCATCCCGGCCTGCTCTGCCTGATGGGCGAGGCCTTCCAGAAAGGCATGATCGTCGCCCTTGTATGGAATTTTTTCCCGCCACGACTGCAGATCCAGTTTGAGAACATTCTCTTTGGCCTGCAGCACCCGAAGACGCTGCCCGAGAACCTCAGACTGGCTGACGAGCGATTGTCGCTGATTCAATGTGGAATCCAGCTCCGCTCGCAATGCAGCGGTTCGTGCCATTGAGGCAAAGTACTGAATTCCACCGAACAGCAGACAAACAAATGCTGCGACAAGATGACAGCGGAATCGATAACGCGAGAAGCTTTGGCTGCTGTAATTCATCAGTGCCGCCCCTCTCGAACGCACTCCACCACAAATTCTCGTTGCAGAAGTCCACCGACGCTCGATGGCTGCGAAGACTTCAACACGACGCTCTGAAATCCTCCGCTGGCACGCAGAGAATTCATAAAGCGAGCCACAGAAATATCTGAAACAGCAAGACCATTGACGTGCATCACAGTTCTGAAACGTTTCTGTGACAATTCGGCGGCGGAAGCCTGAACCGTGGTCGGAATCGCGGCGTCAGTTGTTTGAGTGTTCTCTTCCAGGTTGAAAAGATCAAAGCGAGAAACGGCCAGTTGATCACCCATATCAGTCGCCGATCTACTGATCACATTAAGCTGTTTCAATGGATCTTCAGCCTGCTGCAGAGCATTCATTTCTTCGATCTCTGCCTTCAGTACCTCAGTTCGCTTTTCAGACTCTGAGATTAAGAGCATAGACTGTTCGGCCGCTTCGACATCAGGTTGCAGTTGATCTGCGGCAGCTGTGACAATTGAGCATTGTTTCCAGTCGTTATAGGTAATCCCGGCGATCCCGACCGCCGCGATCAACAGCACCGGCATCCAGCAACGAATGACTCGAATTCGGATTGAACGCCGTCGAAGGTCGTTTGGGAGAAGATTGATGGAAACACTCATCTGTCGATCTCCCAGGCAGAAAGAGCCGCAGCGACGGCGTATTCCGAGTTGCTGCCAACTCCCTGGCTCGTGGGAAGATTCCAGAGCTGAACCTCATTGACCAATTCGTGACATAGAGACTCTTTCAGTTCCGGGATGATGGAGCCGGGGCCCATGACTACGAAAGCGGACGGGGCCACTCGCAGTCCGGGACGGCGGGCAAAGGCGAGACTTCGTGAAATTTCATCACACAGGGGAATGCACCAGTGCTGAACAGTGTCCTCTATTCGAGTTCGCAGGAATCGCGACGTGTAGACAGGAAGTCCCTGATGAAGTCCACGAATCAGACGGATCGTCTCGGAAGGCTGCAGTTGCAAGGCATTCGAAAGTCGTGACAAAAACTCACAGAATCCGCCAATACGCGGAACTCGAGCCAGCACAGGGACACCATCCTGAACCAAAATCAGCAGGCAGGTTTTCCAGCCGATATGGATACACATCTGCTGAGATGAGCTTGCGGAAGGCTCGTTAACGTGATCGGAGTCGACCATCATCGCCACCGCTCGTGCACAGGCTGTGGGAAGTCCGTCGATGCCCTCAACCACAAACCCTGCTTTCTGCAGACGCGACACCGTGCCGCTGACAACATCACGGTCCGTGCAGAGCGAGCAGACGCCGGTCATGTTCTCTCTCTGCGCGACTCCTGACGGAAGCGTCCAGAAATCAAACACGGCATTCTGCGCGACAAGTCCTTCGACTTCGTTACGAACCATCATTTCCAGCTCGGCAGGGCTTGTCGCAGGAAACTCCAGGACACGAAGATCACAAACTTCCATCGGCAGCACACTGGCCAGAGATGCACCGCGAAACCCGGCCGCGGCCAGCAGGAGGTCGGTACTCTCAAAAGGAGAAAACCCGGAGTGTCCCGACTGCCCGGAAAGTGCATCCGCAGTTGCCGCGCAGGAACCAGTCTGAAGCAGCTTCCATCCTCGTTCCGCACGCATAACCTGGGCGCAGAAAAGTCCGCTGGTATCGAACTCCAGTCCGATACGCCCCGGACTTTTTCGGGTACGTGGCTTTGATGGTGAGGCTGTGAGCATGACGCGTATGATTTCCGATTTCGCCCTGGATTATTTTTTTCGAGCCGGCTTCTCGGTCGAGGTTTCCGTTGTTTTCTGAAGGTGGTCTTCAATGTTGCTGATGCGCGTATCAATCTGCTTAAGCGTTGCCAGAATTTCGACCAGCACTTTTTCGGAACGTGCTCCACCGCTCAGAAACGCCTCCGGCGATTTCCTGTCTTCTGTCTGCAGAAGAGTCGTGGAGTAGGCCGGTGAATGAGCCGTCAGAACTCCCAAAACGAAAATGACCGTTGCAAGGCTTAACTGGCGGATAGAACTGACCATTTTTCTTCTCCCATGCAAAAACCGGCTCACAAGATCGCTCTCGGCATTGAGTCAAATCTAGCTCAGCAATTTCAACTGATCAGGCAGCAGGCTCGGATTGATCCGAGATGATGCAAAAACACATCGCGTACGGTCAGGGACGACCGATTGTGTCGTCAGTCCGGCTGTTCAGCGGCGGAGAGAAACTAAAAAAGCCCCGTCGGATTCATGGAATCTGACGGGGCCTGGGATTTCGAGGACCGTTAGTCCGTGAACTGCTTACTTGCCTGGTTCCGGAGTTGGTTCCGTTGCTGGAGCTGGCTCAGTTCCTGCTTCTGGTGGCTTTTCGCCGCCAGCGTTTGGATCGTCACCTTCTTTAGCAGGCTCACCTTCAACAGCGGCCTTCTTGGATTCAGCAGCTTCCTGCTTCATCTTTTCCATTTCAGCCTGAGCGGCCTTCAGAGCTTCTTCTGCGGCCTTCTTTGCGGCAGTGAGGTCAGTGACCTGCTTCTCAAGATCCGCCTTGGCTGTCTTCAGAGCATCTCGCTCTTCCGTTGTTGTCTTCAATTCGCCCTTGGTTGATGCCAGAGCTTCGTCCTGCTTCTTGCCCGCTTCACGCAGTTGAGCCACTTCTTCAATGCACATCTTATGAGCGGCTTCAGCCTTCTCAGCTCGTGCCTTTTCAGCAGCGACTGTCTTCTTTTCGCCTTCAAGCTGCTTGTTCAATTCAGCAACCTGAGCTTCCATTGCAGCCTTAACCTTGGCGGCTTCTGCTTTGACAACTTCGATCTCAGCCTTAGCGGCTTCGATAGCAGCGTTGGCAGCAACCAAATCGGCCTGAGCCTGCTTCAGCACCGGTTCCATGTCGTCGGCATCTTCTGCACGAGACAACGCATCCTTATAAGGCATCATCTCACGATAAGTGCCATCTTTCGCCTTGTACCAGCGAGTTGTCTTGCACGGTGAACAGTTATTCTGTTCCGGCTTCAAACAGGATTTCAGCCCGGCTTCGGAAACGCTTCCGAAAGCCAGTACTACGGCTAAT
Source organism: Planctomycetaceae bacterium (assembly GCA_044235005.1). Classification (GTDB taxonomy): domain Bacteria; phylum Planctomycetota; class Planctomycetia; order Planctomycetales; family Planctomycetaceae; genus SXXK01. Next base: position 16,068 of record JBIIIF010000051.1, on the reverse strand, counting down.
GAAGTCAGCAGTGTTTTCATTTCAGTCACTCAAAGGGGTTGGGGGCGGGATCCGTGCCACTCGGTAAACAATGGAACCGAGTTTGACTTAAAGTTTGCTCAAATGTCGCGTTGCGACAACTTGATTCCGGTCGCACCGATCAAAGATGGAGGGAATTCTGACGGATAAGGGGATTCTGCATACTCTGCGGGGGTTTTTCCAAGGAGAAACGCCATTTTGTTGATATCGATTACAGCGGCGGCCTCCTCCTCGAATCCAGAACAGCACTGGCAATCCTGATTTTGAGGGCATGCGACACCCTGACATGGTCCTGAAGCCGCCAATTGTTCGCCTATGCCGGCCGTCGACTCGATCGCTCTCCATCCGCCCGAAAAGACTGTGCGGGGCGCGTCATTGGCCTGGCAATCGAAAAAAACGGGGGTGAATACCCGCCGGAATAATCGAGGTTCCCTTCGACCGCCAGCAGAAACAGATCATGTTCATCGTTTAGAGTCAAAGTTGCGCCATTCTTGACCACAACTTGATCAAAGATTCCTACAATGCACGCCGTTACGTCGTGCTCAAGTTTGTGACGAGGTTTGACGTGACCAAGGCTGATTCTGAACCTCTGTCTTCTCAGACCGTCGTCGAAATTCAGCCCCATGACAATCGACATGGCGAAGAGGGGCTGGCTGTTGAACGTTTCTGGCATACTGATCGGATGTCCTGATCTTTGACGACGCGATCAAACATACGCATGAAAACGTCGCCTGACTCCCAGGTCCTGGGGCTTCAGCAGGTGTATGGAAGCCTGCTGCAACGACCAGCGATCAACTGGCCCTCTGAGCGTTTGTTCATAAAGCGACTTGGTGTGGGTGGCCAGGGAAGCGTGATGCTGGCGGAACGCCGCGGGGCTGCTTCGTTCAGCATTCCCGTCGCCCTGAAATTCTTCTCTCCCGCCGCGTTCAGTTCGCTATCGCGTTATGAAGAGGAGATGCATCGCCTCGCCGAAGTCTCCGCGATCGTTGCTCGCATTCAGGTCGACCACCTGGTTTCAGTGCATACGTTTCAGCTTGACAGCGGGATTTATGTCCTGGAGATGGAGTGGATCGATGGCTTCGACCTGCTCCATATTCTCAGACGAGATACACTGGCGTTCGTTCAGGATGCTGTTACCGAAACACGCTGGGCCAATATTACAGAACGAGTCATTACAACCGGGGAAGTCGACTGTCGCCTGAAACCAGGCATGGCAGTAGCCATCATCCGAGAATGTCTCGAAGGAATCGCCGCGTTGCACCGTGGCGGGATCGTGCACTGCGATCTGAAGCCATCGAACGTGATGGTCAAACGCACGGGACAAGTCAAGATCATCGACATCGGTTCGGCCTATTGGCTCGGGCGACCGCCGCACGCGCAGCCCTGTACGCTGGAGTATGCGGCCCCTGAGATTCTGTCGGGCCATCGTGCGACCGCTCAATCCGATCTGGCCAGCCTTGGCTACATGCTGATTGAGATGTTGTCCGGGTCCAGACCCTTTTCCGGAATGAACTTTGAGCAGTTAATTCAGGCCAAGCAGACGATTCTTGAGCGTTTGCCCAGCCTGCTGCCGATGGAAGAATTTCAGTTCAGTGAACCCTTGATTCGCCTGCTGCGAGGATTAGTACATCCGGATCCGCAGCAACGATTCAGCACGGCCGAAGAGGCTGAGTTGTCCGAGTATGGTGCAGCCGGCTTCCTGCGTGAACTGATCAAGAGTGATCTCGCTGAGGAATACGGGATGGAGCTGCGACGATGGATTGCTGAGCTCGAAACGAACTCCGGCAATCGTCGCGAAAAAGTCAGTGACATCGTACCCGACGGTACCACGAAGATCGTGATTCCTGATTCAGGCTCTCTGAATCACGGCCAGCAGACCTGAAGCACACAGCCCGATTGAGTAGCAATATACAGTCGATCGCCCAGCGGCCCGGTGCAGATACACTGTGGCGGATCTTGTGAAATATCCACGGCCCACTGAATCTCTCCATCGAAGTTCAGCCAGTAAATTCGATTCTCGAGAGTCAGGACCGCCACTCGACTTTTGGTCGCGGCCGCTGAAACTCGTGATGGGATACCGTCAATCGCGAAAGCTCCCAATTGCTCACCCAAGCGATTATAAACCTGCACGCCATGATTAAAGGCGGCAAGGAAGACGCGTTTGGCTCCCTCCGCAAGACACATGCCGCCCAGATTGTTCAGCAGTTGCTCACTCCAGATTTCCTTTCCTTTGAGCGTATAGCGACACAATTGCCCGAACTCTGCGGCCGCCAGCAACTCGGGTTGCTCTGCAAAGAAGGCCAGATGCTCCATCGGTCGACGGGTCTCAATCTTCGCAATCTCTTTGCGATCCGCAGACACGATATGAAGCCGCGAAGCATCCGTACTGAAGGCAATATGACTTCCGTGCGGGGACACAGCCAGGCCCGTGATCCGACCCGTGATGGCGGCATCCCACAGCGGTCGCAGGCTGCGGTCGAAACAAATCAGTCGACGCTCATCAACAATCGCCGCACCTAGATCGCCCGAATGAGCAATGACGAGGCGAGACAGCCCGGGATAATTCAGGTTCTCGACAAGCCGATCGCCCGACTGACTCATCAACGTCAGGTGACCCCGGCGAGTTCCCACAAGCAACTCTCGCGACTCATGGGCCACATCAATGCCCACGATGCCGTCGGGGAAAAAATCTTCAAAGACTTCGCCGGGGCGTGATCCATGACAATTATGCAGCAGAGGTGACGCCACTCGATTTCCCCGCGTCCGTTCTACTGGAGCTGGTTTTGCAGGATTTCAATCGCTTCCGCCACATCCGGATCAGCACTGATCTCTTCTGTCGTGCGTCCTCGATAAAACGAATACTGCAGGTCCTTCGGTTCCGGAACTTCGACGTCCGGAGCCAGTCCCTTCCCTGAGTAATTCTTATCGTCTGGAGAATAGAACTTGGCCGTTGTCAACTTCAACCCCGTGTCGCCAGGAAGATGGATGATGCTCTGCACCGACCATTTTCCATAAGTCTTTCGTCCCACGATTTTGCCACGATGATGATCACGGATGGCCCCCGCCACGATCTCACTGGCACTGGCACTGTTTTCATCCACAATCAAGGCCAATGGATAATGACGAACGTTGTTCCCGTGTGCCTGGAACACCTGGTTTTGCTCAGGTGATCGTCCTTTCGTGGAGACCAGAACGCCGCGATCGATAAACCGGTCGATTACCGCCGCTGCTGTCTCCAACAACCCACCCGGGTTACCTCGCAGATCCCAGATCAGAGCTTTCATACCCTGACGCTCAAGTCCTCGCAAAGCTTCATCAAGTTCTTCAGCAGTGTTGTTCTGGAAGCCTTCCATCCGGATGTAACCGATACCGCTGGCCTGATCCAGCATGAGTTTTCGAGTCACACTGTGGATCTGAACCCGCTGCCTCACGAAACTACCCGTCTTCTGGCTCCCGTCAGGCGATTCGTAGGTGAGACTGACTTTGCTGCCACTGGTTCCGCGCAGAAGTCGAGCCGCATCGTCCGTGGACAGCTCCCTACAGTCAGTGCCGTCGATCGCGACGATGTAATCTTCGGGCTGGAGTCCGCCTTTTTCGGCCGGACTGTTGAACAGGACATTGACAAGATGCATGCCGCGTCCCTTGACGCCTTTCATCTCAATCCCGATCCCCACTAACTCGCCCTGAATACTGCCGAACAAATCGTTGTATCGGTCCGGAGTCAGGAAGTTGCTGTACTCATCCAGAGCATTACAGCCGCCAAAAATGTACTCCATCACGACAACCGTTCCCGAAATCCCCAACTCACGCTGGCAAAGATCGCAAACCGCTGTCACTGTGGATCGAGCCTGCGTGCGGCTGTCGATGCGGCGATTCCAGAAGTCCTTGATAAGGGTCTGCCGGACTCGGTCGATGGCTTCCGCTTTGTCCTCAAGCTTGTTCTTGGCGGTAAACCGGTCATTCTTGAGAGCCATATAAAGGCTCTCTGTCCCATGAGCAACGAAACGAGTCTCCTTGATCGGTTCCACATATTCATACTGAACCCGACTCAGGATGTCTTCAAACAAGTCCAAAGCTTCCGCTCGACCTTTGGTCAACAGCTTTTCTTCAAAGCTGCGGTCCGAATAGCGGCGATCAACACCAAAGTGGATTCGAGTTCGACGCAGACCATACTTCAGGCCTTCATCATCCGTGAAACGCTCAAGCGTGGCCTCATAGTGGTTGATCGCTTCAACCCACTGCCGATTGTTCTCAAGCAGTTCGCCCGCTCGCAGAGCATCGGCCGCATCAGTGTAGATGGACGCATCGACTTCCGCAGAGTCTTCAGCTCGCAGATGAGCCGGCGCAAGAAGAAACAGTGAGACGAGAGTCAAGGTCGACCATAGCCGACAACTCAGCACGTTTACACGCATGATGTTCCCCTCGACCCCGACAGCCGTGTTTGCCGTTGTGGTCCATCCACTCAGTGCATTCAAATCCGAGCGGCATCATGCCCTGCGAATGATCTCAACCATGAAACCAGACGTGCTGGTCGGAAGGAGTTTAGGCTTTCCGCGGCCACGATTGAGGCGAAGGTCTGCAAGTTATCTCGCGAACACCCAGCCTCAACCCACACCGTGCGGACAATAAATCTCTCACCGGCCAATCATTCGACCACAATCTTTGCCGTCGGATGAGTTGCAATGATCACACTATCAATGCCGCAGTCCAGTTCATAAGCCCAAATCGAATATATGGCCGAAAACACCCGGGGTCAAACAGGGATTCTCGACAGACTTTCCGCAGCAGAAATATCAGGCAGAACGTGCATTGAAGTTATTGCTTTCCATGGCTTTCCATCTTACCAGCACCTCGTAATTCACTGCGAAATGCATGGAGCGGACTCTTTCGCCAAGCAAAATCACGGTCGCCAATTCGCCCAGGATCGCATTCCGTCAAATTCGGAAAATTCGATTCTCCGGTCCCTTGCCGACGTGAACAACCGCGCGTAAGCTGCGGGAGCAATTTGTGGGATTTACGCCCGCAATGATCTTTGAAAACTAGTTGAAAGTGGGATTCATGCCCGTTACGCTGTAGGCCTTCGGCTTACCGCTGCGGTCACACAGGAGTTCTGTGGTGTCTGGCTGATCGGCCTGTTCTGACAAGCCTGCTCGTGCAAGGGTGCTGCCCTTGTAAGAAGGAAGAGAGTTTCCACATGTTCCTGACGGGAGAATACAAGCGAACGATCGATGATCGCTTTCGCCTGATGCTTCCGACAGAGCTGTCGGCTTCTATCTCCGATGAGAACGGTGACGTCATCATTGCCAAGGAACGAGCCGGTTGCCTAAGTCTGTGGCAGCCCGCAGAATGGCAGAAACGCCTCGACAGTGGCATCGCATTGCTGAAGCAGAAAATCGACTCAGGACGGATGGAACAACGCTGGAGCGAAGTTCAACGCCTGGGACGTCTGCTCTCAACACGCCATCAGACCACACGCCTGGCGAATCGCTCGCGACTTCTGATACCAGAAGGTTTCAGACCATTTCTTGGTGTTGATGCTGGTAAAGAAACAGTGGTCGTTGGAGCTGTCATCTGTGTCGAAATCTGGCAGCCAGATGCATGGAACAACGTGCTAAAGGATGAGATGCCGGACTTCGGCGAACTCTTCAAGCAGTTGACGCAATAATCCCGCTTTCAAATCCGGAAGCAGAACGGATCGAAGAAGAGAAAAGCATTGCTCACTCACTCTTCCCAGCAGGTCGCTTGCTCACTCAACAAGACACGCGACTGGCCGAGAGTTATCCACCAGGGATGGCGATGCGGCAGGGAGGCCGCTTTTCTCTCTTCGATCCGGTTTTTTTGCTTCTGAGTTTTCTGCTTGCCAGATGCGACATCGTCAGACGGGCGGAATTATCCTCGACAGAGAAACTCCTCCTCACTTCACAAAGAACAGTGCCTGTCCATACTCATCCTTGCCGAAATCGCTGATCAATTTTCTGGTGGCTTCTTCATTCAGGAAGTGGATGAACTCCTGAGCGGCCTGGGCCTCGACATGCGGATGACGAACCGGATCCACAGCCATAACGGCATAGGGATTGAGCAATTGCGGATCACCTTCGATCTGAATGGTCAAATGGACCTCGGACTTAAGCACAAGAAGCGTCCCACGATCGGTCAACGTCCAGCCTTGTTTCTCTTCAGCAACTCGCAGGGTTTGAGCCATCCCGGTGCCGGAACTCAGGTAATTCGAGAATTCAGGCTCTATGCCGGCTGCCTTCCAGAGAGCCTGTTCTTTTCGATGAGTTCCCGAATCATCGCCGCGCGAAACAAATGTCAGGTTCTCGGACGCAATTCTGGTTAGAGCTTCACTCACCGTTTTTGGAAAGTTCTCCCGCAGCGGAGGACTGTCCGGGCCGATGAGCACAAAGTCATTGTGGAAAACTGGAATTCGCGCTTTAGCAAATCCCTCTTCGACAAACTTCTGTTCCGCGTCCGGTGCATGAGTCAACAAGACATCGGCATCACCGCGCCGCCCCAATTCGATGGCCTGCCCCGAACCCACCGCCACAACTTTGACATCGATACCGGTCTGCTCCCGAAACACTGGCAGAAGTGCATCGAGTAGTCCACTGTCACGCGTGCTGGTCGTTGTGGCCAGTGTCATTTTTCTGGGCTGAAATTCAGGCAAACTTAAGGGTGGAGTCTGCGTGCATCCGGCACTCAGCAACAGAATCCCGATCCATAGAATTCTCGCAGCACGATGAACCATTAATACACCATTTTTCCGTTCACAAAATCCTGAGTCCGCGGGTCCGCTGGCCGTTCAAAGAAATCATCTCGCGCGGAGATTTCTACCATCTGCCCATTCAACAACAGAGCGACTCGATCTGCCGCACGCCGAGCTTGAAACATATTGTGAGTCGCCCAGATGAATGTTGCCTGATAACGGTGACGCCATTCTTCGAGGATTCGCTCAACCATGGCAACACACGCAGGATCCAGATTGGCCGTTGGTTCGTCCAGCAACAGCACCGAGGGACGCACCACAAGTGCACGGGCAATTGCGACTAATTGAACCTGTCCACCAGAGAGTTCCAACGCCGACTTGGCGGCCAGTGCCTCCAGTCCCAGTCGATGCAACAGTTCTTCGACAACGTCATCGGCCCGAAGACCCCGCAGACGCAACCCGTATTCGAGGTTGGCCCGTACAGTTTGCGACAACAACAGAGGCCGTTGCGGGACCATCACGATCCGCCGGGAGTCATTTAGTGGCGCTAAACCTTTCGGCCATGCTCGGCCCTCAAAGTCGATTGATCCGGTTTGAAGTGAGATGAGTCCCGTCAGCATTTTAAGAAATGTCGTTTTGCCGGCGCCAGTGGGCCCGACAAGGCACAATGTTTGACCGGACGAGTGCTGCCAGTCGTCGATTCTCAATGAGAACTCCGGACTTAGTTCGCGAGAAGCCTTTGACAGGCGGTAGAGCGGAATACTGGTCATCGCAAAGGCTGTCTCTGAAGTCTGACAAACGCAAGATTGATCAGAATGGCCAGCGTCACCAGGATTGCCCCCAGCGACAAAGCAACGGCGAATCGTCCGCGGCCAGTCTCCAGCAAAATGGCAGTGGTCAGCACTCGCGTATGCCCTTCGATATTTCCTCCTACCATCAAAACGGCCCCCACTTCCGACAAACTCCTCCCCAGTGCCGTCATGGCTGCCAACATCAGGCCATTTCGTGATTCACGAAGCAGAGTCCATCGCAGTTGCCAGGGCGTCGCTCCGAGGCTTCGCAATTGAAACTGCAACTCGTCCGGAACGGCTTCAACGGCTGTCAGCGTTATTCCTATGACAAACGGCAAGTCCAGGATCACTTGCGCCAGGATCATCGCTCGAGTGGTAAATAACCATTGCCATTCGCCGAGCGAACCGGATCGGGAAAGCAGCAAATACAGCAGCAGCCCGACAACCACGGGTGGCATCGCCATGCCTGAAAATGCCAACGCCTTGAGCAGTGATCGGCCTCGTATGTGACTAAGCGCCAGGCAGACGCCGAGGGGCATTCCCAGAACGCAGCTGATCAGGACCGCCGTCAGAGATACCGACAGCGACAAGGCGACGATCGGAAAGATTTCATGGAGAAGTGATTCCATAGTTCTTAGACACCATCGAACAGCGATGTTCATTGTCATCGCAGCGAACGACAACGACGACTTCAGACTGATTGCTCAAACGTCAGCCAATTCTTTGTCCAGTTCTGAAAACGAAGTGTAGCATCCATCGCATAGACTCCGAGTTCCTCGATGTGGTTTTGTTGTGGATCCACAGACGTGGCGGTTTCTTCACCGCGCGGCAATGCTTGAGCCAATCCTCGGAGGGTCTCCGGTGAACACTCCGCATGAATTGGGAATGTATCGCCGATGTTTCGGGCTGATTGAAAAGGGAACGGTCGAACGACCCCTTTCGTCTCTCTCCGGAAAAGACAACCATTCTGCCATTCTGCGGGTGTAGTCGCGGATGACTGTCAACTTGAGAGGGCGAGGCTCCTGCCGAGCCACTGCAATGCGGAAACGCTCGGCTCGGCAGGAGCCTCGCCCTCCCGGAATTGCAGTTCGTTGCGCTCTACCGAAATCCGCGACTGCACCCCCACTCTGCGATTCTGCGTGGCTCCTCTTGACGCAATTACAAATGTAATCCTAAAGTTCCCGATCAGGGACATTTGTAATTGATAATGACCTGGGCACGGAAAATGTGAAATGCCGCCACGACCGGGATTGTCGAAGGCTGAGTTGGAGATTGCTCGGATTGTGTGGGAACTCAAGGATGCCGGTGTTCGGCAGGTTTTTGAAGCCCTGCCACCGGGCCGCGATATCGACTTTACGACGGTCCAGACATACCTGCGGAGGCTTGAAGAAAAAGGATATCTCAACGTGCGACTGGAAGGTCGCAGTCGAGTTTATTCGCCCAAAGTGCGGCCTCAAACTGTGATCCGTGAAACCATCGGTGAGATGGTCGACCTGCTGTTCGGCGGCGAGACGATGCCGCTGATGAAGTACCTTGTCGAGGAACGCAAGTTCTCTTCCGGCGATATCGAGCAGCTTCGCGAGTTGCTTGATCGACTCGAAGGAGGCGGCGATGAGAAGTGATCAGGGTTTTCGGTCTTCAGCTTTCGGCTTTCAGAAACTGCGGATGATCTCAGCTCTCTGCTTTCGTCGCCCTGCATTTGATCCATCTGAGATTTCAAATTTGAAATCTCAGATCCGCACAACGGCAGGAGGTCGGTTACATTCTTGAACCGCTTTGCGGTGAATCACAACAAGCTTTACCGAAGTTCGAGAACTGCAATACCACTTTGCTATGCGAGGTGGCGCACTTCATTTCGTGCAGAGCCCGAAAACGTGGAGAATCGCATGAAAATGCCCCGGAAGCAATCATACTTCCGGGGCATCTGATAGAACGCTATGAGTCGCCTCTCCTCAGCCGGATAACTCAACTTACGGCAACGCAATGGTCTTCAGATTCTGAGGACCACCTTCGGCCTGAACGAGCAGCAATGCTGAGGTCTCATTCAGCTTGTCCATTTGCACAACGCCAGTCATCGATTCAACTGTTTCATACTTCTGTCCGGCGGTACCGCCACCACTGACAGGCTCCGTCAGCCCTTTATTTTCCTTCAAGCCAGCGGTCGAAATCTTCATTACGCCGCGAGAATTGTTGCTGAGCAGCAGATACTCGGCACCGTCTTTTGAGTAACTGATCATGTCGAGTGGGCGATTGCGGTTACCCAGTTCTGCAACAGTCGTCGCCTTGACCTTCTCACCCGCAGCAGACAATTCCTTGACCGGTATCTTCACCAGCGGAGTACAAACATACGCTCCGAGAATACTCGGTTCGCCATCGATCATGATTGGGACGAAAGTTCGCATCGCGGAATAGTCTTCACTCTTGCCATGCGCTGCATGATAGATTTCAACACCGATGCCCTTGTCGGAATCGGCAAACGGAAAGTTGAGTTCTCGAACGGTCGACGGCGACTGTGCGTTGCTGAGTCCCGACACCAGCAGCTTGTTCTCGAAGAACGCAATATCGGTGATGGAGTCATTCCGACGATTCTGGGCTCTTCGTCCTTCACCAACGATTTTATCTTCCGGAGCGTTGGCCAGCGCCGCTTTCGAAAACTTGATGTCCTTCAGAGACAGCTCGGAAATCTTGCCGGCTCCGTCAATCTGCACGAGGGCCGCGTGGTCGTCGGCCATGACGGCAACGAAAGCAACTCCGGTGCGAGGATTCACGGCAACGTCGTTGACTTCAACTTTCTTAGCGTGCAATTCATTGGCGATCGCTGTTGGCAGATCGTCAATGTTGATTGAGGCACTGGCGGCATCGCCTTCCGTGTTGCCAGTGGCAATGGCGAACACGGTGGCATTCTTCGCATCGCCGACAAACAGAATATCTTCAGGTCCGAACGCCAGTGTCGTGGCCGATTTTAGTTCCGGAGTTCCCGGCTTGAGTCCCCAAACATCGGCTGCAGTGGCAACATTGACCACTGTGAAACACAATGCGGCGGCAAGGCTGACGCGTTTCAGTAACATGACGATTTCCTCGGTTGGGCAGGCTAATTGGGAAGGGCTTGGTCTACGCATGAAATATGTGCGGTCCGCGCTCAATCGTCAAGCTGCTCAGCTCTGAGTGCTCTTAATACAGCGTCTCTATCGGCAGCAGATCATCCTGACAACGTTCAGCCGCCAAACGTGCCACCGCGAAGGCCGGCGCAGAACGACTCACGTTGCGAACAAACATTTCTGACAGGTTGTGAACCGCGGCAAAGGAGGATTCACCAACTTCCTGAATCACTCGTTCGGCCAGCCATGCACCGCTACCGCTGATCACTGCGTGAATTTTCGTCACGCTCGAATCCGCGACCAACTTGCGGACATACTGGCAGCGATTCTTCACCGCCACGGTAATTTGCTGAAGCTGTTGCTCAGCAATGTACTCAGCGATCTTCACCAATTGCGTCTCGGACAACTCCGTCGCGTCACAGCAAAGCATGTGAGCCAGACGGTTCAATGCCGCTTCCCTGGTCAAAGGGCGTCCATCGGCGGTTTCACAGTTTCCCGCATCCGCCATGATATCGCCGGCTAGTAAGTGCACATCCAATGAGGTTGCAAACAGCTCGGCAGCCACGGGAATCTGACAGACATCGGCCGGTCCTGCAACTTCCTCATCTGGCGAAAGTGGCACTGACCGAACGATTGCACAAACAGGAGTTCTCCCGACACCGGTGTAAAGCAACTCTGATGCGGCCAAACGCTCCAGATCCGTTCGGCCTTCCGGAATCGGCAGTCCATCAATGAGCGGAATAATGTCCGTCGTCGTGGAACCGATATCGATCAACACCGCCGGGCCAGACGGAACAGCTCGACCAGCCCATGTCGCCAGAGCATGCCAGTTGGATGCTCCGGCCAGTTGAGGCAGCTCAATCGCATCGGCTGCTTCAGCGAACTCACCCGACGTCAACCACACTCGAATCATGGATCCGGCGAAGACAGCCTGCACAGCTTCAATAATGAACTGAACGCCTTCGGCCTTGGTCTGAAAGCAGTCCGCAAGTTCCGCCGTCATTGTCAAAGCCACGATCTCCGGAGCAGCGTCGCGATAAAACGGCAACTGCTTCAAAATCCCGCGCAGGCCATCGCGATTCTGCCAGATTGCAAAGCTGATGCTGACGGATTCTCCATCGGCCGTGGAAGCTTTAATGTTCGCTCCACCAATATCCAGTCCAAGGACTCGCACGCTTTGCAATTCTCCTGTGATGTCACGCGATCGCCGCAAGATTTGAGTTTTTGTTTACCACCGAGCGGAAGTCCGCCGCGGCATTCGGTAGGTCCTGCCTGCCGGGCAGGACTTCGCGGCTTGCCGCGACTTCGGTGCATGTGATAACGCTGTTAAGCCTGCAATCCTCACAGAAGTTCAGATAAGGTATGCCTTGCGGCAGTACAAAATCCTATCCGACAGAAAGGACGCACTACTCTGTCAACACAAAAACCGGGGGTGGTGGTAGTGGATCTTGCTAAAGATCCCAACACAGGAGGACCTTTAGCAAGGTCCACGACACACAAACTAAAGCGGATCGCGACTAAACCCGATCAAACGCTACCAGCCCAGCACATGAGCAAAGATCAGTGGCGCAACAATGGTCGCATCGGATTCGATGATAAACTTCGGCGTATCAACACCCAGTTTGCCCCAGGTAATCTTTTCGTTCGGGACGGCCCCGGAGTAACTGCCGTAGCTGGTTGTTGAATCACTGATCTGACAGAAGTAACCCCACAGAGGCACGCTGTCGCGCCCCAGATCCTGATGCAGCATCGGCACGACACAGATCGGGAAGTCACCCGCGATGCCGCCACCGATCTGAAACATTCCAATCGAATTTTTCATGCTGGCCTGAGTATAGAACTCGGCCAGCCACGTCATGTATTCGATCCCGGTACGAACCGTGTGAACATTCTTAATGTCACCGCGAATCACAGCCGCTGCGTACATGTTGCCGAGCGTTGCATCTTCCCAGCCCGGCACAATGATCGGCAGATTCTTTTCGGCCGCGGCCAGCATCCACGAGTCCTTAGGATCAATCTGGTAGAATTCCTGATATCTGCCGCTCAGCAAAACCTGATAGAAAAATTCGTGTGGGAAGAATCGCTTTCCGGCCTGATCAGCCGCCGTCCAAACTTCCAGCATCGCCGTTTCCATGCGACGCATTGCTTCGCCTTCCGGAATGCAGGTGTCAGTCACTCGATTCATGTGACGGTCGAGCAGATCCTGTTCGTCCTGTGGGGACAACTGGCGATAGTGAGGAACTCGTTCGTAGTAATCGTGAGCCACCAGATTGAAAACGTCCTCTTCAAGATTCGCACCGGTGCAGGAAATGAGATGCACCTTGTCCTGACGAATCATTTCAGCCAATGACAATCCCAGCTCCGCAGTGCTCATCGCACCAGCCAGAGTAATCATCATCTTGCCACCGGAGGCGAGGTGCTGATGATAGCCCTTGGCCGCGTCGACCAGCGCAGCTGCGTTGAAGTGGCGGTAATGGTGGTTGATGAAGCGAGTGATCGAGCCGTCAGCTTGCGGAGTGTGGGCCATTGCAGAAATTTCGTTTTCCGGGGTCATGAAAATCGGACAGGGACTCGCCTGTTGCCGCCGAACATCCGAACCGTCTTCCCGAAGTCCGTGGCGAGCCAGCATGAGTTGCGGAATGTTACCGGACACAAGGCTCCGTGCCACGCTTCCGGAAGGCCGCCGTTCAAAATGCCCCTGAAATGACAATGTGACCGCGAGATTGCCAAATCGTGGTTTGGCGAACCGTCATTGAGCGTGCCGTGTCGGTGTTTCCCGAGCGAAGACTTTTCGAGGATATCGGTTTTTCCGAGGGAATCTGTCCCGCCCGTCAAAAACTGGAACTCCCGCGACGCATCGCCTTGCGAACGCCCCTCCATTCGATTAGTTTCCCCCTCCCGCAAAGCAGCCTGCCCAACGATTTCGTTGGTTTGGCAAGTTGTGTTTGTGAAAGATTCAGGTACCCGCCGGAGTGGCGGAATGGCAGACGCGCCGGATTCAAAATCCGGTTAGAGTAACATCTAGTGCGGGTTCGACCCCCGCCTCCGGTACTTGAGACACAATTTTAAAAGCTCGGCCTCCTCGCGAAGCCGAGCTTTTTTCGTTTCTCAACCGCCCCCACTGTTCATCTTAATCCTAATCTTATTCTTACTCTTCATCCCGCTCTTCGTTCGTCGTTCACCTCGCCCAATCTCACCGCCTCGAGGTCTCTGTCTTCGCAAGGTCTTTCCCGATCGTCGCGAATTGTTCCAGAGCAGCCTCAAGATCAGCAGTAATCTCCGCAGCAATGATCTCAGGGGCCGGGAGATTGGCGGATTCTTCGAGGGCTTCGTCTTTCAGCCAGAAGATGTCCAGGTTCAACTTGTCGCGTTTGATCAGTTCATCATAGCTGAAGGATTTGAATCGCTCCGACTCTGTGCGAGCACTGCGATTTTTCTGGTTTTGGTAGGCGACGAAGTCATCCGGGGCGCTGCGTTACAAAGTTTATTCATTCCAGCCTGCGGTGAAGGTTGGTTCGCAGGTCGCAGATCCAAAGCTGCTTAGTCCATAGCGTTTCCTGGGCGGACTTGCGCTCGAAGAACAGGACGTTGGCAGAGGCTAAACGCACAGGCAAGATCCGTTGTCAGCAATGCGATTGGCATCTGGCTTAATGGGCCGACAGGTGCCGGGCCGGGATGAGGGACAGCATGGCCGTTCTTGACAAATTCCAGAATCTCCTGCGCAAAGCCGCATAAATCTGCATAAAAATGTGTAGAATTAAACAGCGTTGGCGACGACTGGTGCTCGCCAGTGCGCTTTGTGAGTTCGGCTCTTTGGCTGGGCGGCGTTTTTCCCGAGTAGATTCCACGATTGCGCTGTCTCGTAAAGAGCCGATCGGTCTTGCAAAACTATTGCTTCGATTGAGTCCTGGTAGCGGGGAAGTTAGCTATGAGAATCCTGCATATCCGGCAGATGCACGCTGCTATTCTGCTGAGCTTTATCGCACTGATGCTCGACCCATCTGAAGTACGACCGGCCGAAGACGAGTTTGAAAAAGAGCCGATTCTCTACAGTCAAAGCAAGCCGCAGAATCGCGTCTCAGTCCTGCAGGAAAGACTCAGTCAGGGCGAGTTGGAAATGCCATACTCGAAAGAAATGGGTTACCTGCCCGCTCTTCTGAAAGCACTCGACGTTCCTGTTGAATCGCAGGTACTGGTCTTCTCCAGGACCAGCCTGCAGATGATGCGGATCTCACCGCGAAAGCCAAGGGCAATCTTCTTTAACGATGACGTCTATGTGGGCTATTGTCAGTCGGGTGAGGTGCTGGAGATCTCAGCCGCCGATCCATCACTGGGGACGGTATTTTACACACTGGATCAGCAGCCGGGAGGAACTCCGGCCATTGTCCGCAGAACTGAAAACTGTCTTGTCTGTCACAGCTCTTCAAGGATGGAGGGTGTTCCCGGTCACGTAATTCGCTCTTTGTACGT
This sequence comes from Planctomycetaceae bacterium, assembly GCA_044235005.1. Classification (GTDB taxonomy): domain Bacteria; phylum Planctomycetota; class Planctomycetia; order Planctomycetales; family Planctomycetaceae; genus SXXK01. The sequence continues at coordinate 985 of JBIIIF010000051.1, read as the reverse complement.
CGAGTCCAGCGGACAACCTCTGATGTCTGCGGGAGGCCGCACAGTTGATCACACGACACCTATTGCAGATCGCTGGGGTGGATGGTACGTCACTGGAACTCATGGCTCACAGAAGCACATTGGCAATCTGGTGATTCATGGACGAAATGTTGTTGAGCCTGTGGATAACTCCGCTGGACTGAATGTTGTTGACCTCCAGTACCGAATCAATCCGGATTACTATCCCACGAAGCACAGCGATATCGTGGCGTTAATGATCATGGAACATCAAACACTCGTTCACAATCGGCTCACTAAAGCCAACTTTGAAACTCGTCAGGCTCTTGCTTACGACAAGTTGATTAACTCGGCAGTCGGTCAAGGAGAAACAGCATCGCTTGAAAGTACAGTCCGCCGAATTCAAGGTGTCGCGGATCGACTTGTGGACAGTATGCTGTTGGTCAACGAAGCAAAGATTTCAGACCCGATTCAAGGCACTTCCGGTTTTGCAGAAGTCTTTGCAGCCGCTGGGCCTCGCGACGCTCAAGGGCGATCGCTGCGAGATCTGGACATGACGACGCGCCTCTTCAAGTACCCCTGCAGCTACCTGATTTACTCGCCGACATTCGATTCACTGCCAGAAGAAGTCCGGGACCGAGTTTATCAGCGACTGTGGACTGTTCTATCCGGCAAAGAACAGTCCGAAAAATATGCTCATCTGGGGCCAGCAGATCGCACGGCCATCGTAGAGATTCTGCGTGAGACCAAGCCGAACTTACCGGAATACTGGAAACAACAAAATGCCCTGCTTCCGCCGCGGGCTGATCCATGAGGAGACTCTGCCAGCAACTCTTTCGACCTGAGTCTCGTGAATAACACGTCAGAGAAGGTTCGCAGACCCGGGATCGTAGTGAGCTTCCGAGTCCGAGTGTCGTTCCAAATGCGTTACTGGTGCCGAAACAATAAACGCACGGTGTAAATCACGACGGACCCAACAACGGCTGTG
>JBIIIF010000050.1:0-33673 GCA_044235005.1 Planctomycetaceae bacterium | reverse complement strand
GCGGTCACCGCTGTCGTTTCCGACACTCGTCCGGCAGCCCGGTCGGGGCGAGCTTCTGCCGATAAGTATGCCGCTGTTGCCCGGGTCTACGAAAAACAGGGTCGGTACGATCAGGCGGAAGCCATGTATCGGAAAGCACTGAAACAGAATCCCAACAGCACAGAAGTGCGGAATTCTCTGCAGCAAATAGCGAGTCGCAAAGCTGGCCGAAGTTTCGGCACGACCCTGAAGACCGAAGCTGTCGCAAAGACGGAGACGAGCAAAAATCCAGTGGTTGAAACGGCCGTCCCATTGAATGCGAAGGCACCGCAACTACCCGCCGAGCTTACCGCTGCGAGCAGGTCGGAATTGAAAACGGCGTCATTGGAAGTCACCGAGGTGACAAGCGACCTGCCATCCCTGCCGGGACTATCTCCGGCATCTTTCGAAGAAGCCGCTACTGACGCATCAGCGACGAATTCCTCTTCGACTCCGGCTGAAACGGCTAAAGCAGCCACCCTGGAAGTGAATCTTAACGAAGGCACAATTGTTACCAACTTTTTGCAGCCAGCCATCAGTCCTGCTCATCCGCTGGTTTCAGCGGAGCAGATTCTGGCAGTTGTGGAAACGCCCGCCGAGCATGCGGAGCTTCTACTGAACGGATTGAAGCATGGCGATTCCCTGGAGACACAATGTCTGGCCGCGACGCTGCTTGGCGATTGTGATCGATCAAACAAGGCGATCGAGGAGGCCTTAAAGAAGGCCAATGAGGCTGCAACAGATGGCTATCTGCGTCTCGCCATCTGCGATTCTCGAATCCAGCGAGGGGAGCACGACGAGGTTACGGCCAATTGCATGACAAACCTGATGAAGGATTCACTCCCTGAACTGCCGATTCAGGTCTGCTCCTCGCTCCATCACTTTGTGGGAACCAGCTCAGAGTCAAAGTGTGCCTCAGCACTGGAGTCTGCTCTGACGAGTGAATCACCCGAGCTTCGAGCAAGTGCAGCGGTGGCACTCGGGGATTTCCCGGATCTTAATGAATCGACCAAAGCACAGTTGAAGAAAATGGCCAACTCCGATTCCGTGATACCGGTTCGGGATGCGGCACAGTCATCTCTGGATCGCTCAGGAGTCACCAGCACATCAACGACGGCCGAAATCGTAGTGACACCGAAGAACAAATAGCTCGTCACTGATTCGTGACAACAATGGTCGCACTAGTTGTCCTCCCCATAAGGAGGCGAACTATGAGCTTAACAAGAAGCGAGTGCCGCACGACACGGCGCTTGTCGATAGAAACTTTGCGATAGCAAGTTTAGAGAAACTGAATTCGCCGATTGCCAGGATGCATGCTGACTAACGTCGGCGGAACGGAGACCGGACCATGATTAGCAAGTCTGCAAAAGCAGGGCTCGCATTGCTGCTGATGTCCTCAGCGGGATGTAACGCCATTCAGGATCATGTCATTTCCTGCGAAACCAGCACCAGAAACATGGTGTTGTCAGAGAAGGGCTGGATGAACTGGTCATCCTGTTACAAGGATGTCGACTACAAGCTCCATTTTTCCAAAGGCTTCCGGGATGGATACACAAACATTCTGGAAGGCGGAAAAGGCTGCCAGCCGACCCTGCCTCCACGATGCTACTGGAAACCTCAGTTCCAAACCCCTGCGGGCAGAGCAAAGACCAACGCATGGTTTGATGGCTACTCCCACGGAGCCACTGCTGCCCAGCAGGACGGTTTCGGCAATTTGCAGCAACTCCCGATTTCACCCACGGCTCGCGCCAATTTGATGGCTCGCCAGGCCCCCCCTTCGGACTCCTGCTTTGCGGGAACGTCACAGCCTGCGAATATGGATTCGGTCCACCATCCGGAAGTTCACGGAGGAAACGACGTGGACGAACCGCCAATGGAAATCATGAAGACGCCTGAAATCCAAATGCCGCTTGATTCAAAAGTTCCAGAGCCCGTGCGACCGTATGACGAAGGTGCACCGCCGGTTGAGATACCGAAATGAAACAGGCTGCCGCAATAACTCAACAACACTGATTTGCTTCGAAGTGGAAGCGAAAAGTTTGAGCCAGTTCAGAACGTCTGATAAAGACGAATTCCGGGAATCACGGAGAAGACTGTCATGTCACGCTTAAATGAACTATTCAGCTTCGGGTCGGTTCGCAAAACCAGCGGAGCCAAACGCCTCCGAATCCTGGGACTCCTGACTCTGGCGTCCATGGTTCCCGCAGGCTGCCAGTCGGTTAACGCGATCCCTGTCTCGCGTGTCCCCGCCGAAATTCTTGCGACGGAACTGAAAGACAACTACAAGGACATCTCCCTGCTGCGGCTTCGTCAGGATCCGCCGGAGACCTATCTGTTAGGCCCCGGTGACGTGCTTGGCGTGTACATCAAGGGGGTACTCGGCAGTGAAGAAGAACTTCCGCCGGTCCACTACCCGGAAGACAGCAATCGCCCGCCCGCGATCGGCTATCCAGTACCGATTCGAGAAGACGGCACCCTGGCCCTTCCGATCGTTGATGCGATCAACGTGAAGAACATGTCTCTGGTTGAAGCCACCGAGGCCGTTCGAGACGCCTATACTTACCCGCGAGAAATCGTGAAGAGGGGCGAAGAGAGCATCATTGTGACACTGATCCAGGCGCGAAAAGTCAGAGTTCAGGTGATTCGGGAAGAAGCAGGCGGCACGGAAGGTGTGTCGAAGCGTGGTACTGGCTCAGTTGTTGACCTGCCCGCTTACGAAAACGACGTTCTCCACGCGTTGAATGAAACAGGGGGCATGCCGGGAACCGATGCAAAAAACGAGATCCTGATCTATCGAGGCTTGTTTCAGTCCGGTGTTGATGCAGACACGGTACTGAATGAGGTTTGCCAGAGCAACTGTGATGACGACTGCCTGTGCAACGAAGCCCCCCTGCCGGATCCTCCGAATGTGACTCGCATTCCTCTGCGTTACAACCCAGCGAGCCCGCCGTCGTTTACTCAGAACGACATCATTCTGAACGACGGTGATATCATCATCATTCGCAGCCGGGACCGTGAAACATTCACGACAGCAGGAATCCTTGGTGGCGGCGAATATCCTCTGCCAAGGGATAAGGACCTCGATATTCTGGGGGCAATCGCATTGGCTGGCGGTCCCCTTGGCCAGGGAGGTACAGGAGTGGGTGCCATTGGTGGCGGTGGTGCCGGTGGTGCCGGAGGTGGAGGAGCAGGCGGCGGCCGAGGCGGTGTAAATTGCCAGCCATCCGAAGCCATCATTATTCGGGAACTCCCCTGCGGTAGCTCAATCGCCATGAAGGTCGATCTCAACCGAGCACTCGAGAACCCGTCTGAACGAGTTCTGATCCAGCCAAATGACGTCGTGCTCGTCAGATTTACACTGGCCGAAGAAGTTGGGAATGTTCTGCTGAACGCTTTCCAGATCAACTACCTGCTGGGCAGCGGGATCAACAACTGATCCTGCAGGCCAGGTCCACCAGATCCGACCACTTAAACAAACCCGCCGTAGTCCGGCGGGTTTGTTGCGTTTCCACTTCTTCGGTAAAGCGACCGCGGCCACACAGCTTCGCCGTCAAGTTTCTGCACAAAAACGAGACCTTCCGGATCGGGCTTTCAAGCCCCACTACCACGGCCTATTCAATCGTCGTGGCCGAGTCGTCCGCTTCTGTCAATAACCTTTCCTGAAGTCGGGCACCCAGCTGATGCCCGACCGCGTAACTCTCAAAGGCCACCGCGACCTCCATCATATTTCTTGGCCGATAACTGGGTTCCCGATCCAGCATCCGATTCAAAAACCCCGCAATACTGAGCGGAAGATTCGGACATAGACTCTGAATCTCGCAAACATTGGAGTCTCGAATTGCCATCATCAGCTTCAATGGACTTCGGCCAGCCTTCTGAAATGGCGTGACTCCCGACAGCAACCGAAACGCCGTTGCACCCAGTGAGTAAATGTCAGTGGAGCAGTCAACGTGATGAGAATTCGAGAGTTGCTCGGGTGACATGTAATCCAGAGTTCCCAGAGTTTGCCCTTCTTCCGTCAGGGTGCTGTCACATTCCTGTCCACGACTGATCGCCACTCCAAAGTCCAGAATCTTGATCTGAACCTGCCCATTCTCACTCAATGTCAGCATCAGATTCGACGGTTTCACATCCCGATGAATGATCATCTGCTCGTGAGCTGCAGAGAGACCTATTGCTGCCTGCCGAACAATCTCACTCACCTCCGCCAGGGCCAGCGACTTCCCGTGAGACACCAAGGAGCCAACATCGATTCCCTGAATGACAGGCATCACCAGATAGGACGACTCATCGGTCATCTCCGAATCAATATACTGCACCATCGCAGGGTGATTCAGCCGACGAACGCTGCTGATCTCCCTTTGAAAACGAGCCTTCGTCTGGCTTCCTGAACGAGCCATATCCGGGAGCGTCTTCAGTGCATACTCCCGAAGACTTTCACGATCCCTCACACGATAAACAATGCCCATGCCTCCTCGCCCCAGCGTAGAAAGAACATCGTAGCGGCCAATCCGCTCCGGACTTGCAGGGATTCTTGTTGCTTCGGGCTTTCCGCGAAGACCGCATTCCGCCGATTGAAGTCTCGCTTCCACTTTCGCCGCAAAATTCTGCTCAAAATCACTTCGAGAACGTACAGCAGACCCAAACTCCGCCGCGATTTTTTCCATTTCCGCTTCAATTTCGGACTTCGACTTCTGGCAGATTCTACAGGGAGAATCAACCTCCGTCAGTGAAGCATGAATCAACTTCGTCAAGAGACAGTCGTGCGTGGTCGGCAGCCCACAGGAACTGGATCCCATCGTCTTCAAAATGAACTCTCCTTTGAAGGTTCTACCAGTACCTCACAAACTCACGAAGTCTCGCTAATACCCGGAACTGAGCCTGACGAATTGCGTTTGCCGTCATGCTCAAACGCAGGGAGATTTCGGCGGAGGGCAGGTTCTCAACAGTCGACAGCCAAAAGGCCTGCCATGTTCGCTCCTCGAAGTCTCCTCGAATGAGCTCCGCCGCACGCATCAGTACCTCTCCACCGCCATCTCCTCTTTTCGGTGCTGATTCCTCCCGAATCCAGTCGGGAACAGCATTCATCCTGACCATCGTGTCGGTTCCACCAACAGCGTTCACACTGTTCCGACAACGCTCAAAATGTTTCGCTAAACATCGCCTCGTGATCGTCCACAGCCAATCGCGGAAACTATGGCCGGGGCCGAACTGGAGTGCCGAGATCCCCGCACTGACTGCCCGAAACACCTCCTGACAAACATCTGCGGCATCAGCTTCCTGAAGGCCAGCTTTCCGGCACCATGCGGCAACAAGAGGAGTATACAAGTGCAGGAACGTTCTCCAGGCCGTCGCCCCACCGACCCTGAGGTCACTAAGCAGCGTCAGTGAGGTTGACCATTGCGATTCCATCAGACACCACGAATTTCAATGTTCCACCGAAAATGGATACCTCCCAGTATCCGGGCGAACAGCAGTCCTCGTCCAACGACTTTAATGGAGTTATCACCGAGGAAACAAGTTTCCAGCTCAGCCAGCCGGATAATACGTGAACACGAGACAATCCCCGGGAGTCGCCAGGGAGATCGACGGGCTTGAGATAATGACAGGACGGCATCGGGCATCAAACTCCTGACAGAGAAGTCGCGCCACGATGACTTTGACCTCATTCGGCCGGTTCAATCTTGTCTGTCACTTCCGGAATTCCGGAACCCTCGCGACCATTCGCTTCGCCACCGAGATTCGGCAATATCAACGAGTCTTCAGGCTCCGCCCCCGACTTCTGCGTTAACTCCTGAGAAGGATCTGCCTGCGGTGTTTCCGTAGACGTCGTCGTGGGCTCTACGGGTTCTACTGCCGTATTTGGCTCTTCAACTTTGACGGCTGGTTCAATCAATTTGCGTTCCCGCAACGTTTGGCCAAGCTGCAACTGCCAAACGCCTTCCTCATCTCTTAGAGTCACAAATCGATGCGTCACAGCGACAACCTCAACACTGATTTCTGAAACGGTCAGCTTCTCAGAAACCTTCAATCGCTCAGTTTTCCCTGTCCCCTTGTTTCTGAACCAGGCAAACCAGACGCCATCTTTCGATAAGGCCGCAGACAACAAGGTCAATGCAGCGTTGTCGTCCTGCACATCAAGGGCGATTTTCCCGGATGCCGATTTCGGCTCCTCACCTGAATCTGTCACCTTGACTTCGACGTCGTACTTTCCAGGAGTAAATGTTCGTGACGGGGTCCACTTTAACTGCCCTGTTGCCGCATCCATCGTCAGGCCTTCAGGCGCTCCGGCCCCCAAAGAGTACTTCAATGACTCCATCGGGCCATCGTCAGTCGCCGTCGCCGCTAGTGTAAACTCACGCCCAATGACGACGGTGGCTGTTTCGGCCAGGGTCAACTCCGGCGTCTGGTTATCACTTTTGATCGTGATCTTCACCTTTGAGTTTAACTTGAGTTCAGGATTGCCAGACTGCGTCAGCAACACGGTCGTTGTGTAGTCTCCGGCCCCCAACGTCTCTACTGGCTTCCAGACAAATTCTCCGGTGACAGGATCGATCGACATGCCGTCAACAGGTTCCGCCAGCGAAAACTGCGGCTCGCCAAGCTCCGGATTGAAGCTCTCCGCACGAGCCGTGAATTTGACTTCTTCCCCAGGCTTAATGGTCTTGTCGCTCACGCCTGCCAAACGCGGATTCCACGTTTTGGGCGGTGCCGGAATCACAAAGACCGATGCTTTCACAAAGTCTGCATACTGCTCCAGCGTCTTCTCCTGTCGATCCCAGGCCACTGGTAACAACTCCACGGTTGCCTTCTCCGGATGCGCGGCCGCTTTGGTTCCACTGAACCCTCGCTGTACTTTCCACGCTGATCCGTTAACCGCTTCAACTCGCAATAACTCCCGTTCAACTCGGACCAGAAACGGACGGAACGGATCTTCAATAATGATGGACTCAGTCGGCACAACATTGACATCGATCGCAGTCTCATTGATCCCGCTTGTGATCGTCGTGCGTGGCTGCAGTTCCGTTTTATCATCGCCGCCCACAACGCTCATTCCTTCCGCGGTGAACGATACAAGCAGCCGCGGATTTCCCTGAGCACCCGGGCTGTCGATTTTCATGGCAGAGATTCGATGCAGCATATCCGCCTGATCGAACAGAAACAGAAATCGAGTCAGCCCCTGCAGATCTGTCTCCGCCTTCTTGACCTCGACGCCAACCGTTCCAAATTCCTTCTGCTGCGATCTCGCGCCCGGAGTCACTTCAAAGCCCGGACCACCGAAGCCACATTGACGAGTTAACTCGTGGATCCATTCCCGATAGAGTCGCTGGGCGTCGTCCTGATTCTGAGGCAGGCTGATATACTTCCAGTCGTCCAGATTCTTTCGCGCAACCTTGAACTTGATCTCCTGAAGCTTCAGAGACTCATTCTCGGCGTTGGCCATATTCAGATTTCGCTGCAGGTCCCGAATCGGTTTCGTCAGAAACCCGTCCAGCGTCGACCTCAGACTGTATACGGCAATCACCGCGACCAGCCCTGCAGCAAGAATCTTTGTGCGTTTCTTTTCATCCATTTGCATTAGCCCGATGCTGATTCCGGATCCGCAGGGAGCGAAACTTCCAGTACGATCTGAACACCATAATCCTGTGAAACCGCTGAGGCACGGTACTCCGGCTCAAACGGCTTCACTCCGTATCCCGCATCCCGAAGCTTCCGAGCCAGCTCATTAACGTCCGACTCTGACCTGGCAAATCCGACAAGCTTGATTGACGGCAATGCTCCACGCTGGATTGCAGTGAACTGAAAACTGTCGATAAACATTCTGTCCGTTGCCGGAAGTATGGATTTCAGGCGAACCATTTCATCCAGCCATTCAACATCTCGATTCACCCACTCTGAAACACTTTCAGACTGAGTCATCTCCTTGCTGCCGGCTTGCAGCATTTCTTTGATCTCAGCATTCTCTGTATCTACCAGATACTTAACGTCGGCGAGCTCATTGATCTGGCCCTGACGCCAGAAGTACCCGCCCGCCAAAACAACCACGCCTGCCAATGATCCCAGCAGAACTCGAAGCCGTCGCAAATCCTTCTTCAACGGCGCTCGACGAGGATTGATCAGGTCGACAACATCAACGCCTGTCGCCGCCTCACCCAGAATCGCTCCCGCCAGCGTCACGATATCGGCCGAATTAATTCCCTCAGGCAGCACGCCAGACAGAAAGGCTTCAGCCGGATTCACTCGCTCAATTCGAGCTCCATCAAGGCGAGTCGAGATCTGATCGGTGACGGCCGACGTGACTTCCGGAGCACCAATCAGAATCACTCGATCAATCTTGTGCTCGCCCAGAATCTCGGCCGCAGACATCCGGGCTCGGGTCAACTCCGCACGAATTGTTTTCTCGACAGTCTCCAGAGAAGTCCACGAACTTCCGCTGTGCGAAAAGACAACCGAGGTGCCTCGAACAAATGTCAGCTCAATAAAGTCCCGCCGCATCACCGCGACGACATCGACCTTTTCCGGGTCGGCAGATGCTCGCAGAAATCCCGCGCGAGCCGCGGCCTGAGCCACGCAATACGCGCTGACGCGAACTTCAGACAGTTCCAGCCCGGCGTCATTCAACGTCCTGCGTGCGACCGCAACCTGATCGCTGGGAACGGTGACCAGCAACACATCCCGTGTCGCACTTCCCGGCTGAATCGGGAGCGGAGTAAAGTCCATGCAGACCGATTCGACCGGAACCGTCAACCGCATCGAAGCCTGCAGCCGGATCATGTCCGGGATTTCACTGTCCGGCACCTGCGGCAACTGGATGCGATGAATCGTGACCAACTGCCGAGGAAAAACTATCGCGACTGAAGCACGCTTGCGATCTGCCCCCGTTGGGAACAACTGCTTCAGTTGATCCACCAACAACAGCGTGTCGTTTGAGTCCGCCTGACGTTCAAGGATCTTGACCAGCCGAAACTGAGCTTTCTCGCCCGATGCGGTCCCTTCCGCAACGACCAAACGATCGCGATCCCATTCAATGAACTTGTCTGCCATATTTCGGGACCTGAGGTTTACCTGACGCCGAATGATTTCTCTGATTCTATGCCCGACTCTGACATCAATCTTCGCCTGACTCCCGGACTTCCGGCGGAATTTCACGCGAATCTGAACCCGTTACCCCTATCTGAACACCACAACCGGCATGGTGGGGCCGCTGTTCGGAAGAAACAAGCATAGGTTCTCCATGTTAGCTCGTCCGTGTTGGAATCTGCTGATTTTTCCAATTTTTCGCCCTGAGCATCGGCTTACGGCCTCCGATGGTACAGCGTGTTGACTTGATCCTGAACCGCGGCGTCAGTTTTGAAGTTGCGCGTTTCCGGACTGCGGAAGTTCAAGGGGGCGAAAACACAGGGGATTATCACAACCCGACGCGTCAGCGAGGGATTTCCCGAAACCCTGCGTAAAACACAAAAGCACTACCCCTCGCTCACGCAGCGGGTTGGGATGGCCGCAAACTCGCAACTTCGAAACTGACGCGTCGGGTTGAAAAAGGACTTCAGATTAACGCCCCCAAAAACGGCAGATCAGGGCATAGATCAGTCAGCTCGGAAAAAAAACAGCCTGCGAATCGCATGCAGCAGCCCCTCAGGGGTGCCCTCCTTCGCTTCGTCCTTAAGTGCTTCCAAAGGCGGATGCAAAAGCTTGTTCACAATCCGCTGAATCGTCGCTTCAATCGCCTGCCGCTGAGCACTCTCAAGGTTCGGCAGCTTACGATACAGTCGATCCAGCTCTGAACGACTGATGTCTGTCCAATACTCTCGCAGACGATGAATCACCGGGCCCGTCGCACGATGATAAATCTCCTGCATAAATGTTCGCGTCTGAGCAGTAATAATCCCGCGAGCTTTCTCAACCTCCGCTTCTCGAGCGGCACGATTGCGGCTGCAGGTTTCTTCCAGAGCATCCAGGTCATACAGGAACACGTTATCGTCAACGTTTCCCGCAGCCGGGTCAAAGTCACGCGGTGCAGCAAGGTCAAGAATGAACACGGGATGCCGCTGCGAGCGTGCTCGAGCTGCCGCAAAGCGTTCCTTTGTGATCAAGGTCTGAGAAGCCCCGGTGGTGCTGACAATGACATCTGCTTTGGCCAGCCATTCGTCGAGCGTCGAGAAATCCACGGCCTCACCCTTGAACTGAGCCGCCAAACGCTCAGCTCGTTCGCGATTACGATTCGCCACGACAATTCGCTTAACGCCTTCCGACTGCAGATAAGTCAGCGTCTCCTCCGCCATCTCCCCCGCGCCGATGACAAGCACCGTTTTGTTGTCGAAACGGCTGAAGATGCTTTTTCCAAAATCACCAACGGCCACGCTGGCGATTGAAACGCGTCCATCCGCCAGCCCTGTCTCTGTACGAACCTGCGCCGACACTTTCAATGCATGCTGGAACAGAACATTTGTCAGGGGACCACAGGCTTCGTTCTCCTGAGCAACCCGATAAGCCTCTTTGACCTGATTCACAATCTGCGGCTCACCCAGCACCATACTGTCGATGCTGCAGGCGACTTCGAAGAGATGTTCAACCGCCGCAGTGCCTGACTGGGCCAGCACGGAATGCACAAACTCATCCGTCGGGACGTTGTGAAACCGACTGATGAAACGAGTAATGTCATCGAATGACACACCGTCATCGTCTCGTTCATCGGCCGCGTAAATCTCAACCCGATTGCACGTCGACAGGACGACCAGTTCGGAATCCGGATGAATCTCACGCCATTGCGTATAAGCGTTGTTCAGCAATTCTGAATTCGAAAACGCCAGACGCTCACGTAACTGAACTCCCGCCTTATGATGATTACAACTGATGACAAGAACGTTCACCGGCCCACCTCCTGAGGGATCTCCTCAGTCGAGGACATTGGCGAGACTTCAACGCCATTCTGAGGACTCTCGGTGGTTGCGTCGTCCTTGTTATCTGATGATTTGTCTGACGATGTTGCTCGCGGACGGCCATGGAACGTATCCAGATTCCCTGAGCCTGCCAGCAACATCGGGCCAAGAACGGCCACGATCAGAAATCCTCCGCTCAGCAGCGAAAGTTGAGCAACCGACTTGCCCGTTTGATGAGCGCCTTTCAGAAGACGCCCCAGAAAAAGCACCATTGCCAGCCAGACGAAGACAGTGGTCACAATGGTCGGATCCCACCACGAAATCGACTCCGATGCCCCGGAACCTCGATTCCATGAAATCAGCAGGAATCCGGTCAGCAGGCCGATCGTCAGACATGGCACCGAGAACACCACCATCCAGCGATTCCATGCGGTTAGATTTTCAAGGCTTGGCAGGGGCAATTTCTGAAGCCACTTCGAACGTCCTCGCAGTTGCTGATGACTCAACAAATACATCAGGCCGGAAATGGAGGCTCCTACCACCGCACCAATCCCAAGCACCAGTGACGCGGCGTGAAACATCCCCCAGCGTCGCATCGCAACCTTTTCGAGATTGCCGCTGCCTTCTGAACTGACAAAAACAGCCACAATCACGAGAAGCAGAATTGCGGGAAGCATGAACAGGCCATGAGCCATCTGCCGATGAGTCAGCATCAGGATGATGTAAAGCAGACTGCCAAGCCAGGCGAGAACCAGCAGCCAGTCCTGCTGACTGGTCAAAAGCGGCGGTAGCCCGGCTTTCTGACTACGAGTGATCAGAAAAGCGGTGTGCGCGACGAATCCCGCCAGAGAAAAGAAAACCACGGCCATCCGCGCCGAAGCGATCTGACGGCGGAACACCAGGAGAATTTCGCAGGCCAGCGAAACCAGGTAGCTCAGCAGGAAGCAATAAATATGAACTTGTGCCAGGAATCCCAAGTGTTGCCTCAATCCCTGAAAGTGATGAATCTAAAATACCTGACGCAAACGGGACTCGCTGTCGGCCATGTTCCAGCCCCGGAAACAATCAGGAACGCTTTGGTACGAGTCTCGATTTCGTCGCAGCCCCTGACCCAATCTCCATCACCATTGTTGATTGAGTCCCCCACCATCATATTCCGGAAGCTCAAGTAAAGCACTTCCCGTCACAAAATCCATGGGGCAAAATGGCTAAGTCAGAAGAGAACGATGCATCCAACCCCGAAACTGGGATATCACCCGGAAAGGGGCCTTCGGCGGCCAGGCAGTTTCCCCGCTCCCGCAATTTCCCCGTCACGAATTCCGGTTTTGACGAATTGAACAGCTTACGGAACGTGGGGAGTCAGGAAAATTACTCTGAACGCCTGAGCATTCATGCCACTACGACTAGAAAGACCGGCCGCATTGCCGAAATTGCAAGGATTTCATTTCCAACCGGTGTCTTCTGTTGGTTTTCTACACACTTGTGCGTCCGATAGCTGTGGATACAAACGGGCAGGGGAATTCCTGCACAAAGTCTAGTGTGAGGTTGTCGGCCCTACCCCACTGAAAAGCGCTGGAAGACAGAGGTTGATTTGATGAAAAAGTCCGGGAAAATCCTGCACCGTTTCACTTCGTTGTTCCGTAGCAATTCAACGAGTATGAAACGGAAGACAAATCGCAAATCCCAGCTCCTGCAGCTCGAAACACTCGAAACTCGCCAGCTTCTGACGGTTCCGGCTTTGTCGAGCAACCCGAATGCTCCCGTAACAATTTATCTGGACTTCGATGGTTACACTGCCCCCGGTCAGGGATTCGGCGTACCCACACTCTACGTGGATCAGACGAATCGAATCATTAACGTCGAGACACTTGCGGGCTTTAACCTCGACAATAACGTCGGCCCAGACTCCGCAGAAGAATCGCGGATGATCGAGGAAATCTTTTATCGAGTCTCCGAGGACTTTGCACCGTTCACGGCAAATGTGACGACGGTTGCTCCAACATCTACCAACAGCGTGATTACTGTGGCAATTGGAGACGATGGCGCAGTAAGTTGGAGAAACCCTGTAACGGGTCCGCAAACATATGTATTCAGTTCCCCTGCATTTGCCGTACGTGGAGCGTACACGAATCGCCCCGCGAACCCGGTTCTGGTCTTTCCACAACAGTTACAGGTTGTGAACGGTGAAACGGTTGCTCGTGAGATCTCGAGAGCGGTTGGCTATCACCTCGGACTTTCTGATCTTCAGCCACCTGCAGTACCAAATAATTCCGGATCAATTCCTATCATGCAGGACCCCGGCACTGGTCAAACGCGGAATGTCTGGGGCCGAGGGAATACTTTGACGGGTTTTCAGAATGACATTAATGTGATGACCGGACTCGTCCCCGGGTTAACAAACCCAGGTTTCCGCATTCGTCAGGATGATATTCCAGGGAACATTGGAGGCGCGACGCCAGCCATCACGAGCTTACAGGCGGCGTCACAAGTCTCCAACATCCCCACAGCATTGGGATCAGGCATCATAGGCGTCACCGCTGGAACTGGCGCTGTGGATTCCGATTTTCATCGCCTGACGTTCAGGTTTCTTCCCACGGGTACCGCACAGGTATCGCTGTACGTAGAAGGCCTTGACCTGTCGACCCACCAGTTTCTGGGTGGCCAGTCGAACTCGACACTGAATCCCGGCTCCAATCTGGACATTGTCGCCAGGCTCTATGATTCTGCTGGCCGAGTAGTCGCCACAAGCGATTTATCGCCTTCAATTTCGGCCAGAATTGACTATGAGATCCCGGCCAGCTCGATCCCGGCTAATCGCATTGCAACATATTATCTGGAAGTGACTACGACTTCTGAATTCGGTTCGCTTGGTCGATACGAAGTCGCTGGTACGCTTCAGGAACTTCTGGGAGCGCCGCGCATTCTCGCTCCGCTCACGACCGTCGACACTGTGACGCCACAATTCTCGTGGACGCCTTCATTGCGAGCGACGTCGTACCTGCTGGAGGTCACCAATGCCACGACCGGGGCTCTCGTATTCCGAAAGTCCACAACCGCGACTCAGTACACGGTGAACCCTCAAGACAATGCCGTGCAGCCCGCGGCCATCAATAATCTTCCGCAGGGCACCTACTCGGTTCGAGTGAAGGCGTTTCGTGGAGCTGGCGGTACGAACAACGAGTCGGCCTGGAGCACTTCTGTTGTGTTCAGAATCGACGTGCCTCTGCCGGCGAAGCCAACGATCATCAGCCCAAGAAACGTTACCGGTGAGTCCTTCCCGACATTCCAGTGGACGTCGGGGACGTACGACAGATCCTATGATGTGCAGGTCTTCAGAAAGGGGACCACGACCCGAGTCATCTATAAGACGAACCAACGGACCAGCAGCTATGTCCACTTCAGCCCGCTGGCTAATGGTGCCTATACGTTCAACGTACGAGCCTACAACGCCGCCAATGAAGCCGGTGCAGTCAGTGATTCCGTCGACTTCACCGTTACGACACCAACTCTCGCTGCACCAAGGCTGGTCGCTCCGATCGGCACGTCCACCAGCACTCAACCTCGCTTTTCCTGGACTGCCGTGACCGGTGCTACTTATTATAAAATAGTCGTGGACAACCTCTCCAACGGAACGGTTCAGTTCACTCAGGAGAACCTGCCTCGAACCAAAACGTTCTTTGATCCTCCAGTGATGCCACAAGGCAACTATCGCGTCCAGATTTGGGCGGTCACCAATAGTATTGGCTCTGATGGAAAGTATGTTCCCGGTCCAAGCACCGGATGGCAGCCCTTCACACTCGACATTCTCCCTCCGGCCGCCCCGTCTGTCACTGGTCCACGCGGACTTAATGACAGCCCGACGATTGAGACCACAAATCCTCGATTTACCTGGACGGTTCCTGCGCGTGGTGTCAAGTACGACCTGCTGGTCAACAATGTCACGACACAAGTCGCTGGAGTGATCCGTGAGAACGGCCTGACGTCGACATCGTTCATCGCTCGCAGAAATATGGCTCAGGGACAGTACCGCGTCTGGGTTCGGGCCTACAACGCGGCGAACGAAGTGGGCGACTGGAGCTTGCCATTCGATTTCAATATCGATGAGCCGACTCCAACTGTTCCCGTGATCACGGCTCCAGTGGTCAATTCACTGGGCTACGTCGAGAACGCAAACCCAACTTTTGGATGGACCACGACAACGCCGGCCGCTGCTGCTTATGACTTCACTGTGTACAACGTCTCACTGGGTCAGACCGCGTTCTCGGCGTTTAACCTGACGACACCGTCCTATGTCGTTCCGACAGCCAACCGGTTAGGAGAATTCGTCTACCATGCACGGGTTCGGGCGAAGAATGTCTCCGGAGATCCAACGGCGTGGAGCGCACCTTACATCTTCCGGGTGAATATACCAGACCCGACCACGCCAGTTCTGATCGGACCGGGCGACACAATTACTGACACCACCCCAACGTTCTCGTGGCGTCACACTTCGACTTCGTTCAGCTATGAAATTCTGATCCGTGATTTGCTTCGCGGTGAAGATATCTCTCTGCAGGCAAGAACGTTTTCTCTCGACCCAGGCGGCCAGACGGCTTCCTTCACGCTTCCCGCCGCTAACGCCCTCAGGCCCGGCACTTATCGCTTCTGGGTGCGAGCCGTCAATTCTCTCGGTCAATTCAGTAGCTGGAGCGTTTCAAAGACTTTTGTCATCACAGTACAGCTCGACGAGAAACTGCAGAATTCCGCTGCAGAAAATCCTGATGAACTGATCGCGTTCAGGATTACTCCGGCTTTGACAAACCGTCAGCCTCTGACGGTAAAGGCTCCTGAGAATGTTCGATCAGAGGAGGCCCAGCCAGAGGAAGTCGTCTCCACTGATTTCATCGCTGCAATGCTCCCGGCTGCTCCTGAACAGCAAATGGCGATTCCGGAAGTCCCGGGTGACGAAGCTCTGATCGATGCATTCATGCACCGCATCGCAGATCCTTCGTTGAACGCAGACTTCACTTTTTTGAAGTCCTGAGCAATAACTCAATTCGAGTAGATGCCACAACAACGGCCTTCGGACAATTGTTCCGAAGGCCGTTTTTCATTGGTTCGATTGCGGTTCAACGCGAAGTCATGAGCTCGAGTGTCTAAGGCCGGAGCGAACAAATAACCTACCCACAAACTCATGGCGAGCGGTTAACGTTAGCCGACCGGTATGCCGTTCTACCGGCCGGTTCACACCGGGCCGCTCGCCAAGCTGGTACCTTATCTCTTTGCCACTGCCTAAGGCAGAATTCAATCATGCTGACAGGATTTTAAAGAGTAGCCGACGGTTGCCAACACTCGCGCCGCCGGTGACTGAACTCTCAAACTTCGCTGTGCCAACTACATTTTGCGCCGCCGCCATTCTTTTGAGAGCTTCCGAAAGCTCACGCACCAACGATGCCTCGCAGTTGCGACAGATCCGTTAACAACCGATCTGGTCGCGTCGTCGGATCTTTCAAAACGTCGCTGGACACTTCCAGCCCGGATTTCTCGGCCACCAGAAGTGCCGTCTTCATCCCCGCGGCTTTTGCAGGGACAAGATCTGTCGAAAGACGACAACTGATGTGCAGCGTCTCCCCAGCCTGAATTCCGATCGAACGCAATTGCTGAACAGCCTCTGCAAACAACATCTTTGACGGCTTCTTCACACCCACATCGGCCGAAACCAGAATCGTCTGTGGTCGAAACAATTCATACAGCGGTGGCAGATCGCCCTGCGCGGCAACAGCCTTCAATGTCTGAATCAAAGTAAACGATTGCCCGTCCGAAAGCAGCCCCTGAGTAATCCCGCCGGCAGACAGATCACTCATAGCTTGTGCCGCTCCGCCCCTCGCTTCAGTGGCCTGCAGACAACTATGAAAGAAGAAGGCCACCTTTTCGCTGAACTCATCCAGATCACCGTACTGGCCTTCATCGTACCTGTATTCTTTCTCGAACAGCTTGCCAATCAGAGCTCGCCAGGTATCAACCACGTTGACTTCAGTAACGTTCCCTTTGGCTGTCGCCTGCATCGCCTGCCGTTCAATGGTGCTTCGGTAAATGCCAATCATCGACTGCCACGGAGGCCCGGGCTTGCGATACATGTGATTCCACATGTTGAACTCGTGAATCGTCTTGTCCAGTGCGATCTGCAGGCGAGCTTCTTCTTCCGGAAACAACGTAAACTTGCCGTCGGACACACGCAGCAGTGTTCCATAAACATCCCACAGCACCGCGCGAATACCGGGAAGAGGCTTTATCGAAGGGCTCGCGTTGACGGCTTTTGCAGCCGGAACCTTCGGCCAGATGAGTTTGCGACCGTCAAGAAAATCAGCGTACTCGGCAAGCGAAAGAGACATGAATTCAGACTTCGGAAACTATCGTGGAAAGAGCAGAGAAGTAACAAAGTTTGGTGGATCAATGGTAACGAGAAAAGTTGAATCCCGTAGCCAGAATGGATTTCAAAAGAATCCATCACCGTCACGTCAGTTTGAATCAGACGCGGCACCGGGGATTGAATAGCCATGACGCTCGGCGAACGCTTTCAGATAAGGATTCAAACGCTCGATGTAGTCCGCATCGAAACGATACTCATTGTTCCTGTAACCAATCAGAGTGTCCGTATACGCCTTCAGTCGTGGCTGCATATCTGACCACGCTGTCAGTCCAAACTGCCGATAAATCTGCTCCACGACCTCCATTGGCCGAGCAGTAATGTCTTCATGTCGAAGCTCAATCAGGTTTTGAGCAGGGATCAACCCCTTTTCTCGCTCCCAGTTTTCGAAAATCAACTGGTGACGCCGCGCCCCAAACTCTTCAATCTCGCGTGGATCATGGCTCTGAAACGCCAGATTGACCATAAATCGTTCCATGAGTTTCATGGTCGAAGCGTGGACCAGATAAGGATTGCGATACACATGAATGAATTTCGCATCCGGATAAAGTTTCAAAACCTCGGAAACTCGGCCCAGATTCGGAGGATTCTTCAGCAACAGCCGACGCCCCTTCGATGCGTACGAGACCTTTCGCAACAGATACTCAAACATGCGAGACCAGTGAGCAACGTCGCCTGATTTCGCACCTTCAAACAGGACCGTCTGCCGAAAAGTCTGCTCAGCAATTCGTGGAAAGAAATAGTTCAGGTAATGACTCATGTGAGTCAACCCGGCCAGTGCAAAGTCTTCAGACATCGGCTCATCGATACCAAGCGGCACAGCATCCATCGGACGACTTTTCGGAAGTCGACGATTCAGGATCCAGCGAGCCAGCCATTCCCATGTCAGAAATCCACTCGGGATCGCACAGTGCAGCATCGTGACACTGGCAAATTGAGGATCCTGCAGCATCAGATTGTGCATATTCGTCGTCCCGCTCCGCCAATGTCCGATAATGAAAACCGGCGGCTCGGTGAGCTGATGACGACGAACCGGAATCCCAAATCGCAGCCGTTCGAAAACTCGAATGGGAATTGTGGCGATGATGAACAAAGTAATCCGGAACGCTCGCAGGCGATGGCCCGGCTCGATCTGATCGCCATATCTCCACAACAACGTCAGCCAATTGCGGAGCGTGGAGAAGTGCAAAATGTGAGGAAGTCGCATCCGCGATTCATCAGCAGCCATGAGTCCAGAGAATCCTGTTGAGTTTATGCCGGGCTAAGGAAGATCAATACTCAGTTCGTTGCCACCGTCCGTGATTTCGAACACCACTTCAGCCGGGGACAATTTTGCATCGTCAACCGTTGGGCCGGGAGCAACTGCTCCCATGTCGGTGACGGCCACATGATAATTTCCGGGAACCGGGCCGGCACTGGCAGCGATCGAGAATTGACCGTTGCGAACCATCGCCCAGCCGACCGGTGCGTTTACGTCGTCCGGCTTGAACGCCACGGTGCCAAACTTCAGCGGCTCGCCCTTCTGCTTGATCACTCCCGTGACCGCCTGCCGCTTACCTGTGGTCAGAAACCCGCTTTGCCTGAGCCATGTACCGGCTGCATGAATCCACTGACTGATTGCCGGATGCTCATTCGCCAATCCTACTCCATGCGGCCCCTGTTGATAGATATGCAATTCGGCGGGAACTCCGGCTTTGTGGCAGGCCGCATAAAAGGCAAGACTGTTCTCCGGAGGAACCCCGGTATCTTCAGACGTATGAAACAAAAATACGGGAGGCGTATCTTTCGTCACCTGAGTATCGTTCGAAAGACTCTGCAATTGTTCGTCCGTGGGCTTGTCGCCCAACAGGTTTTTCGCCGATCCCTTATGAGCATAATCTGCGACGAAACTGATCACCGGATAACCGAGAATTCCAAAGTCAGGCCGGCAGCTTTGCTTATCAATCGCATTCTCCGCCTTCGCATCCCCTGCGTCAAAATGAGTGACCGCGGTCGAAGTCAGGTGACCGCCCGCAGAGAAGCCCATGATCCCCACTCGATGCGGATCAATCCCGAACTCGCTCGCACTGGCTCGCACCATCCGCAGTGCTCGCTGAGCATCCTGGAGCGGAATCGGATGCCGATACGGAGTCAGTCGGTAACGAAGTACAAAGGCCGTCACGCCGATTCGATTAAAATACTTCGCCGGTTGAACGCCTTCATGGTCTGTCGCATGAATCGCATAGCCGCCGCCCGGACAAATGATGACGGCAGCTCCATTCGGATTCTTTGTGGCCGGATAAATCCAGACACCGGGCTTGTCAGCATCCTTGTCACCCAAAGCTTCCGGAGCCCCATTGGACCAGAGCAGCCGAAACTCAGGCTGATCCGCTCCCACGGCCTCGGTCACGGCATTCGTGAACATCATCATGGACATCACAATCGTTGAGACAAACGCGGTTCTCATCTTGAATTTCAACTCCGGAAACTGGGCCATTCGCAGAATTCGGTCAGGGGGCGGTTCTTTGGCGAACCAGGATTCCGAGCCTGGATTGAGGCCGTGCTGTTTCCTGCGAACTCCCGGTCTCAATTCATGCCGCCCGAAAAACAATCCACTCGGCGGCGTGGATCTTAGCTACGAATTCAACAATCAGAAACGAATCAGGCCCCTGACAAGTCCCCCGGCCCCAGGAATCCCACAACTCCCTTTTCCCACAACTCCAACTCTCCGACGCTCCGACACTCCCAATCTCCCAATCTCCCAATCTGCACTCGCACGAAACCTCCCTCTCAAACCCGGTCGTCTCAATCACGACACTTTCGCCAATTCGCCAACTGCCATGCGCTTCGCCTCAACGATCACTGGCATTCTCCATTAGAATGCGTCGCCCTTTGAATCATCGTTTTTCGTGCATATTCTGAACGATGCCACCCGAACCTGCTCTTTTGCCGCTGCATGCTGGACTGTCTTCCCAATGGACGTCAACGATTACCTGGTCGACCACACGAAACTCGAATGGCACAAGATGCTGTCCGCGTGGTCGTGGCTCCTGGACGATGAGGCTGAAATTGAGCCGTGGTTGATGAATCGTTTCGGAGACCTGTTCTTTCTGGACGAAGACGGCGCGGTACTGTGGCTGAATGTGTCAGACGGCGAATTGTCCGAAGTGGCCGAGAACGCGGATGAGTTCTTCGCAATGCTCGAGAGCTCAGTCGATGGCTCCAATGAGGATGACTCAGAGGATGCAGCAGACTTCGAAGACGAAGACGAGTCCGAAGACAACGCGGAAGACTGGTTCCTGATGGGAATCGTCGATGAAGCTGTTGAGGCGGGTTTGAAGCTTGGCCCCGGTGAATGCTACGGCTTTAAGACTTTGCCAATTCTCGGCGGCGACTACGTTCCAGAGAACCTGTATGTTTCGACCGTTGAAAAGTACTGGTCATTTTGCGGCTACGTGCATGCTCAGATCGACGGTCTTCCGGACGGTGCTGAGGTCGAGATTGATCTGCCCGAGCGATAAAGCGGAGTTTGCGAGATGCAGTTGGTCTCCCTGATATCGCCCGTGCTTTTGATCGTTGCGGCATCATTCACAGCGTGGATTCCGCAGACGGTGACCTGCGAAGGCACTTATCCTAAACATCTCCAGGGCGTCTGTGTTGACGGTGAGTTCATCTATTGGTGTTTCACGACGGAGCTTGTGAAAACAGACCGATCCGGCAGGCGGCTGAAGCAGATTCCTGTGGCCGATCACCATGGTGACCTTTGTCTTCATTCAGGAAGACTTTACGTGGCGGCCAATCCTGGCAAGTTCAACGATCCACTTGGGAACGCGGATTCGTGGGTTTACGAGTACGACGCGGAAACATTGCAGGAACTGGGTCGTCATGAGACGCAGGAAGTTTTTCACGGCGCAGGCGGAATCGGCGTCAGAGACGATCGTTTCTTCGTTGTCGGCGGACTGCCGGAGGGAGTGCAGGAGAACTTCGTTTACGAATACGACTCCGACTGGATGTTCGTGCAAAAGCATGCATTGAAGAGCGGTCACACAGATCTCGGTATTCAAACGGCGACGTTTGCTCACAATCGCTGGTGGTTCGGCTGTTATGGTAAGCCACAGATTCTGCTGGTGGCTGATCCGGACTTTAATCTGCTGGGCCGATACGAGTTCGACTGTTCACTTGGAATAGCCGGTCTTCCGGACGGGCAACTGCTGGTTGCGACCGGGAAGTGCGAGAAGGATCGAGGCTGCAGCGGTACTGTCGGTGTTGCAGTACCGGATAACACTCAGGGCCTCAGAATGCTGAACGAGACATCCAGGGATATTCAATGAGCCTTCAACCGGGTCGATATCGCCATTACAAAGGCAAGGATTACATCGTGCTTGGTGTGGCAATGCACAGCGAGACGGAAGAGGAGTTGGTCGTTTACCGCACAGATTACGGCGACCGCAGCCTGTGGGTCAGGCCGCTTGTGATGTTTCAGGAAACAATCGAAATCGACGGCCGTAAGCAGGCACGCTTTCAGTACGTCGGGTCGAACTGACAGCACTAAAGAAACAAGCCTGGCATTTGCACTTGAAGCTTAAACTAAAGCGTTGTCCAGAATCTGACCAGGGTATTCATCGTAGTGGACGAGGCTACGAGTCCCCGGGAAAACCCGGACGCCCACGACTCGTCACCAGGCCGCGCGACTTCTGTGGCATGCCCCTCACCCTGCTTGCGTCGGAATTCAGGAACGAGATCAACAGCTTTCGAAAGTGAACTGAGCTTTGCTGTGCCGAGTCAACGAAGCGGTCATTGATGTTGATGGAGTCATCGTTGGGACAACCGGTGAATGCAAGGACATCTCGTATCAGAAGACCTGGGGCTATCAACGCCTTTCGGCATCAACGAAGGAATCACGGAACAACCATCAGATTGATCGCAGGCATCTGGTAGTGCTCAAGGTCTTGTAACCGGAGATCCATAATGTCCGTTGTTATCAATTCGTTCGAGACGATCTGGCAGAAATAAATTGTCCCCGAGAAACGGAACCCCGTAACGTTCCGTATTCACTTGACCGACCAGTCCCTTGCAGATGTGGAACAACCGGGAAGATGTGGAACAACCGGGAAGATGTGGAACAACGGGGACACAGCACTTTGGGAACAGACGGCATTAGGTCTGTACACTCCAACTCTCGATTGCTCCGGTTTGCCGCCGTTTCTTACTGCATGTTGAGGTGATGCATGGCTCGATTGGCTCGTGTTGAGGTTTTTGCTGCAAACGAAATCGCAATCGTGCACGTCATTAATCGCACTGTTCGGCGATGCTTCTTGCTTGGAGACGATTCCGCCAGCGGGAAGGGGTGTGGAACAACGGGGACACAGCACTTTGGGAACAGACGGCATTAGGTCTGTACACTCCAACTCTCGATTGCTCCGGTTTGCCGCCGTTTCTTACTGCATGTTGAGGTGATGCATGGCTCGATTGGCTCGTGTTGAGGTTTTTGCTGCAAACGAAATCGCAATCGTGCACGTCATGAATCGCACTGTTCGGCGATGCTTCTTGCTTGGAGAAGATTCCGCCAGCGGGAAGAACTACGACCATCGCAAAGTCTGGATCGATCAGCAGCTTGCTCATCAGGCTCGGTACTTCGGGATCGATCTTCTTTGTTGGGCCATCATCACGCAACAGGACAGAAGCCGAGTGCCGGTGCGAGCCACCGCTTCCTCAAGCACCGTCTCGAACGCGATGAAGTCTTCGTCCTTCGTAAAGATCGGCATCCGCGCGTTCGCCCGGTTCAGCACATGATAAATCCAACCCCCTGAAGTTGATCGTTTTGGTCGTCCCATGCCAAAAAATGCCCAAACGCCTCTCAACTATCAACAAACGGTTCCTGACACCTTTTTGTGCCTGCGTTTGACACCTTTTTGTGCCTGCGTTCATCGTCGTCGTCTCCGTTGAGTGAGTAGGTTGTTGACGACGACCTAGCGGGTGCCTCCTCTTGGAACTTGCCAATACAACTTTTGGATTGGGACGGTGCGGCGAGGCACCTGCGATGGAATGGGAGAACTGAATCGGCAAGAATTCGCTATGTTTCATCAAGGAGCAAGCGTAAATATCCCCATGCCCGACATCGCAGAAATCAAAGACACATTGTGGCTTTACAGCACCCATGAAAATCATCCGTTTCAGATGAATGAGGCGTATGCTGCGCTCAAAGACGGTGGCGATCTCGGTGTTGATGGATCGGAAGTGGGACTTGCAAAAGCACAAAAGCTTGCCGAAGCAAAAGGCGTATCAATCAGGACTGAAGTTGCCGACCTTGCAACGTATGTGCCGCCTACAAATCATTACGGATCAGTCTTGTCAATTTCTGCACATCTGCCGAGTGATGTTCGACGGCGACTTTATCCATTGGTGATGCAAAGCTTGAAACCCGGAGGAATCGTCCTCCTCGAATCATATTCGAAGTCGCAATTGTCTCGGAATACTGGTGGTCCGAAAGACCCTGACATGCTGCTGACCGCTGAAGACATCGTGAAGGAATTTCCTGATTGTGAAGTTATTCTTTGTCAGGAAACAGAGCGTGAGGTTGTTGAAGGGGAGTTCCACACCGGCTTGGCCTCCGTTGTGCAGTTCATTTCGAGAAAGAGCAAGTCAACAGAATTGGTGCGGTGATGCTTGACCACGAAAAATACATGCGTCGAGCAATTGAACTGGCTGCGAATGTTCCCGACCTTCCCTTTGGGGCAGTGATCGTGAATCAAGAATCGGGGGAAGTTATCGCAGAAGGCTGGAACAAGTCGTCCATCAATCCAACTTGGCACGGTGAGATCGACGCCATCAATCGGCTGGCTGCATTACAGCCTGAATTCGAAGGAAGCCGACTCGTCCTTTATACAACCGCCGAACCCTGCCCGATGTGTCAAGGAGCAATTCAATGGGCAGGAATTGAAACTGTAGTATTTGGTGCGTCGATTCGTTTCCTACAACAACTCGGCTGGAAACAAATCGATATCTCGGCGCACGAGATTGCTCAGCGAACGCCGTTCAGCAAATGCACGTTGATTGGCAGCATACTTGAAAACGAGTGCAATTCGCTGTTTGAGGCGGCATCGGGCAAAAATCGCAAATGAAACCGTACAAGCTCGTCACTGCAAATTCGCACTCAACAGACATCCAAAGGACAAGAACCATGAAATTTGCCGTCATCCAGCCTTCCCTGCTCACTATGGTTTCGTTCATATCCGCTGATGAACCCATCCGCGGACGAATCGAATGGATCGATATTTGGGTGACTGACGCCGACAAAGACGATCTTCCACGAGTCCTGCCTGTTGGTGATTCGATCACAAGGGGATACTTTGGTGCTGTGGAGAAGCATCTGGCTGGAAAAGCCTATTGTGCCCGGCTCACCACATCGAAATGTGTGTCCGATCCCACGTTCAATGACGATCTTCTGCTGTTGCTGAAACAGTACAAGTTCTCAGCAATCCACTTTAACAACGGTCTTCATGGATGGGGCTACACCGAAGAACAATACCGAGATGGGCTTCTCAAGACTGTGACCACCGTAAAGGAACATTCAGATGGTGCCAAAATCATCTGGGCGGCAACAACACCAATGCGTGAAAGCAGCGACCTGCAAAAGTTCAGTGAACAGACGGAACGAGTCAAAGTGAGAAACAAGCTTGCCGCCGAGATCATGAAGGAAAATGGAGCTTCGACGAATGACCTGTTTGAGTTGGTGAAAGACCATGCCGACTGGACTTCCGCCGATGGAGTTCATTTTAATGGACAGGGAAACGAAGCTCTGGCAAAGCAGGTGGCGGAAAGTGTTGCTGGGTGTTTACCTGCGAACAAGTGAACTGACGGCTTTAAGTGATTCAAGAACTGGTATGGCTGATCTGCGTCGAAGGTTCTACCTGAAAGGAGGCCATCATGAACGAGAGCATAGAGAACGAAATCAAGAATCTGCTGGCATCTGGCAGAAAGATTGAGGCCATTAAGCGTTACCGTGAAGAAACCGGGACGGGACTTGCTGAGGCCAAAGACGCTGTAGAATCACTCGAAGCAGGCAGGTCGTTTCCTGAAGCTCAACCAGAGGATTCTGATTTGACCAGTCAGGTCATTGGCTTATTGGGACGTGGCGAGAAGATCGAAGCGGTGAAGTTGTACCGAAACAGGTTTGGCGGCGGACTCAAGGAAGCGAAGGAAGCGGTCGAACGCATCGGTGAGCAAAACGGTATTCCATCATCGTCAGGCAGTGGTTGTTTGGGCGTCGTCATATTGGTCGCAATCGTCGTCGCAGGTTTGAGCAGGTAAAAGGATGATTGACCGATTCGAAAATACGGCAAGGCTTTTAGAAGGAGCGTTTTTCTAATGACATGGCGTGACTGGTACAACAGCCTCGAAAAGCCATCATGGACGCCGGAACCGGCCACCATCGGGATGATCTGGCAGATTCTCTACCCGGTTATCATTGTCACGTTTGGCTTCGTGTTCGTGCAGGCGATCCGTAAGAAGCTGCCGTGGACGGTCGCCCTGCCATTCGCCATCAACCTCGTGGCGAACCTGATCTTCACGCCAATTCAATTTGGACTGCGGAACTTGCCGCTGGCTGCTGTGGACATTCTGTTCGTTTGGGCCACAATTATCTGGATGTCCTTCGTCGTCTGGAAGCATCACAAGTGGGTTGCGGTGGCGCAGGTGCCGTATTTTGTGTGGGTCTCGATTGCGACCGTGCTGCAACTCTCGATCACAGCGATGAACTGGTAAGGAACACACCATGACATCCACCGATCCCTGGAAGGTTGATGAAGTCCACTTCCCTGCCGATGGCGTATTGGCCGACCGATTGCGATTCTTGTTGCGATACGCCGTCCTCGCTCCATCGAGCCACAACACGCAGCCGTGGAAGTTCCGTATCAGTGGCGACCGAATTGACGTGTTCGTGGATGAAGAAAGGTGGCTCAAAGTTGCCGACGACGATCAGCGGGAACTGCACATTAGTGTCGGCTGCGCTTTGGAAAACCTGCTCATTGCCGCTGAGCATTTTGGCTTTGACCATAAGTCCCATTACCTGCCCGATACTCAAAAACCTTTCCACGCAGCCTCGGTTCAATTTGAGGTGAGTGGTGCTGGTGTTCCCCGACGATCTGGCAGCTTATTCTCGATGATTCCCGTGCGGCACACCAATCACGGTGAGTACGATGGTCGCCCCATCCCGGCAAACGTGCTGGAACAGCTTCATGGCTGTTGCATCGAGCCAGAAATCACCGTGCAGTTGACCAGTGATGACTCCATCAAACGAAGGGCCGATGAGCTTGTGGTGCAAGCCGATGCCATCGAATTTGCGGACCCAGCCTTTCGAGAAGAACTCGGTTACTGGATCGGCCAGGGAGTCTTCGGTACATCGTGGTTAATGTCGAAGATCGGTAAGTTGGCTGTGACTCACATCAACATGGGGGCCTCTACAGCAAAGAAGGATTCTGCGGTGCTGATGTCGTCGCCGGTTCTGGGCCTCATCAGTTCCAATAACAACAGCCGGGAAACGCAGATCAAAGTCGGGCAAGTGTACCAGCGGCTCTCACTGCTGGCGGCGTCGTTTGGTATCTGGTGCCAGCCGATGAGCCAGATCGTGCAAATTGAAGAGACAAAGCAGGAGGTAGCGCAGTTGCAACCCAATCCGAATCTTTTCCCACAGTGTCCCTTCCGTCTCGGTTTCGCCGCCCCAGAGAAGCACCGCACGCCACGAAGAGAAGTTGAGGAAGTCTTGGTTAAGTGAAATGACTGACGAACAAGTAACAAACCGCTGGCGAATCAGCATCCGTAGCGTAGCGATCTGGTTTTTGGTGATTGCTGCCGAGATTATCCACGGCATTCTTCGGGCAATCGCCCTCGTGCCGCTGAGAATGCAAATGCGAGAGCCACGATGTTGAACCCCGCCTTTCTCCGTGAAGCAATTCGACTTTCCATCGAAAAGATGGAAGGCAACGAGGGCGGTCCCTTTGGGGCCGTCATCGTGCGGAATGGAAAGATCGTGGGGCGTGGCTGGAATCGTGTCACTTCCACAAACGACCCCACGGCCCATGCCGAAGTCGTTGCCATCCGTGATGCCTGCTCAAAGCTGAAGACTTTCTCGCTGGATGGCTGCGAGATTTACAGCAGTTGCGAACCCTGTCCGATGTGTCTGGCTGCCATATACTGGTCAAGGCTGGATCGCATCTTTTACGCAGCCACCTGCGATGATGCAGCGGCGGCAGGGTTTGACGACCGAGACTTCTACCGGGAGCTTGTTAAACCGGCTGATGAGCGGTTGATTCCGATAGAGCAAGCCCTGCGTGATGAGGCGTGTGTGGCCTTGAATGCGTGGATGGCGAAGGAAAATCGCATCCGGTATTGAAGTGGCGGTATTGATGGACAGAAAAGTGGAAACACAAACACTCGGATACTCCCACACACAGAGGGCACCGATCTGTCTGATCCTCTATGGCGTTGCGATCTACAGCATCGTCCTCGGCTGGTTCATCGGCGACACGCTGGGGATGTATGTCGCTGGGGGCGTGGGCCTGCTCCTCGCCTCGCTCGCCCCATGCTTCCATCACTTGACCGTTCAGGATCAAGGAGAAGTTCTGGCAATTTGCTTCGGCCCCAAACCACTGTTCCGACGATCAATCAAGTACGATGACATCATCAGTGCAGAAATCGGACGAACGACTATTCTGGACGGCTGGGGAATTCACATGAGCTTGCGTGGCGGTTGGGTCTGGAATTTGTGGGGTCGAGACTGTGTGGTCCTGCAACTTCGAAAGGGTATCCTGAGGATCGGGACGGATGATGCTGACAACCTTGCTGATTTCCTCAATCAGAAGATCGGTATGCAGCATAAGCTATGACAACCAACCTATTCGCAGATCTTCCCACAAACCTTCCTGACGAGCTTCTTACAACGCTGCTCAAAGCGGCCAATATCCGAATTGAACGGATAGTCTCTCACGGACATGCCTCGCCGAAAGAATTTTGGTATGACCAAGACGAACATGAATGGGTCATTGTTCTGCAAGGTGCGGCGACACTTCGATTCGAGGATGGTTCAATGGAAATGAAGCCCGGCGATTTTGTGAACATCCCCGCTCACAAGAAGCACCGAGTCGAATGGACAACGCCGGATGAACCGACAATTTGGCTGGCCGTCTTTTACAAAGATTGAATGAACAACCTGCAACAACACTTTGACGACCAGCAATTTGCCAACGAGTACCAGTTGGTGAATGGCGTTGCTATGCACGCAGAGAACCAAGAGAACTTCCACGTCCCACCCGAAGTCATTAAGCGGCATGTCAGACTCGGCCATTTCATTGAACTCAGGATTGATTCGCCACGATTCTCAGTCCACGAAGATGTAGCTGATAGATGTTCCTGCCCTTCATGCAACGGTGAACTGACAAAGCCGATTCTAAAACATGACCATCCAGCCTCACTCGTGCCCCTTCCCAAACAGAATGTTCCATCCCGTGGCTGGGGCGAAGACTTCTGGGTCCGAGTAGAAGAAAGGTCGGCGAGCTACTTTTGTGGCGTTGTGGATAATCCGCTCGTCGAAGCACGACTGCATGGGCTGAATCAGGGAGACGAGATCATCTTCCACGAAGACCACATTCTGGCGGTTCATGACATCCACAAGCAGGAACTTGTCGCTGGGATGGAGGTGGCGGATCTGAAGGAACTGGCTCAGTGGGTGCGTTCATCGAGAGATGGTGCGTAGTGCCTCTACTTCCAACACGTCACAGAGTCCATCATAGTGAGATTTCGCTCGTTTGACGTATTCGTCCAACGGCTCACCCTCCAAGCCAAACTGACTTGGCTTACCGCCAAGGGGCGTATGCCAAGCCGAGTCATTCGTCACGATTGTCTCGTCGAGTGCCTCGTCAAACTGGTAAGCGGTAATGTCAACGATGGCCCCCTCAACGACCAGCCACAAATGTTGCCCTTTTGGATCGTCAGGCCGTGATCCAGTACGTTTTTCAATGTCCGTGAAACCCTGCCCGAAGAGAAATACTGTCAGCAACTTGCAGGCGTGGTGACAACATTCGACCGGAAAGTTCCGCAGATTCAGCCCGGTTTGGCCGAAGTCATGTGCGACCAGCGCCTTGTGAAATCCCTCAGCAAGATTTCGCAGGCTCTCAAGGCGGTTGTTATTCACCAGATCCGCTCCTTCGGCACTTCAATCCCCCAGTCGTCCATTACAAATTTTGGAACGACTCGGAAACTGGCACGTCCATCCGCCCATTGAATCATCTCCTTTGTCTTCGCCACGTCAGTACAAAGTTTGCTTGGGTGCGGTGTGATGCCAACATGTCCCAGATCAAGTCGATCTGAGTCCCAGCAGGTCTGAATCGTGATGTCAGGATGAGTCCGTTCATGCGTATGCCCTTCACAGGCACGATACAGCAGGTTGAATTCGTGGTCTGAAATGTCAAACAACCGGCCACGCTGCTCAGCAGCGAAATCAGCACCCCGCAGGCCATGATCAGCATCAGTGCATTCATTGATGCGGCGTGAATCATGAAAGACTGCAAACAGTGAAACGACGGTCACATTGGCTTCAGTCAACTTGGACAACCGGAGGCCATTTTCCAGAACACGTGCCCAGTGAGACACGCCATGATCACCGTGAATCGGCAGAACATAGTCTTCCAAAATTTCATGGATGATCAGTTTCAGATTCATGATCTCATTTTGCCGGTCTTGTATGCCAATACGCCCACAGGATGAACACACCCTGCAACGGCAGTCTCAGAAGGTGAACGATGGGCGGTACCGGGAGAATTTCCTGATGCTGGAAGACGTACAGGTTCGCCGGAAAGACAGCAATCAACAGAGCGACAATTCCCCAAGCTGCCAATCGTGAAGTCTTAGGAACCAGCAACAGTACTCCAAGTAGCACTTCAAAGGCACCGCTGACCAGAACCAGTTCTTTATGAAACGGCAAATACGGCGGCATGACCTTCAGGAAGAACGCTGAATTCACAAAATGCATGATGCCAGCAGTGATCATGAAGATCGCCAGAAGATACTTCGAAGCCGCTTTGAAATGGTTCATTTGATTTCTTCAGCCTTCACATACAGTTCTGCTGGTGCTTCCTCGAAGTAAAGAAACATTGCCGGACACAGCCAGCCTTCCATTGGTGGTTCATCCAGTCGATACCAGTTGCCGCCAAACTCAGTTCGAACCCATTCCAGCTTGCGTTGAAAACCGGGGAACGGTGCCGAGGAAAACAGCATACGGAAACCATGTCGAGCATTTGGAATATCTTCTACCAGATCGTTGATCATCTCGGGGACGCCGGAAACAAACGGCTCTTGGACAAGGTCTGTCGTTGGGTCATCAAAGACCCATGTGCCGAGATGCCAATAGGGTTTGATTACAAGAATTTGATTTGGCATCGTGGCGTTCTCCAACTGTGCCGGGATCAAAAGGCATTTGTACATGATCTGAAAGTAGCCAGATTTCTCTTACTGTACCAGCCGCTTCACTTGCTCAGAATCTTCTCAAGTTCATCAATCAGCGGCTGTTGTCCAGCGTTGATCTTCTGTCTTGCCGTCGCAATGCCGAAGAATTGCATTTGGTCAATTTCGGGGAATTCCATTTGTCTTTCCGAATGCGGCGGCCATTCCATAGAGAACATATTGCTGACGCATTCCGTGGGATTGCAGTCGCCCATGAACGCCCACGCATGAACGATCTTGCCTCCCTTTTGCTTTACCGGCGTCAGAGCCGTAAATGGACCGACTGGATCAAATCCGACCTCTTCCCTGAACTCCCTCTGGGCAGCTTCAAGAAAGTTCTCGTCAGGTTCCAGTTCGCCTTTGGGAATGGTCCACACGCCTTCATCCTTTTTTGTGAAGAAGGGACCTCCGGGATGAGCCAGAAGCACTTCCACGTTTCCATCGTGGATGCGATACATCAGTAATCCGCCACTGACATGATGTTTGGGCACTCACCTGATCCTTGTCATTGCGAGAAATACCGCACCAACCACATGATGCCAGTCAACAACAGACTCAGCAGGATGCAGGTCGTCAGCGGGAAGTACAATCTCAAATTCTCCCGCTCAATACGGATGTCGCCCGGTAGTTTTCCGAGCAGCGGAATTGACGGAGCGATCAACCAGACGATGCCGATCCCGGTGATCAGCAGCCCGATGATGACCAGAATCCAGCCGGGATGACGCATGATTTCACTCCTTCTGTCTGATTCTATCCGGCGAATCCTGTAGAGGATAGAATTTGACGCCGCTTTCGATGAGAGCATCTGTAACCATCAATGAGAACATAACGATGACTCGATCAAAGAAATCCAAGCCCCCGACCAAACGTAAGATGTCAGAGATAATCTCGGAAATGGCGGCAGGCTTCTTGGGAGGGGGTGATACGATTGGAGAGAGGCAGAATCGCCTGAACGCCGCCTGCACCGCTTGGAATATGGCCTGCGGATCACCTGAGATTCGACAGCGGCAACTTGAGCAATACCGGCAAGGATACCTGCAATTCAATCCTGCCACCTCTCCCGCCGCTTCGGCCAATATCCTCAAGGACATGGAATCGCTGGTTGAACGGAAGCTGAACCTTTTCCCCGATGACAAACGGCAGATCGTCGATGCCAAGGTCGTGAAGGTCGGCAATAACTTCCGCATTGAAGTGGCATCTGCGACTTTGGAGTGACTGTGATGGAATTCCCACCGGAAGATTGCAGAGGACGAAGGGCGGAAAGAAGACGAAGCGATGATCGAAAAACTCTCGATACCGACTGATCGCTACTCGGTTATGGAAATCACCAAAGATGGTACGATTCTGCTTTCAGGATTCAGAAAGCAGAATGAATATCATTGGAAGAAATAGGGATGGCCAAGAAACCAGCCGGTGGAAGAGTCTCAGATGAAGTACAACCAGCCTTCGATGCAATTTCCAAGTTGGTCGATGATTTCTGCCGTGAACATCTCAACGAAGAATATGCCGCCCTCTGTCGCCAGCTAACAGAAAAACTGGCCCGGAAACGCCCGTCTCCTTTGGTCTCCGGCAAGCCGAACACATGGGCTTGTGGCATCATCCGCACGATTGGCTGGGTGAATTTCCTCGACGACAGCAGCCAGTCGTTTCACATGAAACTCACCGCCATTGACAAAGTATTTGGCGTTGGTGAAAGCACAGGTCAGAGCAAGTCCAAGCTGATTCGTACGATGCTGAAGATCAGCCAATTTGATCACCATTGGACGTTGCCAAGCAGGATGGACGACAACCATACGATGTGGATGCTCGGAATCAACGGGTTTATCGTGGACGTTCGTCGTTGCACCCGTGAAGTCCAAGAAGCAGCATTCAAGAAGGGTTTGATCCCATCTATCCCCGCCGACCGGTCAGCCCACGGTGGGACTGAATGATCATGGCGAAAAAAGCAAAATCAAAGAGTCCACTGGCAGGCCGCTGGCGAATCACATGGATGGACCAATGGGATCAGGATTTCGTGGATGAAGAAGTCGAAGGCTACTTCGAATTTGGGCCAAACGACATGGGGTCGTTCCAGTTCGGATATGTTCAAGGAACCATCGACTACCGCACCGGCATTCGTGACGCCAAACCGCGTGTTGAGTTCACATGGGACGGCAACGATGAGATGGACGCTGTTCAGGGGCGAGGCTGGGCCATACTTGACAGGAATGAAATCACCGGGATGATTTTCATTCATCAAGGCGATGAGTCTGAGTTCAAGGCGGAAAAGAAAGCGAAACGAAAATAGTCATGGGCGACATCAGCAAAAAGCTGCACCGAAAGCTCGCATCAAAGTCAGGCAATCTGCCAACAAAGTAGCCGAAAAGGCGTCCCGGAGAACTGCTTCCCGGAGGTTTCAAGGATATGCAGATGCTGATCAAAGACGGACTTGACCCCGTTCACGCTGCTTACGTCTACATCCAGCAAATGAGTTCTCACTTTGCCGAGTTAGTGTCCAAACTGCCGGAGATGAAGTTATTTGCGAAGCTGGCAGGCGATGCTGAGGAGGAATACATGCCCTCCGGCCCGCCCATGAGTCCGCTGACCGTCAGTTACTTCACCTGCTGGGAGTTCTATGACCTTCGGTTTGGAAAAGACGGCGATACCATTGGAAAATGTCAGATCGACGCCAATGACCTCGTTCTGATGAACCCTGACCAGTTGGACGCCCTCCAGAAGTTGTCCGAATCCCGAATGGGAATCTACGAGCATATTGGATTCGCAGACGGCCTGGTGCGTCTCAGGGAGTTGATTACCGGCGACGAGTTTTCATGCCTTTGCCCCGCAGGCTACAAGGGAAGATCCGGTGAACTCTGGTATGTCAGGAGACTTCCCCCTCTGATGCGGGAACTGGCGG
>JBIIIF010000049.1:0-33719 GCA_044235005.1 Planctomycetaceae bacterium | reverse complement strand
ATGCGATACAGGGACGAGCAATTTCGTTCTGGAATGAAGTCACAAGCATGAGAGACCAGCACTTGCTCAGAATCATTGTTTTGACCGGCAGCGACCGACCAGACATTCTCTCCGCGTGGAGCGATCTGAAAGCTTACCTGGCGGGAGTGCGTGACGTTGAGGTCGTGGGCGTTTTCTCAGCGAACGAACAGATTCCTGAAGACCTCATTGCGGATATGGTCGTGGTGCTGGGCGGCGATGGCAGCATTCTGCGTGGTTGTCGACAATTGGGACAACGTCAACTGCCCATCATTGGCGTCAATCTCGGTCGCCTGGGCTTCCTGACAGATCTGAGTCCTGCAGAATTCCGGAAGGGCTTGCCCGCTTTGAAACGCGGACAGTATTCCATCATTGAACACCTGATGTTTCGCTGCTCGCATCATCAGGCCGATGGATCGGTCATCACGGATCTTGGCCTTAATGAGGTGACCGTAACCTGTGGCGGTGCGTTGAAGATGCTGGATATCACTCTTCGAATTGATGACGAGGACGTGACAACGTTTAGTTGCGACGGGCTTATCATCAGCACTCCGGTGGGCTCCACGGCTCACAATCTGTCAGCCGGCGGTCCCATTCTGCGGCAGGAGCTTAAGGTCTTCGCGATTACTCCCATCTGCCCGCATACTTTAACGATCCGCCCGATCGTTGATTCGGCCGATCGCACGTTTCGCCTCTCGGTCAAGGACGCCCCACCCGGAGTAATGGTCGTCATCGACGGACAAATCCGCAGACCTCTGGCTGCAAACGAAGTGGTCGAAGTGTCTCGTGCCGAACCAACCCTGAAGTTGATTCGACTTCCAGGGCACAGCTACTATGGAACTCTGCATCGCAAACTTGGCTGGCAGGGACAGTTGGACTATCGCGAACGTCGAGGACAGTAAGGCGAGCGGCAGGGCGTCAGCCCTCCGAGATCACATGCCACCAGATTCACTGAAACAGAGGTGCGAGCAGATCTCACTTCGCCGTGCTACTCGACAGCCGCTGCAGGATTGAGTTCTCCGGCGGCTCATTTTGCCGCCACGTCCGCCTTGCTGCCAAACATCTTCTGTGCTTCAGCCTTCAGGTTTGGCACTGCAGAGTAAGTCGCGAGTACACCGATCGTCAGGAAGAAAACGGCTCCGAGTACCAGAGAAGCTCGCTGCCATAGCCGAGGACGCAATTCCTGTGGCAACAGGGTCGTATTGACCACCAATGTATGCAGGCAACTGAATCCCAGGGCATAGTTGTAAAACATTCCGGTTGCCGTCGTCAGCAGTGTTTCGCCGTTCTGGAACAGGATCAGTGTTGTCAGACCCAACGCGAAGTAGGCACACAGCACGCCGAAGTAGAGGCGGCCAATGTGTTTAGGGTCCCATGTCTGAAGACGTTTGCTGGCGGTCCAGAATACATCCACCCAGCGTCGCAGAAATCCATCCGCGGTGGTCGCCATACTGGTTCCCAGGATCAACAGTCCGCAGAACAGCGTCAAATACCAGAACATCTGGCCCCAGCCTGGTCCCACAGCATCTCTGACGCCGCCGGCGGTCATGCTGGCCGCTTCCCATTTGTTCGCGGGAACGGTTCCACGAGTCAAAAACTGCACCGACAACATGCTCGGCAGAGCAAGCCCGACAAAGCAGGCTGGCAGCCAAACCAGGTACTGCTCGCGCTGCACATGAGCCATCCAGCCGAACCAGCGCTGAAGCGATTCTTTGGTGACTCGAAACACCTTGCCCGCGTGGGACAGTTCTATTTCATGGCCTCCGACCAGGCTTGGGATGGCTCCCACGTGCTTGCCCATGCCCCATCCCTGATCGCGAGTAAATGAGCTGATTGGCGTATTTGTCAAACCACCGTTGCCGGAGATCGCAACCATCGATGCAAGAATGCCGACCAGCGTCCAGTCGAATGCAACGTCCCGCCCTTCTGACATCGCCACAAAGAAGTTATCAATGATCGGACCATGTGGAGCCTCTGCCACATCAAGCTTCCCGTCTTTGTTAAGGTCCTCACCTTCATCAAGAACACCGTTTCCATTCAGGTCTTCAGCAGCATCCTGTTTTCCATTCTTGTTGACGTCTTCTACAGGAGTCACCGGAACGTTACCGAACTTCACGAAGCCCGAACAAATTTCCTTCCAGGTCGACATGTCGGAATAGCACACCGCCAGGTACACCAACAGCCCGAGCACGAACACGAGCTTGAAAGTCATCATCGCTTTGATGGAGTTATAGACCTTGCCGCCGATGGTCAGAGGAATAAACACGGACACGAAGATGGCGATCGCAAGCCCCAGCACCAGCGATTTATGATCAGGGTTGTTAACGGTGTCAGGTATCCGGCCAAGGATCATTGTGGCCGCTGGTATCGCAGCGTTCGAGGCGAGATAAGGCAGGACAGATCCGAAGTCCAGCACCAGATAAAGTCCCAGCCAGAACAGCGGATGGGGACCAATCCGAAACTTGCCGGTGAAAATCGGTTCGCCGCTATAAAGTGTGTAGCGACTGATTTCCACATTGTAGATCACCTGAAAGATCACGCTCAGTGTCGCCAGCCAAAGCATGGCACCGCCGTAGCGAGCCGTGACAAGCGGGCCCGTCAACCATTCTCCGCCGCCGATGGCAGCTCCACCCATGACCAGCCCGGGGCCCAGCATCAAGGCCAGTTTTGACCACTGAAACTTCGGCGCTTCCGGTAGTTCTCCGACCGTCCACGCGGGCATGTGCGATGTACCCGGCTGCGGAGAAAAGGTTTCCTCAGCAGCGGATCCGCCGACGGTTGCAGACGAGTCTGATGAACCGGGTGCGTTCAGGGATGACATGTCAACTCTTTCACTCTCATGGTCAGACGAGTGGGCGTCTGCATGTTGCAGTGGACCGGATCCTGTTTCCGGGCGTAGCACTGGTGGGAGAAGGCAGCTTTGTCACCATCCTTGGAACTGCGAGGCCCGGCAATTGTCCAGGGACGCGCCAGACTTGCAAGGAATTCGGGCCATTTCATTCCGAGAACCCTCGAACGTATCCGACAATTCGCCGATACAACCGTTCTGAATTCCCGCCGAAAAACTGGCAGCCAGCTTGCCTGGGCTGATAGAAACCTGGCGCTGTCCGGCTAGAATCGAGAGTTTTTGAGTTCTCATTGCACCCCTTTGGCACGCATTAAAGCGGCAGTCGCATTGCTGATGATGGTATGCTGCCCGGAGTCCAAAGTGTTTTCCACAAATCAAAGCGGAATAGTGAACGTCTGATGGAAGAAGCGATTCGTAAAGCCAAAGTCTTGATTGAAGCCTTAAGCTGGATTCAGCGATTTCGGGGTCGCTATGTGGTGGTCAAGCTGGGCGGGAGCACACTGGATGATGTGGCCGCGGTGAACAGTCTGCTGACCGATGTCGTCTTTATGGCGACCGTCGGTATGAAACCCGTAATCGTGCACGGTGGCGGAAAAGCGATCAGCGCTGCGATGACTGCAGCAGGGATCGAAGCTCGTTTCGTCGCTGGCCGTCGCTATACCGATCGGGCGACCCTGCAAATCGCTTCACGAGTGCTCGTCGAAGACATCTGCCAGTCAGTCGTTGACCAGATCAATCGCAACGGTGCCCGATCAACCGGGTTGCATTACGGCACAGAGAACGTTCTGACGGCCGAAAAACTGACCTTGAAGGATGACCAGGGAAATCCGGTTGATCTCGGACATGTCGGACATGTGACCGAGGTCGATGTGGATACGCTGGTGCGTGTCTGCTCGACGGGCACCATTCCCGTCATTCCCAGCATTGCTCTCAGCTCAGTCGGCCATCGACTGAACGTCAATGCCGACACGGCTGCTGCCGCAGTGGCCAGAGCACTCTCCGCCG
Source organism: Planctomycetaceae bacterium (assembly GCA_044235005.1). Classification (GTDB taxonomy): domain Bacteria; phylum Planctomycetota; class Planctomycetia; order Planctomycetales; family Planctomycetaceae; genus SXXK01. The sequence goes on along the minus strand of JBIIIF010000049.1, from coordinate 29,848 downwards.
AGAAACTCATTTTCCTCAGTGATATCCCGGGGATCCTGACCAACATTAAGGATCCGACCTCTCGACTTTCCCACGTAACTGCTGCTCAGGTGCGTGGACTGATTGCCGACGGTACGATCGCTGGTGGAATGGTGCCAAAAGTTGAAGCCGCTCTGGAATCCCTGGATGCCGGAGTTCGCAAGGTACACATCGTCGATGCATCCATGCTTCACTCAGTGCTGCTGGAGATCTACTCGGACACGGGAGTAGGAACAGAAATTGTCCCCTGATTGACTACGCCTCTGAATAGCCCGCTGCTGACTTCTTTGAGGCAGAATTTTGGGGCAGAATCGCAGGACACGATCGTCGGGCAGAGCAGCACGGCATTAGTCCGGGAGGAATCGGCTAAAATGGCTCAAACGAACGGTGTGTTTCTGCTGGTGGCGGCCAACTCGGCATTTTTTTATCTGGGGTGGGCTCCGGAGATTCCGAGGAATCGATAAGTATTGTGGTCCGCCGATTGACAGAGCAGATCAGGGCACAATAATCGCCCTTCCAACCAGGCGACGATTTGGGCTTCACTTACAATTTGTCGCCGGTTTGTAAGTCCCGGTTTATCTCTACCACGCCCTTCGGATATTGCCTCTTGCCAGCCGTGAAGAATACCCCCATACCGCTCTACTTAAAAGAAGAAGAGCGAGAAGGACTGCGTGCAGCCGGTCGATTCAATGCGCAGTTAATGGATTTTTTGCGTCCGCATGTCAAAGAAGGTGTCTCTACGGAGAAGCTTGATAGGCTGGCCAATGAATACACGCTCGACCACGGGCATGTGCCGGCCTGTGTCGGATATCTGGGCTACCCCAAAACGATCTGTACCAGTATCAACGAAGTCGTCTGCCACGGAATCCCGAATACTCGACCTCTGAAAGATGGTGACATCGTCAACGTCGACATCACAACGATTGTGAACGGCTGGTATGGTGACCAGTCAGAAACTTTTATGATTGGAAATGTAAGCGGCAGTGCTCGCCGATTGGTCCAGGCGACTCACGATGCGTTGTTTGTTGGAATCCACGCCGCTCGACCAGGTGGAACTGTGACGGAGATTGGTCGTGCGATTCAGACGTTCGCGACCAAGGCGGGCTATTCGGTCGTTCGTGAGTATCAGGGGCACGGAATCGGTCGCGATTTTCATCAGGAGCCAGGTGTTCCGCATTTTCCAACCCTGAAGTCCAATCGAGATCTGCTTCGTCCCGGAACCTGCTTTACTATCGAACCCATGCTCAATATCGGTTCATGGCAGACACGTGTCGATAAGAAGGACAAGTGGACCGTGCGCACGATCGACGGGGCATTGTCGGCGCAGTTTGAACACACGATTCTGATGACAGAAGAGGGACCAGAAATCCTGACCTTCACAAAAGATGGCCCGCAGGAAGGGCATAAGTTCTGAACAGGACAGCAATCCAGTGCCGATGTTTTTTTCTTGCGGTCCCTGCAGATGAATAAAGCATTTGTCCGAGAGCCCGACGCTGACGCTCGAGTCACCTGCCCTCGCTGTGGCTCTGTGGGCACAACAGTCGGAAATGGGCCAATCGAGCTTTACGTTCCGGTTCCGTTGCGGGACCAAATGCTGAATGCCGCCTGGTGCTGCTCCAATGCCGCCTGCGAAGTTGTCTACTACAACATGTTTGAACAGACTGTGCGATCAGTCGATCTCCTGACCCCTGTCTATCCTTATGATTCCAACGCCCCGATCTGCGCGTGCTTTGGATTCACTCTGCAGGACGTTGAGGATGATGCCGATGAATCTCAGCCGCTCAGAATCAGAGCTTTGCTGATTCGATCCCAGTCACCCGAAGCGCAATGTCAGGCCGTTTCTGTCGACGGCCGCTGCTGTATGCGCGAAGTGCAACGTCTGTACATGAAACTGAAGTCATCACCAATGTGACATCTTCGCATCACATTATCGCCAAGGACCTTCTGAACGGCTGTCATGCACACTTCCCCACAGGTAGGTGTATCCAGCTTTTCAGCGAGGGCTGGGTAAGTGCTCTCTGAATTGCCCGATCGTGCCGCCGCGGGTGCAAGGTGCTGCAAGAACGGGTGTAGTTGTGGATGATTGTCAACTTGGGAGGGCGAGGCTCCTGCCGAGCCAATGCAATGCTGAAACGCACGACTCGGCAGGAGCCTCGTCCTCCCGGAATTGCACTTCGTTGCGAGCTACCGAAATCCGCGACTGCACCCTGCAAGAACCCATGCCCCGCCCACATCTTGATGTTTACAGCGTACTTCTTGAGAATGAACAGGCGGAGAAAGATGTCGAACGATTTCTCGATGCGATCGGGAATGAACTCCAGATCCTTTCCAAGCGGGCCAACGACTGGGGAGCGTGGGACGACACTTACAAATTTGCGGCAGATCGCAATGAGACTTTTCGGTCGACGAATCTGGTCGACGAAACATTCACCAGCACCGATACTGATTTTTTCTGTTTTCTGCCCCCGCAGAATGAAGTCATCTGGGGGAAGTGCTTTGACCATCAGAGCGGTACTTATCTCGAGGTCCCCGATCTGTTTTCTTTTGTGCTGAATCCTGTCAATGGGGTCCAGCGTTTTCGAACCATCAATGATGACTTTACAGGTGTTGCTCTCACAACTCGTGGCGCCGTTCTGCTGGCATCGCGTCCGATCACAACAACAGATCGAAAAAGTCCATTACGCGGTGCCGTTGTTTTTGTGCGTTATCTCAGCTCGGAGTGCATCGCCTCGATTGCTGATCGCACTCATCTGCGGATTGATCGCTGGGCGAAGAATGTGGCCGCTATTCCGGATGATGTCAAAGAGACTGCAGGACGAATACACGGCTGCCGTGAAAAGATCATCGTCCCTGTCGACGACAAACAACTGTGCGGCTATGTTGCCTTGACCGATCCCAGAGGTATTGCCGTCGCATACGCTCGTGTCACAATGGAGCGAACCGTCTCCCAGCCTGGCAAACAAGCGGGATTCACTGCAACATGCTTCTCGGTGGGGGGGCGCTCTGCTGCTGGTTCTGCTGCTGGCCTTTACACTGCGAAATCTCATCACAGGGCCTCTTCAGCAACTGAGTTCGCAGGTTGCTGCGATCAGTACTCGAACTTCCCCTGAGCTTCGCCTTCCGGATGTGCGCAAAGATGAAATTGGCATGCTGGCCGAAGGCTTTAACGCACTGCTGGATGAACTGCGTAACGATCAGAAAGCTCGCGAAGCGATTCTGCGAAGCAGTACAACGGCTTCACTGAGTCTGGAGTCCCAGATTCAGCAGTTTTCAGTCGACGGATCGAATGTTGCAGCAATCGCTCAGCAAACAATGACGGCCATTGAAGAAGTCACCGACGCACTCGCTCGAGAACTCTCCATCGTTTCAGAGATCGCTGCTCAAACTCATCTGCTGGCTCTGAATGCGGGCATTGAGGCCGCTCGAGCCGGTGACGCAGGCCGAGGTTTTGCTGTCGTGGCCAATCAGATTAAGCATCTCGCAAGCCAAAGCGGCAATGCCGCCAGCCGTGTTGGAACAGGAATCAGTGATGCCGCAACAGCCGTTCGACGCGGTCGCGAAGGGTCTGACAAAACCGCGCAGGTGATCGATCAGTTCGTAGTGGCTGGGCGAGAAACCATGCAAACCCTGTCTCAGAACAAACCGCCCGAAGAAGTTCCAGAAGTTGCTTCGCCTGTGAATGCAGGCGTAAAGGCGAATGCAGGCGTCCCGGCGCATGCAGGCGTTACGATGGCGTCGTAAGGCGACCGTACGCCTCGTCGGCTCTTAAGGCGACCGCCGATGCGACAGAACCTGTCGGCCAGCGTCTCAGGGCTGAAGAGCAAAACGAAAAAGGGCTGTCCAGCTTTCTGCTGAACAGCCCTACTATCGAAACATCCGTGCTGGCATTGAACTTCGTATCTGACCGTCTGCTGCGACGCAAAACCGGCAGAAAGAAAATTCAGAAAACAGTGCCCACCACCGGAAGAAGACGTTTGAGCCGACACGAGCCAGCTCATTGACCTCTCAATACATATCTTCGTCGTGGCTGTGACCGCCACCCTTCTTGTCGTCCTTTGGCTTTTCTGCGATCAGAGCATCGCTGGTCAGCAGCAAAGTTGAAACGCTGGCGGCGTTCTGCAGAGCTGTTCGAGTCACCTTGGTTGGGTCGATAACACCGGCCTTCACCATGTCTTCGAACTTGTCTGTCGCTGCGTTGTAGCCGAAGTTTCCTTCGCCGTTGGCAACCTTCTCGCAGACAACTCCACCGTCAACGCCGGCGTTGTCAGCAATCTGTGTCAGCGGAGCACGGCAGGCTCGAACGATGATGTCGTAACCGACTTTCTCGTCGTGAGTCAGCTTGCCGGGCTTTACGGCTGTCGAAGCTCGCAGAATCGCAACACCGCCACCAGGAAGAATGCCTTCTTCAACAGCAGCACGGGTTGCGTGCAGAGCGTCCTCGACGCGAGCCTTCTTTTCCTTCATTTCGCTTTCAGTCGCAGCACCGACGTTCACCTGAGCCACACCGCCAGCCAGTTTCGCAATTCGCTCTTCGAGTTTCTCGCGATCATAGTCGCTGGTGCTTCCGGCCAGTTCACGACGAATCTGTTCGATTCGTGCCTGAATGTCGCCCTTCTTACCGCCGCCTTCAACAACAGTGGTGTTGTCTTTATCGATAACAATCTTACGAGCTGTTCCCAGGTCGGCCAGCTCGATGCTGTCCAGCTTGATTCCCAGATCGTCGAAGATTGCAGTGCCACCGACCATAATGGCGATGTCCTGCAGCATGGCCTTGCGGCGATCGCCGTAACCCGGTGCCTTGACGGCAGCGATCTTGAAGGTACCACGCAGCTTATTGATCACGAGAGTTGCCAGGGCTTCGCCTTCGACTTCTTCCGCAATGATCAACAGCGGCTTGCCGGAGTTAACAACCTTCTCCAGAACAGGCACAAGGTCCTTAATGCTGGAGATCTTCTTTTCGTGGATCAGCACGTAAGCGTCTTCGAGGACAACTTCCATGCTTTCTGAGTCGGTTACGAAGTAAGGAGACAGATAACCACGGTCAAACTGCAGACCTTCGACAACTTCGAAGCTGGTTTCCAGGCTCTTGCCTTCTTCGACGGTGATAACGCCGTCCTTACCAACCTGCTCCATTGCGTCAGCCAGAATCTGGCCGATTTCTGCATCGCCGTTGGCAGCGACAGTTCCAACCTGAGCAATCGCCTTCTTGGAGCGGCAGTCCTGAGCCATCCCTCGGAGGTTTTCGATGATGTCGGCAACAGCCTTGTCCATACCCCGCTTCATGTCGAGCGGGCTGACACCGGCCACAACGGCCTTCAGGCCTTCGTTGTAGATCGCCTCTGCCATCACGGTCGCTGTCGTGGTGCCGTCACCAGCAACGTCGCTGGTCTTGCTGGCCACTTCGCGAACCATGCGAGCACCCATGTCTTCGAACTTGTTTGGCAGTTCGATTTCACGAGCAACAGTCACACCGTCCTTTGTGACAGTCGGTGAACCAAAACTCTTTTCAATGATCACATTGCGGCCGCGTGGGCCGAGAGTTACTTTTACGGCTCGTGCCAGCTTCGTGACTCCACGACGCATGGCTTCCTGAGCTTCCTGATCAAAGGCAATCATCTTTGCCATGTCGAACTTCTCCGATGAGATAAATCTAAAACTTTGAATATCAGACCAAGACGAATAGACAGGTCAGAGCACGGAAGTCTCCGGCAGGAGACCTTCAAGTGCCGACAAATCAGACCTTCGCCAGAATGTCACTCTCGCGCATCAACAGGTAAGTGACGTCGCCAACACTGATCTCGTCTCCAGCATACGAACTGAAGATCACTCGATCGCCTTCCTTAACCGACAATGGAATCTTGCCACCCTTGTCGTTGGTATGGCCGTCGCCAACCGCGATCACTTCTCCACGCTGTGGTTTGCCCTGAGCTGAATCCGGAAGCAAAATCCCGCCGGCTGTCTTCTCTTCAGCTTCGGCTCGCTTCAGCACAACGCGATCCCCCAGAGGCACAATACGAGTGCCTGCCGCGGAAGCCTTCTTCGCCATGACTTTCTCCTGACCTGTCGATCGAACTTCTTGTGAGTTTACAAATTAACTTCCACCAACTTACCGGTCAGCCGTTACGGCATCCCGGACTGTCAGCGGCCAGATTTGCAGAAAATGCACCAGTGAGCTTCGCCTCGAAGCGAATTACGTGCCACCGAAGCGTTTCATGACGCAAGTTGCTTACTGGTAATGCCTTGCAAAGAAGGGGCCTGCATCTGCCCAGACAACAACGAACGGCAGCCTGCCGTTTTGGCGAGGATTGATACTGGCAGGCGATCGCTGAGCACCGTTAAAGTTGCCTCAGGCCGCACAACCGCAAAAATTGACGCAAACAACCCAATTTAACATTTTTCGGTTGAAGTTTGATCGCTCCCTCGTCTAAATTACCCGCTCTCAAATTCGTCTCCCCTTCTCGCTGCCTGAACTGAGCACGTCGGATTGCTTCCGTAGTCGAAGATTCCCTCGATTTTCGGCTGGTCCATCCTTGATGGTACTCGTGCCCATGAATCTTGAACTGTTTGGGTTGGCTGACGCCAGCCCTCCCAAGACGGCTCCCGCCTTGCTGTGCTCGCGCGTTCGAACCCCGTCACTGCCGTGCACGATTCCGATCGACGGAGCATTGCCGGTGCTTTGGTTTCAGAGCAATACTTCGCTCGAACACCCGGCGTTCGCGGACGCCAGCACACTTGAACTGGCAGATCAGCAGGTCGCGGAAAATTCGCCCAGCCTGACTGCCGAACATCTTTTCTTGTCTGCTCACAGATTGATGGCGGTCGGCAAGTTTGCCCTGGCAGATCGCTGCTTGCAGAAAGCGTTGCAGTTGCATTCCGCGACATCATCGAATTCTGCCCAGAACAGGCCCAGCAGCGCATGGCTTGTTCTTGCCACCAATGCCTTATTGAAGCAGGATCTGGACTCGTGTGAAACTTGGCTCAAGCAGGCCGAACGGACGATGCACGGCAAAGACCTGAACGTGGAATCTCCTGAGTTTCAACAGGCTGCAGGAGATCTGTTTGCGATCAAAGCCTGCCTGATCGCCCAAACTCGAAATCGAACGAAAGCGGAGACCTTTTTGACTCACGCACTCGCCTGCCACATTAAGGCCGGTGCCAGTTTTTCAACGGCGCAGGATTTGATTCTTCAGGCCAGATTGAGACTTCTGGATCGCAATCTTAGGGAAGCAGAACTGTTGCTGGCTCAGGCCGAAATGACTCTGGAGCGATGTCTGGATAGCAGCCTGTCTGATGTCGAGCGACTCCGACAGGCGATTCAAGGCGATCGGCAAGCGATCAGCAGTCGTCAGCGTGTGCTGATGGTGGCAGAATCGAACTAGTGCATTGTCCAGATTTGGTTTCGGGGTCATCGTAGTGAGCGATGCGACGAGTCCCGCTGGAGAAACAATAGCCTTCAGGACTCGTCGCCTTGCCCACGACCCCGCCCAACGAAAACAGCGGAGGAACAGTCTTTGTAAGACCATGCCCTCCGCTGTACTTTTTGCTATATTTGAACCGTCGGCTTGCCTCGCTTCCGGCGAACCAGCATTGATTCATGCGTCCATGAAAACTACTTCAGTTCCTTGAGGCGGATGTTCTTGAACTCAGCCCACATTGGCTTGCCCGCATGAAGCTGCACGGCCAGAACGCCTTCAAGCAACGTCAGGCTGGGCTCATTGTCGGTAAAGTCCAGGACCAGCTTACCGTTCATGTAATGCTGGATGTGGTTACCTTTGGCGATGATCACAACATCATTCCAGTCGTCCAGGCGGAAGAGTTTCTTCCAGCCCGCTGCGTCAATCAGGTCAGACTTCTCAACCTTCTTGCCAGAAGTCTCCCAGGACGCTTTTTCGCCGATCAGACAAATACGGCCTCGCTTGCCACCTTCGTCATAGATAAACCCGGAGATATTGGGGAAGCCGACTTCGTTGCGAAGTTCGTGCTGATAGCCTCGCACGACCCACTTGTTGCGAGGATTCCCTTCGGTGATGTGCTTCGAACGATACTGGATGCCCGAATTGTTTGTCGCGTTACAGCGGAACGACAGTCGCAGTTCGAAGTCTTTAACGACTCCATCTTTCCAGATCAAAAAGGTATTGCCATCGGCCTTCTTTTCTTCCGTGGTCTCACCATGAATCACACCATCTTTGACCGTCCAGAGCTCTGGATTGCCATCCCAGCCGGTCAGATCTTTTCCGTTGAAGAGCACCTGCATATCTTTGGTTTCAGCAGGTGCATCATCAGCGAACGCAACCGATGAAAATGAAAGGACCGCAGTCAGAGCAAACACCAGACTTCGCATTACGATCTCCTGTGCCAGGCAATTCTTGTGGGAAATTTCAACTCTGCCGCACATGTTAGGCATTGACGTCTTCGTGTTCCAGGCATGGCGATTCCCTGGAGAAATTCGCAGGTAACCTGCGATCGATCCCGAGCCCTCTGATTATGGCTCTCCCTGGAAACATACCGAAGATTGTTGCTGACAGCTTTTTGTCCTGTGCCAGATTAGAATCGCGTTCATTTGCATTTGCGGCTCCGGCCGATCGAACGGAGAGAATCATCATGGCTCGTGTTTTTCTGGCAATTGTCGGAGCGGCGTATCTTGTCCTCGCAGCATGGTGTGCCATATTGCCCGACACGACTTCGGCTTCAGTTGGTTTCACGCTTCAACCGGGCTCAGGGCAGTCTGAGTTCCTGACTGTTTACGGCGGACTGCAGGTCGCAATTGGGCTCGCTTTTCTTTGGCCGATGTGCCGTCCGTCAGAAATTGCTCTGCCGCTGTTTCTGTGCTTTTTGATTCATGGATGTCTGGTTGTTTTTCGAACGCTCAGTTTTGGGCTTTACGGCGGAGTCCCCGCCACAACAATAGCCCTCGCAGTGACAGAGTGGATCATTTTTATCGGGGCCGCGATCCTGTCGTGGAGGAGCCGATGAATGCCATGTGTCTTGCCCATGCTTTCCTTTTGTCATATTGGCTGGCACCTCAGGCTTTGTAGGGATTTCTCCCCCTGCCGCTCGCGTCGGAAAACAACCAGTCGAATACCCGGAGAAGAGTACGCTGATGTATCAATTCACTCACTTGACGGAACAGGAAATCATGGACGGCCTGACGGAGGTCCTGAAATCTCCGCAGGATTTCGGCGCGCTCAGAGCAATCGTCATTCGTCCTGGTGATGAAGAAAGACTCAGCCTGCAGGAATGTCGTCTCAGCCCTGAAGGTGGAACTGAAGGCGATGCATGGGCACGAGGATGCTGGCTAAAACTTCCGGATGGAAGCCCTGATCCTGATGTCCAGATCTGCATCATGAATTCCCGGATGATTGATCTCGTGGCGGGCGACAAGGCCCGATGGGAACTGGCCGGGGACAATCTTTTTGTGGATCTGGATCTCAGTCGAGAAAACCTGCAGGCTGGTCAATTGCTGAGTATCGGCGAGTGCGTTATCGAGATTACCGAACAGCCCCACAATGGCTGCAGCAAATTCAGTCAACGATTTGGTGCTCCGGCTCTCAAGGTCATAAATTCGCCTGCCGGAAAACAACTGCGACTCCGGGGAGTCTATGCCAAAGTCATCACCGCTGGCAAAGTTCGCGTGGGAGATCTGATCACGAAAACGAATGATGCCAATTCCCCGGGAAGATCTGGCAAATGTCAGACCTTCCTCGAATCATGAATAACCGAAAGGGAACGATAGAGACGAATCGTGCAGAACAATAGTCGCTGTCCACAGCAGGCTGTGGAGCGGAAAGCTGCAGCGGGCTGCAGCAGTCCAAAGGTGGGGCATACAGCGCTGCGATTTGATCAGCCTTTGACCCTGTAGCCGATCTTCTGGAGCTCCGCGCGAACTCGGTCCAGGTGAGCGCCCTGGACTTCGATGTTGCCGTCTGCAATTGTGCCGCCGGCACCACAGGCATTTTTGAGCTTCTTCAACAGTTCCGGCAGATCATTGTCCGCCGCATCGAGATCGCGAACGATCGTCATGACTCGCCCGTGCCTGCGTTTCTCCACGCCAATCCGAGTCGTCTGTTTCTCGGGCGGTTTCCGCTTGGGCGTTTCCGGCGGACAGGTGCATTCCGACTCGAGTTTTTCACAGCGATCGCAATGCGGTGGTCGATCAAATTTGGTCCCGGCCAGCAATCCCATGCCTGATGACTCCGTCAATCATTTCGCTGAATCATCACAGAGCTGAAAAGAGGCCCATCCAGAACAGGACCGCTGTCGCGACGAGGCACAGGGCCGCTCCCACGCCGCAGGTTTCTGGCGCGAAAACTCTGACACTGTCGTCCGACAATAACGCGGAAAGAGGCCGTGAAAACTGGATTTTGCTGACATCCGGAGGCGCATCGCTGGACATTATGGGAAGTTACCCTGCAAAGTCACTCGCCCGGGCCAGATAAGGGTTGCACCGATTCTCCGGGTTGAGCGAATTCTGCTCATTTTTCGGTCGAACGCCAACCCAAAGAATCAGGAAGACTCATTTTCACGGCAAACAGTCATATGGTCGGCGAGTGCAGCCAATAGCGACGCACCCGTCACACTTTTATTCCACTGTCGCCCGGAGCCACAGTTCTAATCGGCCAGATCACCCGTACTTTGCACGCCCGTAATCTGATTCGCCTTCAGGTGGTTCTTATCTCGATAGTATTCGAACCGACCGCCATTGAGAACCTGTCGGTCTCCGCCGTCGCGCTGGTTGGAAACAGTTGCCTGCCGTCCTTCATCAGCCAGCAAAATGAACTGCTGTTTGGAATGGTCATAGATAATCTTGTCTGCCAGTCCCGCAAACAATCGCGACTCAAACCGGCAGGGGCGTCGAGTTCCCGAACTGGACTCTGCCGAGTTTGATTCCGCCACCAGCGAAAACGACGACTGCTGATCGGGTAACGTACCGGGAACCGCAGAAATCGACAGGTTCTCACACTCGAGTGCTCCGGCGTTATCCGGCAATTCTTCAGCATTTAACCCATCAATGTTCAGGCGATCGGTCAATTCTCGCACAGGCCCAAAGGTTCCACGCACGTGCTGCTTGAGTCGAACATACTCACTTTGAGAGTTGCCGTTCAGCATCCCGATAAACTGCGCCCGAATATAGTAGAAGGCCTCTTCCGATGTTTTCGCGGGGGTATTTGAACGCGCTACTGTTCGATTCGAACTGGCCAGTCCGCGTCGTCCCTTATCAGGCTGGACCGACTCAATCAGTCCGGGGCCGGTCGCCTTAAAATCGCCCGTCACGGCATTAAATTCCAGGTCTGCGAACTCTGCATAATGACGTGCTGTCACGACACCAGCCGCCATAATGTCGATCTTAACGACAACACGGCTTTCACATTCGATCCGCTCGATATCTCCTGAAGGAGAATGCGAACCGCCGGACTCGGCCAAACGAAATTCGTCGTCTTTACCGGAAGGTTCCAGTTCCACGTCTTCCGAAAAATGTACCTTCAGCCCTGCGCAGGTCAGTTCGACGTCGTGATCGACTTCATTGTTCAGGACTGCGCGAACGTTGCCAACAAAATGCGCGGTGCGACCGCTGTAGCTCATCTCCTGACCCCAGTAGATGTCCAGCGGAGAATCCTTCTCCAGCGGTTTGCCATCGAGCCCCGTGTTGACAACAAATCGAATGCGGCCACTGCCATCAACGCGAGCCTGTCGTTGATTCCCGGATGTCGTGGCCTTCATCTCCGTCAGGTCAATTCGCTGGCCTTCGATGCGGTTGTCTGCGCTGACAACGACGGCAGGATCTCCAAACAGACTGATCTCAGTGTTTTCGCGAAAGCCTCCGGCCGCATGCAGCATATTGCCACTGGCTTTGAAGTTTCGAGAATCCTTTGCATCCTCAGGACCGGCTGACTCATTGGAAATCTCTACGTTGCCCTTCAGCCATACATCATCAAACTGTGGCTTCGATGATTCGACCATCAGGACAACGGCTTCGACAGTGTCCGAAGAAAACTGTGTCTTGCCGTTGGGCGCTCCCGGTGCTGACTCCCCGGTTTGGCTGACGGTTCGTATAGAACCAGCGTCGGGAACAAGCTCCGGCGTCTTCTGAAATGTCACGGTCAGTTTTTCTCGAACCTCCCCGTTCACTCCCTGCCCGAGCATGCTGACGTTGCCAGTTGCCACAAGTTGTCGCGGAGAAAGATTCGACATGCTCATCCCCTGCATAGAAGATGTCATGTCCGTTTTGTCATCAGGCCTGGCCTCCTTCGGTTCCTGAGCAGTCTCGTCCAGCAACATGTCGATCCGATCGCCACCCAACGACAGATCCACCGCCAGCTTCCCTGTCGGCTGTCGACTGGCCTGAACGACTTTGGCAGCACCAGTCAAAGTGATCCTCGGCTCCTCGCCCCGAAGCATCATGAGAGACTCTTTCCAGCCAGCACCGAAGACCGGCTTCTCGCTCTGATCACCCTCACCCGGAATACGTGTTGATGGGCCGATTCGACCTTCACCGCGACACTGGATGGCCTGAACCTCATTGTCCTCGGTCATCGTCACTACGGAATAGGCCGTCGTGAGTTTCGTGCCGTTCTGATGCACTTCCAGCGGAATTCGGCTGCCGTCCGCGGCAACGCTTCGATCCATCAATTCGAGTCGATGATCATTGAGATGGTAGACCATCTTGCCCATCGCTGCGTAGACCTGATCCTCACCGTCTTTGATCGTTCGAAACTCAGCCGGCTGTCCCTCTGCAATGATTCGGGAAAGCTGCAGTTGTGTTGATTTCCGTCCTGCGGCCGCATCACGAATCTTCGGCTGGAACATCAGGTCGAGTCGCGCACAATGCAGACGATCCAGCGTTCCATTCGGCATCGGACGCTCAACCAGAACCTGATTGTCCATGTTGACCTTCTGGTCAACAAAACCGTGAAATGTAGCCTGCTTTGTCGGCACAAAGAATTCAAAGCCGTTGGCAGCACTGACCGTCATCTGCACCGGCTCGCGATCGCCATTTCGATCCTTGAAGCACAAATTGCAGTGGACCCGACCTCGCAGGCGAATCCGCTGGACATCATTTACGGCCATCAATCCGGATTTGGCGGAATCATTCGAAGCCAACAACTCAATCTCCGCTCCCGACTCCGCGCGCCCGGAATGCGTTTCCCAGGCAAATTTCACAGGCTGGCTGGTCCAGATCTTCATCGCATCTTCGGAGATATGAAAGCCGCTGCCTTCGATACTGAGTCCATCCGGACCGGCGATATGAACATCACCGGCAAGGAAACCGGATACGATTTTTCCAAACTTCCCCTGCTGCATGTCAAATGCTGATGACGAATTCAACTGTGCAGAATCGGCTGTCGCGGTGATCGGTTGCTCGTTATCGTCCTGCTGCCACAACAAGGCAACCGGACTGATGGCAATCGAATGGCTGTTGTTCTCCAGCTCGTAGTCGTTAAAGAACAGTAACCGCTGGCCGTCACGAAATCGGGCGTTCGCGTTCTGAACCCAGCGATCCTGCTCAAACCATTTCGCGGCCTGTTGAGTAAACAGCGGCTGTTTTTCGTGGTCCCGCGATTGTTTCGGGACTGGGGCCTGCTTGCGTTCCACAATCAACCATGGTGAAGTCAGTCGCGAATACACCAGATACACAGCGACCAGACCAATGCCAACAAGCACGGTTCGAGGTCCACTGGATAATGAGTGACGCGACATGTTTCTTTTCAACTCAGAAGATTTCGACGATCACGCCGAACGAATCGTTGGCTGAGGTAACACGGTCTCCGAGTTGGCTCGCAATAATCGATCCGCACTTTCGACTCGCTGCAGTACATCCGTAATGTCCAGCATTCCGATGGGAAAACGATCCGGATCAATCACCGGAACTTCGCTCAACTTGCGTTCCGACATCAGATGGATCGCTTCCGGAAGCAGCACACCCGGTGCGACGGTAATCGGATTCGCTGTCATGACCATGCGAATTGGTTGATCCAACTGTTCGTCTCGACGATTTTCAAACAGACGGGCAAGATCACTGTCGGTGAAGATTCCGGTCAATCGACCTTCACTGTTTGTCAGAATCACAGCTCCGGTTCGTCGCCCGGGATGACTGTGATGAATCATCACTTCGCGTACCGTTTCGTTCTCCGATGCAATTCGCAACTGCGGCCCCGAACGCATGACGTCGCGTACCGGGCACAATTGACGGCCCAGGCTTCCGGCCGGATGATACTTCGCAAAATCGTGAGACGTGAAGCCTCGCAACTGACTTAAAACAAGGGCCATCGCGTCGCCAATGGCCAGCATCGCCGTTGTGGAACATGACGGGGCAAGATTCAGGCTTCCCGCTTCTTCATGCTTTCCAATTCGCACGACAACGCTGGCATGCCTCGCGAGTGTATTGTCAGAATCGCGAGTCACTGCGATCAGCGGCACCTGAAGCTGTCGAAGAGAAGGGATCAGACTGATGAGTTCTTCAGACTCGCCGCTGTTGGAGAGCGCAAGGATGACATCAGCAGAACCAACGCAGCCCAGATCACCATGCCGTGCTTCCGTCGGATGCATGAAGTGCGCGCGAGTTCCGGTGCTGGCCAGTGTGGCGACGATCTTCTGACCAATCAGCCCGGCTTTGCCAACGCCCGTGACGATCACACAGCCACGGCAATCCTGAATGAGCCGAACAGCGTCACAAAAACAGGGATCAAGCGACTCCGAAAGCCGCACAAGCGAATCTGCTTCCTGCCGAATAATCCTCCGCGCTTCACGCAGTTGCTCAACATCTTCAAAGGAGATGACCGCGCGCGGTGTTGTGGTCGGTGGCATACTGTCGTCCCTGACAAATTCCCGGAGACCATCCGCTTTCCCTGCTGATGATCGACCCGGAAGTGTACGGCGAACACCGACCTTGCGTCAATCGGGAATTACGCCGCCACTTACTTCGCAAACCCATGATGTAAAACAACTTATGCGTTAGCTTTGTTTCCGCAGGGCTTTCTTCACATCGCAGAAATGGTTCGCCGTGCACCTCTTTATGAGGGTCGTGCTGCGCTTATTCGATCCCTGAAAGTGGCTGGCAGGACGAGCATCACGATGCGTCATTGTTTTCAGAGCTCAGAGTTTATCAACTCTTTGAAATAAAAGGGTTCATGATGCGTTTCAGTTCACGATCCGCTCGAAATCCATATTTCGCAAGATTCGCTCGATTCCCTTTTTCCTGATTTCAGTGGTCAAGGGTGGCGAGCAGCCCGGTCAAGGATACCATTCCGCCCTGTGGTTTGGTTTTTCATTGGATCGGATTGTTGGAGAAGACTCACGTGGGCAAATCGGTTGTACTGGCCTACAGCGGCGGACTGGATACGTCAGTATTGGTTGGATGGCTTCAGGACGAAGGTTACGACGTTCACTGTCTGTACGTTGATCTCGGTCAGCCCTGCGAGGACCGTGATGCCATCATGAAGAAGGCTCGCGATATCGGAGCCAGGTCTGCTGAGCTTGTGGACGTTCGTGAAGAACTGTGCCGCGATTTTGCATTCCCCGTTCTGCAATGGCAGGCTCGCTATGAGAACATTTATCTGATGGGCACCAGCATCGCTCGCCCACTGATCGCCAAGGCCTGCCTGCAGCGTGGTCGTGAAGTTGGCGCGGAGGCGTTTGTGCATGGAGCAACCGGCAAGGGGAACGATCAGTGTCGATTCCAATTGGCCGCTGAAGCCCTGGAACCGGGCATTCGCATCATTGCCCCCTGGCGCATGCAGAAGTTCCGCGATCTGTTTCCGGGCCGAACAGAGATGCTGGAATATTGCGAGAAGAAGAATATCCCTGTAAAGGCGACAGCGAAGAAGCCATACTCCAGCGACGAAAACTGCCTCCATATCAGCTACGAAGCCGGCGATCTGGAAGATCCGACCGTGGATGGAACCACCGTCATTGACTTCGGCATGTCAAAGTCACCGCAGGAAGCTCCAGACAAAGAAGAAACCGTCACAATCCAGTTTGAATCGGGCGTACCGGTGGCCGTTAACGGTCAGAAGCTCAGCCCGGCAAAGCTGGTTGAGGAACTCAACGCGATTGGCGGACGCAATGGCTGCGGTCGCATCGACATCGTGGAAAATCGCTTCGTCGGCATGAAGAGCCGCGGAGTGTACGAAGCTCCTGGCATGACGCTGCTGTATGCGGCTCATCAGGGTCTGGAACAGATGACGCTCGACCGCGATCTGACTCACCTGCGTGATTCGTTGAGTCCTCAGGTGGCCGAGATGGTCTACTACGGATTCTGGTACTGTGCGAGGATGGATGCTTTGATGGCCTTCATCCGCGAAACTCAGAAGCCTGTTACCGGCGAAGTGAAGCTGACTCTTTATAAGGGCAACGTGCGAGTCAGCAGCCGGACATCTCCCTACAGCCTTTACAAAGCTGACATCGCCAGTATGGAGCGTGGCGGTTCGTACGACCAGACCGACGCGGAAGGCTTCCTTCGCATCATGGGCCTGCCAGTACGAGTTCAGGGGTCTGTGCGGCCTCGCCAGTATTGATCAGTCCGGATCCATCGTTCGTCGCAAATGTGTCAATTGAACTACGACGGCGGAGCAAAAAGCTCTGCCGTCTTTTTTTGCCGTATTGTTTGGAAGCACGACGAAATCCCTGACAGTCTTCCATTCACCGTCGACCAGGAACCTCGATCCCATGGCGAATCATATCCGCAAGTTCTTTGGTCGACAGTTTACCGGCCGCGTCGGCTCCGGAGAGAACTCCGTCAACCAGATCACGCTTCTCATCATGCATCTGCAGAATCTGTTCTTCGATCGTTCCGCGAGCAATAATACGATACACCATCACCGGCTTGGTCTGGCCAATACGGTGGGCTCGGTCAGTCGCCTGATCTTCAACGGCAGGGTTCCACCACGGATCCATATGAATCACGTAATCGGCTGCCGTGAGGTTCAGTCCGGTTCCGCCGGCCTTCAATGAGATCAAGAACACATCGCTCTCCCCGCGCTGAAACGCTTCGACTCGTTCCTGTCGCTGAGCCGGCGTGGTTTGACCGTCAAGGTACTGATAGCTAAATCCGGCTTTCTCCAAAGCTTCGCGAATGAGTGACAGGTGTGTCGTGAACTGGCTGAAGATCAGAGGCCGATTACCCTGTTCCTTCAGCTGCTCCAACTGTTCCATCAGCACGTCCAGTTTGGCCGATGAGCCTTTCCATTTGTCGTCCACGAGGCCGATATGGCAAGACAATTGACGCAGTCGAGTTAACATCTGGAGAACTTTGAATCGCTGATCATGCGACAGATTTTCATCTCCGATCTGATCCAGCTCGGTCACCGCGGCTAGTCGCATCTGATCGTACCGCAGTCGTTCTTCGGCACTGAGATCCACCATCAGATTGGTTTCGGTTCGTGCTGGCAGATCTTTCAATACGTCGCGTTTTGAACGACGCAGGATAAACGGCGCGATGACTTGTGACAGAGCCTGACGGCGATCACTGTTGCTTTCTTTTTCGATCGGAGCTGCGAACCGACGACGGAACTGTTCCCACGAACCCAAAACTCCCGGAGCCACCGTGTGGAATATGCTCCACAGTTCTCCCAGATGATTCTCCATCGGCGTGCCAGTCAGGGCAATCTTCCATTCAGCTTCGAACGTGCGAATCTGTGCGGCCGTTTTACTGTTGCTGTTCTTGATATTCTGAGCTTCGTCCAGAATCAACGTGCCCCATTTGATCTCTTTCAGCAGTTCCGCTTCGCGAAGGGCGAGCCCGTAACTGCAGATCACGAGATCTCCTTCGCCGACTTTGTTCTTCAGATCGATACGATCAATATCACGAAACAGGATCGGCGTCAGTGACGGAGTAAACCGTTCACATTCACGCTGCCAGTTGAAACCCAGCGATGTCGGGGCAATGACGAGCGTGGGACCGGATTCAACTCGAGTCAGCAACAGGGCCAGTGTCTGAACGGTTTTACCGAGACCCATGTCGTCAGCCAGAATTCCGCCGACGCCCCATTCAGACAGTCGACACAACCAGCGAAACCCTTCGAGCTGATAATCTCGCAGTTCTGCATTCAAGCCGGCCGGCGGATCCTGATTCGTATCCTGAGCATCTCGCAGTCGCTTGAGACATTTCTCCCAATGCTTGTCCGCTTCGATTTGAATCCTGGCCGCTTCCAGCACATTCACAATCGGAGCCGCGGACGCATCCAGTTGAAGCTTTCCGCGATTCTCCTGACTGACATCGGAAAGACGCTTCAAAGCATCTCGCAGCTCTGCAGCTACGGCCGCCCATTTGCCCGGCGAGATTTCCATCAGCCCGTTCATCGGGCGGCCATGCATTCCCGCCAGGATCTCTTTGAGAGAAATCTCCTGATCACCGATCTGACAGGTTCCAGTCAGCCCGAACCAGTCTCGCTGGCGTGACACTTCAACGCGGACGTTATTCGCGGTGAGTCGACCGATCACATCGAATCGACTCACAGAATCTTTATGCCACAGGACTGTCAGTTCTGC
Organism: Planctomycetaceae bacterium; assembly: GCA_044235005.1. GTDB lineage: Bacteria > Planctomycetota > Planctomycetia > Planctomycetales > Planctomycetaceae > SXXK01. The sequence goes on along the minus strand of JBIIIF010000049.1, from coordinate 11,347 downwards.
TCGTTCAACGGCCGAACCGGCATCCGTCAGCAGATTACTGATCGCATCGCCATCGGTCAGACGCCAGCTCCAGCGGCTCAGCGGGACGCCTCGACTGATCTGCAGTTCCGCCACAATCTCCTGAGCACGCCGAATCTCGGCCGGGATGTCGCGAACGAACTGCACGGGTTCGCCATCGACCTTTTCGTGAATGCGTGCCAGCCCTTCACCGGGAGTATGCAGCATCTGATTGCGATCTCGAACCTGCATCGAGACATCCAACGCGCCGCTGCGGCGGAGTTGCAGCATCAGCACAGGCTGAGTATCTGCGGGAACTTCTTTGCCCGCCACGGACTCCGGCAGACGCACCGCCATGCAGGCTCGCAACGGTTCCAGTTGTTGCAACAGGACTGGCATCTTGTCTTTCGGGACGACGTCTTTCTGCTCCAGCAGTTGGCGGCAAATCTCAAACGAATGCAACGGCCCTCTGAAGTAAACCGCTTCCTTCAGTGCGTGAACGTAAACGAGGACGCCTCGGGACACGTTCAGCAGCTTGACCTCACCAATCTTCCCAAGCCGCGCGACATAGTCACCGACACTGGTGGAAAGCTGCAGGCCCTGATCAGTCTCATTGACAAGGATCTGCAGCGGCTCCATCCTTAGAGCACAAGGTTCTCGGTCGTAACAGAACAGATCAGTTCCCGCCAGAACTCTCAATCCTTCCGCCACTTCGATCGTGGGAGACTGCCAGCGTTCCTGTTTGACGAGATCTGCCACTTGGTGGTCGACAAGTGACCAATGCGAACGGGCGGCCTTGAGAAAGGCTTCGATTGTGCTTTCCTTCCCTTTGGTCCAGCCGCCTTTTTTCTCTTGTTGGATACAGGGGAAGAGACGACTGGAACCGTAATAGCCATCCTCGGCCAAATTCCAGACGTAGCGTGTCTGAGGTTTCTCTTCCACCGTCACTTCGGTGCGTGCGGCTTGTTCCAGTTGAGCATTCTGAGTCAGGGACTTGAGCAAAGAGAGTGTTTGGCGAAACTCCTTGTCGGGATTGTTGGCCGCGTCTCCAAGGATGGCCTTCGACAAAGCCGACTTCGGATCCTCAAGCATCGCTTCCAGCTTCAAACCCATGAAGTAAGTATGCTCACACAGTTCAAGATCTCCACAGGTGCAATCGTAGCCAAAAGATCTTCTCGCGATATCGATGTCGATGGAACATTCGTAAGTGACGACTCCGACTGCGACGGAACAATTTACTCCCGAGCAGCGGTCTATCGATTTGACCGTGAGTTTCGCTCGCAGTTTTTCCGCTCGAACAGCGACATCGTCGTCATGCTCACCAAGAAAGACACTCAGCGCATCTTCCCATTCGTTGTGCAGTTCTTCCGGATCCAGATCCGAATCGACTTGAGGCTTTGCCTTTCCCTTCTTGCCCCCCATGCGGGCGAGGAGTTGCGCTAACAGTTCAGGATCGGCAAAACGAGACATCGAACGGGGATCTCGGCGACTTCTGGAATTCTTACCGCGAGCCATTGAATGCAACTTCCCTGTCTGAAAACCCGGCGAGCAATCCGATCGAACGACCAAAAATTGTGCGTGAGAAAACTGCCATCGTCTGAAAAAGCGAGTCGGTCAAAACTTGTTTCAGAACGAATGGTCACAAACCAATCGAGAACATCAAGTGTGCTCAATAATTTCTTCGGAATTCAGCGGGCGATTTGCAGAGATTCCGGGCGGGATCGGTCATTACGGAAAGCAGTGGAGAGAGCATTAGACCGAAAGATTTTGTGACAGAAAGATTAATCGCAAACGGGAACATCTGCAGAATTTTTCGGTCACCAAATTTTTCGGTCGTATCACCACCGTCGTCTTTCAGGCACGGAACAGGTGCCATCACCACGAACGAAAACTAATCCGAATAAAGTCTCGTCTTGCTCGAGGTCCGAAGTCCAGAGTCATCCGGTTACGTTGACTGTACCTCTGAGACCAGTCGGTCCATCCAGCGTTGAACTTGCAGAGCATCAGAGAACGACGCTCCGACGGGAATTGATTCGATGCCGCGAACGACTCGGCAGAAGCAGCGAAGTTCTTCGGCCATCATGCCGGTGGGACCGGACAGGTCGGCTCGGATTTCCAGCGCCATGGGCCACAATGCTTTGTCGTCCCAGACTTCAATCGGTCGAGGATTCGGTGAAATGCGAGCCGCCCAGCCGTTCCCGAAGACCTCCATCCGATCGAACCCGCGCGGTGCCATGCCAGTGGTCGTAATGTAGCCGGCTGCAAACGAGGCCAATGTTCCATCGGGCCACTGCAATTGAGCCAGCGCCACATCGATAGAACCATTCGCGACACGATGGAACTGCGCACTGAAGCGATTCGGCTCAGCACGATTCAACAGCACCTGCACAGAATACAAATCGTGAACCATCGCCGCCTGCAGCGGATTCTCGCCGGGGAAGTCCCGCACAATGCTGGCCGGCCGATGACGCACGCAGTCGATGAACGTTGGCCTGCCGCGTTTTGCGATTTCTTCGTGAAGTTGTCGAAACTCGCTGTTGAACAGCAGAATGTGGCCAAGCATTAGGTTTGACGAGTCAGGGTTCACCAGTGGACTCAGCGACTCCGCCTCGGCCAGCGAATCAGAGATTGGCTTCTCGAGCAGCACGGTCTTGCCGCCCTGCAGCAACTTCGTCGCCACCTGAACATGCTCAGACGTCGAACAAGCCACAACCCACGCCTCGGCCCCCGATTCAGCGATCGCCCGATCCACATCCAGCCAACCGCGCACATCGGGTATCTCGGCGCTGAATTTGTCGAGACTCTCCTGCCGCCGCGCGACCACAGCGACCAATTCGGCTTCCGCCAGTGAAGACAGCGTCAACGCATGCAGTCGGCCAAACCGACCAAGTCCAATCACTCCAATCCTGACTGGTTTGAACTGTCTTTGATTTTGTGGCATGTCAACATTCCACGGGTGATAACACTCACACGAGCCGGATTCAGTTCTGCTATTGAGTTATTGCTGGACGCCTTATTCGACATCGACGTTCGTCAGGTGGTCAGCAGTGGACGCAGCATTTGACCGAAAAATTCTGTGACAGAAAGATGAATCGCAGACAGATGGTTATTTCAAATTTTTCGGTCACTCAATTTTTCGGTCAAATCGCCACAGTTGTCTTCGAGCCAACGAACAAATGCCACCACGATTACGTCAGCAAGGAAATTCGAACCAACATTATATTTCCTACTCGTAAACCTTGATGCTTCATCTGCACCGAATGGTCACCAACGTTTCCAGAACATCAAGTGCTTCGCAGTATTTTCTGCGGGGCCAACGCAGTTTCAGGCGGCTCAGCCATCAGTTGAATACCTTGGCGTTGCAGTTTGCCAGGGCGGCGATCGGACCCCAATCTTGCCAGATCTGCTCAGAGGCAAATGGTCGCCCTGACTTGCGGAAACTTCCCAATTTTGTGAGCGATCCTGCTCATCTGGATGCAGAACAGCACACCAGTTTTCCGCAGTCACCGAATCGTCAAAAGGCTGCATTCTCAGGCGTCAAACGGCTTCTCCGGGAAATTCCATAGTTTGGGAGATCTCACTGAACCGCGGATCTCTCAGGAAAACTCTGCCGTAATCGCCTGGCATGCGGGTCTGAGAAAGTCTGCTCGGCACGCGGAAGAAGCCTCGAAAGAAGACCTTCCCCGTTGTTCTCTGCGGGAGTTGGAGGGGTCGTGTTTCACCCGGCGAGTTCGACCGAAGTCCTTGACCGCCAACGGATCGCGGCTAGAATTGCCCGACGCCAGACAGGGGAGTTCAGGATGCATGCTCCAGGCGTCACTAATCAAAAGTCCTTTGTTGATCATTGGAAGTCTCAGTGGTTGAGCAAGATTGAAGCTCCCACTGTTTTGAATAGTTCCCCGCAGCCCGTGAATCATCGCCGCGTTCTTCGCTGCGCTGAGCAATGAACTGCAGGGATAAGAACGAAGTGGTTCCGGCTGTCTGACGGATCAGTGGTTTTGAGTTCAAAGTCGATGATCGACGTCGGAGTTCACTGTGGTTGGTTTTGGAGATGACTTCAAAGAACTGGTTCGGTCCAGCACCAATCTTGTGGATCTGGTGTCTGAAACAGTTTCACTGAAGCCAATTCATGGTGGACGTGATTTTATTGGGTTGTGTCCGTTTCATGACGACAAGAATCCTTCGTTTCACGTTTATCCGGATCGGCAAACTTATCGGTGCTGGGTCTGTGATCAGGGCGGCGACTGTTTCCGCTGGGTCATGGAGATAGAGAAGCTTCCTTTCCCGGAAGCGATGGAGTCTTTAGCTCGCCGAGCACGGCTGGAGATTCCAAAAAAGAAACGTGACGAAGCAACTTCAGACAATCAGCTGAAAAAGACCGATTCGCTCGCGGTCGTCGAGTGGGCTGTCAATCTCATGCATTCAACGCTGCGAACCAGCGCGAAGGCAGAGAACGCTCGGGAGTACGTCAAAAAGAGAAAACTGTCGGAAGATACTGTACGGAACTTCCGACTGGGGTATCACCCGGAAGACTGGAATTGGTTTCTTGATCAGGCTCGAGCACGCTTTACACCAGCCCAGCTGGTTGCGGCCGGTTTGATTCAGGAGCGAAACAATGGTCCTGGATACTTTGACAATTTAGTGGGTCGTCTGGTCTTTCCCATCATTGATGAGCGAGGCCGACCGGTTGCATTCGGAGGACGAGTGTTGCCGGGAGGCAACATCGAAAGTGATGCGAAATATTGGAATAGTCTGGAAAGTGCAATCTTTCATAAGCGTCGAACACTTTATGCGTTCGATCGGGCTCGAGAAACAATTCGACGCAGCAAGACGGCCATAATTGTTGAAGGATACATGGACTGCATCGCCTGTCATCAGGCGGGGGTCACGAACGCTGTCGCGACACTCGGGACAGCAATGACCGAAGATCATGTGCGATTTCTGCGGCGATTCGCAGAAAAAGTTGTCCTGGTTTATGACTCGGACAAAGCAGGCCAGGATGCCGCAGAACGATCCATTTCACGGTTTTTGGCCGAGGATTTGGACCTGAGAATCCTGAGCGTCCCATCGGGTAAAGATCCGGCGGATTATCTGGAAGATCACACGTCGGAAGAATTCTATGCCCTTACGGCATCGGCCAGTGAGGCGTGGGAATACAAATTGCACTCAATTCTGCAGCGAATCAGCATCAACACGATCGCTGGTCGTCAGCAGGTTTTGAATCAGATGATGGAATTCCTGGCAGCCTCAGAAGGGCTGGCTGGCAGTATTCGCGAAGATATGATTCTTCGAAATGTCTGCGGGCGTGTCCAGGTCGATGAGCGGATGGCTCGCCAGCAATTGAAAGAATTGCGGGGTCAGACACAGAAAAAGGGGTTCACGCGACGTGATGCCGAAAGGCAACCCGTCGAATTGAAAACTCGAGTCGAAAATGCCCTCGAACGTGCAGAACGGGAGGTATTGGAGATCATCTTAACTTGTCCTGAAACAATCGATGTCATCCGGCACCAGATCGGGGCGGATGATTTCGAGAATGCACGACACCAGCGGCTGCTGGATCTGTGCATTGATGTCTGGAAGGAAGACGGAGACCTTCCGGAGTTGGGTCGAATGATCATTGCGGCTGAATCAGATTCAGATCTTCTGAGCCTGATCAACGCACTGGTGGATTCGGCCGAGGAGAAAGGAATCTTCAGACTCATGAACGATCAGCCGAACGCTCATGAACAAGCCGGTGGTGCTTCGGCCCCATCGCATCTGGAACGGGTCCTCCGCCCCATTCTGGAACGGCGAGAAAAACGACTGAACCTCGTGTCGAAACAATTATTGGCTCAACCGGCACAGTCCAGGAGCACACTCGACGACGGGACAATAGACGCACTTCGACGCCTTCACAAATTTCGTCAAAGTCAGATGGGAAATCCTACGGAAATGAAATAGCAGCGACCTGCCGTTAGAGAATCGGATCCCTGTCATTTGAGATTTCAGATTTGAAATTTCAAATTGAAAATGAATTGACGCTAAGTCTCACACTACGAATCAATCAGTCGAAAAAGTACTCCTCGGAGACACTCCTATGCAATGCCTCGATGAAAGCCTGCGAAGCCTGATCCAAACCGGAATCAAGCAGGGCCATCTTTTCTTCTCTCAGGTCAATTCCTATCTGCCTGATGAAGCGACCGATCCGCTCTTCCTGGATCACCTGATTATTTATCTCGAAGAACTCAACATGCCGCTGGTGGTCGACCCGGTGAAGGAAGTTGCTTCCGAACCGCTGGCCACTCGCAAAAAGCGTAAGCCCGACATCCGTCTCGATGATGACTCCCGTGGCACCGAAGATCCAATTCGGATGTACCTGAGCCAGATGGGCGAGATTCCACTGCTGAAGCGCGATGAAGAAATCTTTCTCGCCAAGCAAATCGAAGTCACTCGTCGACGCTTCCGTCGTGCCTTGCTGAGCAACGAGTTTGCTCTGAATTTCTGCCATGAAACTTTGGTCAAAGTACATCGCGGAGAACTTCCGTTCGACCGTACGATCAAAGTTTCCATGACGGAAAGCCTGGAGAAGGAACAGATCCTCGGCCGTATGCCTTTCAACCTGGCAACGATTGAGAACATTCGCACACGTGATCTGGAAGACTATGCGAAACTGGCAACCGACCTGCCCGCATCTAAATGCACTGAAATTCAGCATCGCATGGCTGAACGCCGTCGTCGTTGCGTCACTTTGCTGGAAGAACTGAGCTTGCGAACTCAGCGTCTGCAGCCGTGCATGAAGCGTCTGGAACAGATTTCCAATCGCATGATGGAACTGCACGAGCAGATCTCCAGCCTGCGAAATCTGACCTCCGCCGTTGATGAACGCCGACACCTGCAGAAGGAACTGGACGATCTGATCCTGCTGACTCGCGAAACTCCGGAGTCAATGGCTGCGCAGATGCAGGCCATTCTCCAGCGACATGCAGAATACGACAAGGCCATGCGAGATCTCTCGGGGGGCAATCTGCGTCTGGTGGTCTCAATCGCCAAGAAGTACCGCAATCGTGGCATGACGTTCCTCGACCTGATTCAGGAAGGCAACACCGGCCTGATGCGAGCTGTCGATAAGTACGAGTATCGCCGCGGTTACAAGTTCTCGACTTACGCCACATGGTGGATTCGTCAGGCGATTACTCGGGCGATTGCCGACCAGGCTCGTACGATTCGTGTGCCTGTTCACATGATCGAAACGATGACCAAACTGCGAGCAGCCGCTCGAGTTCTGCTGCAGGAAATTGGCCGCGAGCCATCAGTTGAAGAGATGGCCGAAGTGGCCAATATTCCGATTGATGAAGCTCGTCGAGTCATGAGAATTTCTCGCCAGCCAATCAGTCTGGATAAGCCGATCGGCGAAAGCGACGACAGTGCATTTGGTGACTTCCTGGAAGATCGTGGCAACGACAGTCCGGTCAGCAATGCGGCTTCCGAAATGCTGAAGGACAAGATTGATGTTGTCCTGAAAACTCTGACCTACCGTGAACGCGAAATCATCAAGCTGCGATACGGTTTGGGCGACGGCTATACGTACACGCTGGAGGAGGTCGGTCGTATCTTCAAGGTAACTCGTGAGCGAGTTCGCCAGATTGAAGCGAAGGCCGTTCGCAAGCTTCAGCATCCGGTACGAAGCCGTCAGCTCCAGGGCTTCCTTGAAGGAATCGCCGCGGTTGCCGGGCACTAATTCGTTCCGAACAATTTGAGATTTCAAAATTTGAAATCTCAAATAGAATTGAAAACAGACGCCCGCAGAATTTTTCTGCGGGCTTTTTCATGCGCGGTGCGATCTGTATCTGAGGCTCTTAATGCACCAGAATCCGGAGGATCTGCAAGGCTTCAATCCGTATGGGCCGCCTGCTGCTCTACATGCAGACTCTGGGGATACGACACCCTACTCGAACATCGTGATCTGGAAATGGGTGGCCACGGTGGCGGCGATCGAGATCGGCATGACGGCAATCTTCATGGCGATTCATTCGTTCTCGCCTCCAGTATTGGGCCTGATTGGATCAGGAGTCGTCAGTCTATTGTTGACCGGAGCACTGACCGTGGCTGGGGCTGGAAAATCTCCACACGCAGGCCTGCTCAGGGAACCCTTGTGGTGGTGCAGGCGGCCTATGTGCTGATTTGGCTGATCTATGCCATGATGGTTCATTTGTGCGTCGGGATCAACTGGTCTCGTGAAGGGCGGATCCCTCTGATTTTATTTGCAATCAGCGCGGGGCTGTGTCTTGTTGCCAGCTTAATAGCCATACGCTCTCCGATCTGTGGCTTAGTGTGGATTCGGACGTTGAACGATGCAAACCACCCGCCAACACCATCAGCCCGTGCGAGACTACTGCGTCTGGCCCTTTAATCCCTGCAGTCACACTGAGTCTTCTCGATGAATACCATCTGACAGGCAACTCGAGCGAGTGAACAGGCACTCCGGCCTGCTCACTGTCCGAACGCTGAGCCGTGAATGCTCACGAGAAGTGTCTCACTTGTTTGCAGAGGAGTCGGACTTTGCCGCCGCTTCTGCCGGAGCCTTCGAATCGCTGGTTTCCACAACGATGATTTCAATTGTGAATGCTCCACCGGCACCACCGCCAGCCGCGGCGCCATATCCCGATGGAACTCCTGGGGCACCCGATTCACCATACCCAGCCGCTGCGGCAGCACCGCCACCGGTCGATGATGTGACAATGACGTCTGCGGTTCGTTTTGCGCCGGTCTGAGTGGCCTTGAAGCCATCAATCCATAACAGCACTCCCTTTGGCTCGCTGACTCGTTTAATCCCTGTTGCTCGAGATTCATAATGGTCAGCCAGATCCTGCTGATCTTTCGGTTTCTCGGGCGTAAACGAAGTCCTGGCGTAATAGATCCTGGTTGCCGAGGGCGCTGATTCGTTCAAAGCAGCCCCGGCCGCTCCTGGTAACGTCAATACGCCGTAGAATTCCGCGACGGCATTTTTGTGGAGTCGAATTGGCTGGTTTTCTGTCACTGGAGTGAGCTTTCCCGGTGTTTTCGAGAGAACTCGCATACGATCACGAAGAGACAATACCACATCCAGACTGGCGGTGGCCCATGCATCCAGCGGCATGCCCTGAGCAGCTTCGGCCCGAGTCGGTTTGGGCCTTGGACGAGATTTGAGTGAAATTAACATGCCCGGATCGTGAACGGATGTGGAAAAGAATCCCATCATTCCCAACTGGCCAACGCTCGTTAGCTCGCCCTTCTCAAAGAGATTGGCCAGCGATTTGCGCACTCGGTCATTGGGAACTGAGGCCGCTATCCGGACGAAATCTCCTCCACCAACAAACCCAGGAGCGATTCCAATGTCAGGGGATGCATCCAGTTGCTTGACGAGTGCATCCACAAACTTTGGGCCCCAAAGAAAACTGGCAGAACGCATGAGAGCAGCGTCAGAAATCAGGGGTTTGCCTACAACATTAACTCCACCAGGAGCGGCCCCGGGCATGCCAGTTCCTGGCATCGCACCGCCCGGCATTCCGGCGTAACTCTCGGCTCCTGCCGCTCCGGGATAAGCTGCACCAGGATAGGCCGCAGTTCCAGTTCCCGCAGCCTGCCCCTCAGCGCCGGGGTAAGAAGACGCGGCCTGCCCGGGCATTCCGGCTCCAGGCATCCCCGGCATTCCTGATTGTCCGCCTCCTGCAGCCAGAATCGACGAAGGCTGGAATCCCGTGAGCTTGTCTGCAGCAAGTCCAGAAATCTGAGCGGTGACACGAAGTGCCGCAGATCGACTTTCTGGCGGCAATTGTGCTGAGCCGTCAATCAGAGAGAGCAGAATCGGTTCAATCATCGTGGGATTGATGTCAATGTTTCGGTAAAGGCCATGAGCCACAATTTCCGCACCGGATCCCGGCGGAAGCGGCGTCTTTACCGTCTGAGCCGCGATTCCATAAATTGTCTGCCATGCTCCGGGTGAACCGTTGCGAATAAGTCCGTCGACGATTCGCTCAATCAGTTGCGACTCTGCCAATCCGCCGGTCGCAGTACTACCAGCGCCTGCCATTCCCGGCTGCGCGCCTGGATACGCGGCCCCCGGATACTCTGCACCTGCTCCGCCGACATAACCGGCCGCTGCACCAGCGGGCATAGCACCGGGCATCGCTGCGTTGGAACCATTCTGAGCACCGACCGCCCCCGCATTGGATGGAGTCTCCGCCGATACGCCGACGGCCCCCGGAATATTCTTCGTGGCCATGGCTCCAACAGCAGCCCCCTGATAAGCCGTGGCCGATTCGAGAAACATCAGGGAGATTGAGTCAACGGCAAGGTCCCCCTGCTTCTTTCGTCGAATTGCCCCTTGAGCTGGCGGCGTTCCCTGCAAAGCTGGAGTGCCCGATGCTGGCATTGCTCCCGGCACCATTCCTGGCGTCGCCGCACCGGCGGCACCGTTGCTGCCTGGGTAGGCGGCTCCGGGATAAGCTGCTGGGGCGCCCGGATAACCGGCCGCTCCACCTTGTTGATTAGGAGAAGCTGGAACGCGCGGATTTGCCAGAGCCGTCAGCAGACTGGTCAGCATTTCCGCCACCTTTGGATCACCCGGCAATGACTTTACTCGACTATCAATGGCATCCAGCAGTTTTGGATCTCGTTCATGAACGGCATCAACAAGCTGCTCATCAGTCCATGTTGCAACGTCTGCCGGGCGCGAAGGAATCTGGGGTTGAGCGGTCCCTTCCGCTCCGGGGTAAGCAGCCCCAGGATATTCGGCGCCGGTAGATGCGGCCCCAGGGACCATTCCTGCCGCTTGACCCTGCGCGCCAGCATTGGCACTTCCTTCCGCTCCGCCGGCTGGCACCATGCCGGGCATCATGCCGGGCACCATTCCCGCAGTCCCCGTAGTGCCTGGTCCTCCCATCGCTGCGGGGTCGCCCGCCGGCATATCAGCCGACGCTCCAGCAGCAGGGTCTGCTGGTGAAGTCGAGTCGCTGGCGGCCTCATCTCCACCCCCGCATCCGACGGTGAACAGGAGAATCGCTGGCAGAAAGGCGTTGAGACACAACCGCCGCAGTGGCGACCGAGTGGCAGAAATGACCACGGAATTCTCCAACCGATGAACAGATTTCTTCGTGACAGGCTCTGTTGCTGAGCGTAAACATACGCCAGCAGCCTTTCAAGCGGGACTTATGGAGCAACTTCGAATCGGCTTTAGAATGACGGCCACGGGCATCGGGCAACAGCATGTTAACCCCCAGGAAGGCCAGCTTCAAACCTCGATTTGGTGGCGAAAAACATCATTCCGGTTTTCCTGATTAGACAGGGCTCTCCGCAGTGGCGCCGAGGGACGATTCCGGAATCCCGCCCGAAA
>JBIIIF010000462.1:0-2830 GCA_044235005.1 Planctomycetaceae bacterium | reverse complement strand
CCTCTGTTGTCTCCACTTCGGGCTCACCCGTTGCGATTTCTTTCGCTGCTCGCTTCTCGAACTCCGTCGACGGTTCATGGTTAATGCTCATGGCCTTCAGATTCACGGAAATCCAGTTGGCCTTTGAGCCAGTCTCCTGTTCAATCTCCGCGAACACATCTTCCATTGCGCGAGCCGGCACGATGGATCGATCGACATGAAAATAGCGATCGTGCATAACCCCCAGTGTCGTCGAATAAATACTGTGCATCAGCCTGGCTCGATCACGAGCAACACTGACAGGAACACGGGGCACTTTCTCTTCTGTCGGTGCGGGAGCAGTTTCCGATTTGTCTGGTTCAGTCGTCTTCGTCGATGCGGACGCTTCGGCAGGCTCGGACCTGGCCGCAGTTTCAACCGGTTGATCGAGCCCTTTGGGTTCATCGAAACCAGCAGCGGAAAGAATTCCCATCATCCAGAGCAGTCCTGTGCAGCTCAACAGGAGCCATGCGTTGTGAGCATTCATCTTCTTCATGAGCAGACTCCCCAATTCAGTGACTATCAAACGATTATGTGTTGCAGAGCGGCACCATCTTGCTGTCGGATCGCAGAACTTCACGAATCGTCACGCGAGCAAACGCCTGCTCTGTCGCGGCGTACGCCTGGTCCAGCTCCTTATGCAAAGGACACAATTGAGTGTGCCCGGGAAGACCTAAAGGACAATGTCGGATGCGCTCCAGCGGCGACACAGCATTCACCACATCCAGAATCGTGATCGCGTCAGGATCAAGGCTGAGCGAATAACCACCGCCCGGTCCGGATCGTGAACGGACCAGATTGGCTCTCACAAGATCCTGCAGCACTTTGTGCAGGTATCGCCGTGGAACCAAGGTACGCTCACACAGCGTTTCGGCTGATTCGGAGCGTCCGGGGTCAAACCCCAGGCAGGCAATGGTTCGCAAAGCGTATTCCGCAGTTTTTGAGAGCATTTTGGTTCCTCAGGTCACGAGCTTCGCAATTCTACACATTAGCATGCACAATTGCGCGGACACATTCACGACAGCATGCCAGTTTCTCAGTTTTGCATGCTCAACGCCTCGATCCCGGAGAGACAGCATTCGTAAACCATTGTGACAGAAAACAAAAGAAGCCCTCGGTATTGACCGGGGCTTCTGATGATTCAACCGAACAAAGTTCGAGTGAGGTTTAGTAGCGATAGTGAGTTGGCTTGTATGGGCCGCTGGCAGGAACTCCGATGTACTCAGCCTGAGCCGGTGTCAGAGTTTCCAGCTTAGCACCCAATTTGCCAAGGTGCAGTCGTGCTACTTCTTCGTCCAGTTCTTTTGGCAGCATGTGCACGCCAATTGAGAACTTTTCCGTTTCTGTCCACAGAGCCAACTGAGCCATCACCTGATTCGTGAAGCTATTGCTCATCACGAATGACGGATGCCCTGTCGCACAACCCAGATTCACAAGCCGACCCTCAGCCAGAACGATGATCGCCTTGCCATTTGGGTACACATACTTGTCAACTGGACCGCCTTCGTCCGCTGGGCCTTTGATGCGAATTCTGCGGATCGTCTTGCTGTTGTTCAGATAAGCAATCTGGATTTCGGAGTCGAAGTGACCGATGTTGCATACGATCGCCTGATGCTTCATCTTGTCCATGTGCTCACCACGGATCACGTCGATGTTACCGGTCGTCGTGACGAAGATGTCGCCCTGAGCAGCGGCTTCATCCATGGTCGTAACCTGATAACCTTCCATCAGAGCCTGCAGGGCACAGATCGGATCGATTTCAGTCACAATCACGCGAGCACCCAGGCCGTCCATTGCATCGGCACAGCCCTTGCCGACGTCGCCGTAGCCGCAGATCACAACAACCTTACCGGCCACCATGACGTCAGTAGCACGCTTGATACCGTCAGCCAAAGATTCGCGGCAACCATAGAGATTGTCGAACTTGCTCTTTGTGACCGAGTCGTTCACGTTGATCGCAGGCACCGCCAGTTTGCCCGCGGCCAGCATCTGGTGGAGGCGGTGAACACCGGTGGTTGTTTCTTCTGACAAGCCCTTGATGCCCTTGAGCAGTTCAGGGTACTTCTCGTGAACCATGGTCGTCAGGTCGCCACCATCGTCCAGGATCATGTTCAACGGCTGACCGTCCGGGAAGTAAATCGTCTGCTCGATGCACCAGTCGAATTCTTCATTTGTCATGCCTTTCCACGCATAAACGGGAAATCCTGCAGCCGCGATTGCGGCAGCAGCGTGGTCCTGAGTGGAAAAGATGTTGCAGCTTGACCACTGAACTTCAGCACCCAGCGCCCTCAACGTTTCAATCAATACTGCGGTCTGGATCGTCATATGCAGACAGCCAGCGATCCGAGCGCCTTTCAGCGGTTGTGATACTGCGTACTTTTCACGCAGAGCCATCAGGCCGGGCATCTCGATCTCAGCAATCTCGATTTCCTTACGGCCAAGTTCAGCAAGTTCAATATTGGCCACCTTGTAAGGAAGCGCAGACACAGTGCTCATGTAATCAATCTCACTCAAAAAAATTGCGAAACGCTAACTCTTGGAGGCAGTATCCCCGCTGAATGGGAACAAGCTTAACAGTCAATTTTTATCGACGCGACGGGAAATAACTGCACACGCCATAAACTGCCAGCGGCGAGAAACCCCGGAGGCCCGGGATGATCGTTCGCCCCCGTCTTTCCAAGTCATACCTGCACAAAACGGGCATTTACTCGCGGAACGATAATGGAGATCGCTTGCAGAAATCAATTGGCTCTTCGACGATCAGTCGGTTTTGCTGTGTTTTTTGGCTGAGTTGACCGCATTACAGCGGTCA
>JBIIIF010000461.1:0-2831 GCA_044235005.1 Planctomycetaceae bacterium | reverse complement strand
TGGGTTCAGAAATGATTGAGCACTGGGGTGCTCCAGGATGGTGATAGCAGTTGTGGTGCCAGAGAGTCGCGGATTAAGCGTTGTTACTAAACGTCGAGGTGGGCGCGAAATCGAGCGATGACGCGTTCGGCTTGCCCTTGAAACGACTTATTCAGTGGTTTCTCAGCAATAGATTGTCTCAATGCGTTCCGAACACTGGCCGACGCCCGACGTCCTTCCGGATCATTGGTCGGCCCGACTGCGAACAATCCCTGCGTGTGCCTGGTCGCCTGTCGCTCAGCATGGCGTCCTTGCGATCGGAAGAAATCTCCAACACTTCAAACTTGAATCGAGAATGCAGCACAATCGCTTTACGAGGCCTCGAACGCACCGTTGGCATGGCATTCGCTATTCAACACTCTGAGGTCAATGATGAGCCTTGTGATGTTCGGGACGAAGACACCCCGGCATTTCCTGAGTTGAATGCTATGAGCCCAGGGCTCGACGTCATTCAAAAGCGACCAAACGAATTTTGAGTATTTGAGGAGACCGTCATGCCGACGACAGCAGAGCTAAAAGGGAAGTGGGATCAGTTGAAGGGTCAAGTTCGCGAGCGGTGGGGTGAAATCACCGACAACGACCTTATGCGAGTGCAGGGAAACGCGGACCAGTTGATTGGTCTGATCGAACAAAAGACCGGGACTGCTCGCCGAGAAGTCGAACAATTCCTCGACAACGCACATAAGCAGGGCGAATCGATGGTCGCCAACGCCGCGGAAACAGTTCGCGATTACGCCAACCGAGCAACCGAAGTTGTCAAGGACCAATACGGCCGCATGAATAAGCAGGTCGAATCGGGTCTGGAGGAAGCTCAGGAAGTTATCCGAACGCGTCCTGGCATGTCCGTCGGAGTGGCTTTCGGAGCAGGCATCGTCGCAGGCGCAGTTCTGGGCCTGCTGCTTCGGTTCGATCGCTCCTGATGAACCGTCAAGATCAAAAAACGGGGGAGTGGACCAGGCAACAAGTCCTCCGCCCCTGATTTTTCCACAGGGACTCGTAGCCTCGCCCACTACGATGAACTCCCAAATCAGATTTGGCCAAAGCACCAATGCCGCGACTCTTGTTCTACTGAATTCCAGTTGAATGCAGCATCGAAGCTCTTGATATGGGCCGGACACAATCGGTCCGCCCCACAAGTCCCTGCCGTCTCGAGGCGTTCCAATATGTCAGTTGCACTTCAGGACGAGTCCGCAAGGATCAGGTCTAAGATGGCTTCGCTTCGTCGCCACATGCACAAAGATGCCCGGCGTATCGTCGCGAATACAAACCAGTTGCTGGACTGGAGAGAGCAACTCGGGCAATTCCCCAAAGCGCTGATCGCTGCGGGGTTGCTCGTCGGCTTTGCGTTTGTGCCGGGCCGGAAAGTCGCGAGAGCTGTGACACTCAGTCAGCAATCCATTGATGAAATCTTGTCGCAACGCAAGCCGACGGCAGAAACGGCAGTCCCTGAAAAGTCATCGAACGGCTCAGTTGCGTTTCGCATGTTGACGGGGGTCGCTTTCAGTGGAGCGTCATTCCTGCTCCGAAAAGCTGTCGAGGGCTATTTCACAGGTCCTTCCAAAGCGAACCAGGCAAGCCCTCCCAAAACCTTTGGGAGTCATTGACGTGATTCAGGAACGCACACAACCACGGTTCATGCTTCCGACAACAAGCACGAATACGCAGGAGAATTCATCTGCGGGTGTGGACTTAAACGCAGGAATGGACCAGTGGATTCGACAACACCCCCAGGTCGCATTCTTTGGCGCCGTCTTTTTGGGAGCCGCACTCGGATGGATGTTGAAGACAAGAAAGTAACAGCGCCGGAAATTCGCCCGCTCGGGACGAACGTTGCCTCGCTGGTTCGAGATATCGCCAGATTGCTGGATCTGCAACTGCAGCTATTGGCATTGGATGTAAAACAGTTCTGGGCTAAGGCGCGAGTAGCTATCACAGTCTCGCTGCTCGCAGCCATGGCAATCCTCGGGGCCTTCCCGGTTTTGCTGTTCGGCATTGCCGAAATGCTCCAGCGCATGACGCAATGGAGTCATGAGGCTTGCCTGCTGACTCTGGGTATGACGTTCACAATCGGCGGCGCCTGTGTGCTCTGGTTTGCCGTCATTCGCGTCGGTCAGGCCGCGATCAGCATGAAGGGCTCACAGGAAGAGCTGGCTCATAACCTTAAATGGGTGCGGGAAGTTCTGCACCGGGAAGAATGATGTCCGAGTAATCGCCAACCGCGATTTCAATCAGATCCACAAAGAAAGAATATGACCATGGCATCCAATACATCAAATCGTGTTGGGCAAAGTCCGGAGATTCAGACCAGAGGTTCCGCTGCGCAGCCTCGATGTGAAACGGAACGCAGCGTGCTTTGCGACCTCCAGTGCTACACGCGTGACTACGTCCAGCAACAGCCGGAAAAGGCCGCACTCATTTGTATTGGGATCGGCTTCATCCTTGGCTGGAAACTGAAACCGTGGTAGGTGAAGTGCATCGATGCGCCTTGCCAATCGAAGCTCGAATGCGTGAGTGAGTGATTTCTTCAGAAGTCCTCCCTCACGCTTCGTTTTGTTGCGGGCGAGCCCTTTCATCGAGTCTGTTGCCGATACTTCAGAGAGTCATCAATGCCCTACATCACGACACGCGACAATGTTTCACTGTATGCAAAAATATGGGGCAAGGGACGCCCCGTCGTCCTGATTTACGGATAGGCCCCTGTCAGCCGACAGCTGCGATGACATTGCAGTGGCGTTGGTCGAAGTCGGCTATCAGACAATCACCTACGATCGGCGCGGCTTTGGCCGTTCTGG
>JBIIIF010000252.1:0-10125 GCA_044235005.1 Planctomycetaceae bacterium | reverse complement strand
GGCGGTCAAGCCGAACCGTCCGGACTTTGCGTTCCTGACCGGATGGGATGCGGCGTTGATGCCAATGCTGTTGGCAGGCTGTGACGGCGGTACAAACGCAAGCTCGGGCGTAGTTCCCGAGTTGACTCGTCGGCTCTACGATCTGACAACCACCTACCAGATTGATGCGGCTCGCAGAGTTCAGTACGACCTTGTGAAGCTGTTTGACACAATGATCTACTCGGCGGAATTCCCGGAAGGTTTCCGAGCAGCCGTTGGTCTCCGCGGCTTCAAGATGGGCCACGGTCGACAGCCGCTGTCAGATAAGCAAAGGACGGACCTGAGTACTCTCAGCAGAGAACTCCAGTGCATGCTTTCCAATCATGGGTTCACTGATCAGCCGGTTGGCGGCTGTCCGATCGGTGACGCGGTATCCGCTCCGAACCCAGCAGATGTATCAGCCATTGTGCAGCAGGTTGTCGCTGAATTGCAGCGACGCGGTTTGATGTAACAGCCTCGAGTTTACTCGTGCATCAACTGAATATGCCCGTTGCAGTGTTTGCAGGCAACCTTGTGCCCCATGTATTTCGGGGCTGCTCGAAGTTCCTGCGTGCAATGGGGGCACGGGGTGTAGAACGCTTTGGTTTCCACTGATGCGCTGTAGCTGAAAAGATGGTTGCAGTGCTTGCACTGCACCTTCATTCCTTTGTACTTCCGATGGATTCGAAGTTCTTCCTGACATCCGGGACAAAGTACGTAATGGCCTTTCGGCGACGCGGCCGCGATCACATCGATCTCCGGAAGAGGATTGAACATCGGAATCTCAACGCTGTCTTCTGTCAGTTCGTCATTTAATAACGCCCGACAATTTCGGCAGTGAACAACTCGCGGAGGCATATCGTCGCCACAATGAGGGCAGGGGCCTCCTGGCCAGGCACCAGTCATTGCATATTCTCCTGCTGTCTCCTCGAATCAAACGACCAAGCCGCGTCTCTTCGACGCGTCACCGTGTTGGCTCTAACCGAGAATTCCGTCAATCGCAAACTGAACCCGGGCAAGGATCCGGTCATTGTCTTTTTGTAATTCGTTAGGGATGATCATTGAGAAGAAGCTCGCCAGCCCAAACAAGCTCCCGGATATGCCGCGGCCTGAGCCACGAATACCCGGAATTCAATTACGGTTTTGCCTTGACCGCGAACACCTTGTGAAATGTACGCAGGTAAAGATGACCGTTCGCCACTGCTGGCGTCGAGTGACAATCGTCGCCCAGGGCCGTTCGCCCCAGTTCGCGAAATTCGGGCCCAGCATGAAGAACAACGACGATGCCGTCTTCCGTGACACAATACAACCGATCTTCGATGCAGACCGGTGAACCACTGAATTGACCATCGATTCGCTCTGACCAGACCTCCTTGCCAGTGGCAATTTCCAGACAAACCATAATCCCCTTGTCGCCCCACAGGAAAAGCAGTCCATCTTTTGCGACAAGGCACGGCACATAGGGAAGCATCGTTTTACGCTCATAGACAATTCGAGTCGCATTGTCGGCATCAGGATCGATCTTCGCGGCCGCAAAGTACTTTCCGTTTCCCCCTTCGCCACACGTCGCAAAGACTAAACCGTCCGACACAATCGGGGACGCAACCGTTCTCATCGGAAGCTTGGGAGTCTGCCAGTTCAACTTTCCTGTTCGCAAATCAGTACTCGTAATGCCGTTCGATTCGCTGATGCACAGAATCTGTAAGCTTCCAGCTTTCCCCGGTGCTATGACAGGGGTCGAATACGATGTCTTGCCAGGATTTCTTTCAGCATTCCAAACGGTCTCCCCTGTCTCAGGATTCAGCGCGAGTAAAGAGCTTGGGCCAACTTGATCATTTGAAACAATCAACAGACCATCCTGGACTAGCGGCGAAACTCCCAGATTGTGTTCGCTTTCGTAACTGCCAAGATCTTTCGTCCAGACCTGCTTTCCCTCAAAGTTCCAGGCTGAGATCGTCAGTTTTGAGTTGTCCGCAAACATCACGTAGACACGCTGACCATCTGTCGCCGGAGTGCTTGAAGCCCAGCTATTTTTAAGATGCTTTTTGCTCTCTCCAAGTGTCACGGAAGTCTGCCATCGCTGTTGCCCCGAATCAGCATCCAGACAATGCAGGTATCGAGTCCCACCGCCTTCCGTCGCGGAGGTCACAAACAGAGTCTTATCCCAAATCACCGGGGCTGAATGCCCAACGCCGGGCAGATCAATCGTCCATGCATAGTCACCAGCACCCCAACTGACCGGGATACCAGCCTGTGCGCTGCTCCCTGTCCCGTTCTCACCCCGAAATCGCGGCCAGTTTTCAGCTGACACGTTCTCGGAGAATAAGCTCACAAGAGTGAGAACCAACGTTGGGGCAAATCGTCGCATCGCAAATCTCTGTTTCGAATGGTCAGGCCGATACACGCAAGACCCGCACAGTAGAGCAGCAACACCTGAGTTTCAACGCAGGACTGACGACAGATCGTCAGTAACCAAGCAATTCAAGGTAAGATCTTCGTTCAGACTGACTGAGGCCAAAAGACTCCGCCAGCCTCAGTACAAGCTCTGTCGCGGTTCCTCGTTCTGACGATTCACAGGTGATTTCGATCTCAGCATAGAGAGGCAGCCCCTCAACGGCATCCAATGAAACTGTCACGGGGAAATCACCGACGACACCTGCAAAAGACCGTCGAGTTTTATTCACACAACCTGCCGGAGTAAACCCGAGCGCCAGCAATAATGCCCGGAGAACTGAGCCGGAAGGCTGAGATCCCGCGTCAGGAATCCCCAGTTCCAGTTCTTCACGAGTTTTCGTCACAGTATCAAGCCGAGGTCCTTTGTAGGTGACCTTTGTTTGACCATCACACGATCGAATTCGGAGAGCTTCATCTGTGTGATCAAAGTCACGACACGGATGATTGAAGTACTCATCACACTGCCGACACTCAACAGGAGGACGTCCGCCTCCCCAGAGCATTGCAGCCTGTTCGAATCCGCCAACATCAGCAACCAGATACTTGGCTTCCACTTCAATCATGCCGCACGTACTCCGAACTGTGATTGGCTCACAAGGACGCCACTTTATCTCCAATGGATCTCAGATGATTCCACGTAAACAGACCAGAATCATGCGTGTCCGACCAGCGAACTCGTAACGCGTAGTTGCCGCAGAGGGAGATATCATCGAGACCAAGATCCAGTGGAACTGTTTCCGGATCAAGAAGTTGCTTCCCGGACAGTTCGTCGACACAAACCGCGCAGCGACAGTTTTGCCTGATGGTGCGAAAAGGCAAACGGGCGACGTCCGTATCAGACCACACCAACTCCAGAACTCGTTGTTCTTTGTGAACTTTTATGTTTTTCGGAGACTGCATAAGAGGCTACTCAGTTTCTTCAGATTCAGGATCATCAAAGTCGTCGTCGGATGCGTCACCCGTGACAAACGACTCGGTCAGCATGTCGACAAACTCTTCCAGTGAGTCGGCGAGTGTCTCAAACTCAACGGCGTGATGCCGAAACTGCAGCACACCTGCATGTTCTCCGTCGAGATCTACGCAGTAATAGTCTCCATCACCCGTTTCGCCAATGACCAAAAGCTGATCTGGCCAACGAAATTCCTGACCTTCAGGATCGAGAATCGAAACAGCTCGGACTTCCCGGTTAACTTCGAGGATATCCGTTGGCGAAGAGAACAGCTCAACCTCCGAAACGAATCCTTCCGAATCATCCCCTGAGTCCGCTCGGCAAGCGGTCGCCAAGACTGGCGGATACGACGTAATGAGTCGAATATACTCAACTGGAAGCCGCGCATCGCACAAGTGTTCCAGATCCTGAACAATCTCAGGGCTCATTGATCCCCCGTTCCGGCCGAAGCAAGCCAGAGCCGTCAACCCTGTATAAACTGGTTCTGTGTGTCTGGACACTTTGCATGAGACTTAGTCCAGTCCGGGGTGTTTAACCTTTTCCCAGTACTTCTCAAAATTGAAGTCGGGGCTGTTGTCGGCGTCATGACATTTCCCGCAGGTTTCATTCTTCGCGTGCTCAAGTGTTACGCGAACTTCCTTCGCAGCGGCTTCTGTGTTGCCAGCTTCAATCAGCTCGACATGGCGACTTCCAGGACCATGGCAGTTCTCACACTGACTCCCCCCCATGAGTGCCTGCAAAAGTTTCCCGGAGTCATCTTCGGCAAACTCCTCATTCACAAACCCACTCCGAAATCTGACATATTCTTCGGGATCCCAGCCCGTCACATGACACGACAAACACTCGGGATCAAAGTCGCGAGCAATTCCATGCAGACGCTCGTATCCATGCCGCTGATGAACCGGATCAAGACTTTCAAACGCATGAGCGTGAGGCGTGTCTTTCCAGATTTCGAATGCTTTCGTATGGCACTCTCCACATTTTGAAGCACCGACAAATGAGGCTCCGGACGGATGAGTAACAGGGTTCTCTGCGGTAACAATGGAACTGTCTTTCAACCGTCCCTGATAAACTTTCATCAGCTCTGTCATCTTTTCTGACTCAGAAAAATGGGCAGCCGAGATCGTCACCAGTTCATATCGAATCGATTCTTTTTCACCCTTCGGATACAACCCGACAACTCCCGCAGTCTTGCCTTTCTCACCCACACGCAGCAGACGAACAGAACCGATAATTTCTGGCTCTCGATCGCCATCTTTTCCGTCGGCAGCCACAATGATGTCGAACTGAGGAAACGCGGCAGCTTGTTCACGAATCTCTTCGTCCGTGGACTGCGAAAGCAGAACCCTGAAGTCCACTTTCTCTTCATCAAACTTTTTCAGAACCTCCGCAAGCGCTTCCGCGGGATCGCCCCACTGCAAGTCAGCAACAGCCGCCTCCTCGGGGGTTCGATCAGGAATGACCTCGCGCCGAATCGTATCGCTCATGACACTGGTAATGCCGACTTTGCATCCTTCGACTTCAGCAATCGTGTACGGAAGCGGTGTCCCAAGTTCTTTCGTTCCAAGGAACGTCAGATTGGCCCCCAGAAAACACAATCTGGGATCCCCCGTTTCCAGGTGTTGGGCCAACAGATAACCTGGATCCAACCGCAGCTCTGCGACACCCATTCCAAGAGCGACGTACTTGAGCTCACGCAACGATTCAAGCATCGTTTCAAACTTGATCTGAGCCTGAGGCCCTGAACGTCTTGAGAGACCGCCAACGTCAACACCTCGAACGGTCCATCCGAGAGATTCCATTTTCGAAAACAGACCTGCGCGACGAGCCATGCCTCCCAGTTGATTGGCTGTGCAGCCACAGGGTTCAAAATACCCGAACTGCTCGCCTGTCACGACAAACGACAGCAACGGCTTAGGCCATTGAGGAAACAGCAGTGGCGATACAGGCTGAGCAGGTTCAGCCACGTCATTCGATACGGGAGTTGCATCACTTTTCTGAGTAGCGATGGGGGGCATTCGCCTTTCAGGATCGCCCTGATTCTCACTCGGCAAAACTATGGGAGGGGGAACCGTGGCCTGCGTTTCGGGATCAGTTTTTGGAGTCTCTTGCGGAAGCGGCATCCAAATCAACGACGCGGCAAGAAAGATCAGCCCCAGAAAACTGAGAACAATAAACGTCGAGTTGCGCATTTCGTAACAGCCCTGGTACCGATCACGGTAGTAACGTGCTGCCAGCCCTGTCTGACCGACATACAGCCTGATTCAGGCTGTCAAATGTCGCAAACGATAGCTTTTTTTGACTTTCCAGAGAACCCCAAAAGAACTCTGCCACAACCTTAATTCGAGTAAATCAGCAGACTGAAATTCAACTTCTCGCCTGAAGAATGATTTGTAGATATCGCAACCTGACCGGGTTTAGAGTCCGTACGCTGAACGTGGGGCCTGCCCGGAGGAACCACAATCTTCAACAAGTAACGATGGACGGTGCCGGATGGCTGGCCAATCGGCGAAATTGAAGCCGTCACAAAGGAGGGGTCTGCCTTGACGTCGGTAATTCTAAGTGGCTCGGTCATGTCTTTTTCATCAACGACCATCAACAGGGTTGCTTCACGGCCTTCAGAGGCAGGAAACGAACCAAGCCGCAATTGCATTTTATCCGAGTCGTACATCGTGCCAGCCATCGGCTGTAACCGGATAACCCCCTGTTTACGAGCCGTCACCAAAATTCTTATCGGCTCTGATTCCTGAACCAGTTTGATTTCCACTTCCTCTGAAAACAAACCTGCTGGAATGCCTGGAGAAACCTCCACATTCACAGAGACCCCGCCAACAAAATCCCCGGCAGCAAGGTCTTCAGGCGTAAAGGGCCCAGGAGTCAATGTCACTAATCCCGAAGGACTTTTCAGAGATTCGATTTCCAGCGTCGAAAGAAGTTTCGAACCAATGGTTGCCCTGAGCTTTGCCGGCTGTGATTCATAGATATCCCCAACAGCCCAGATGCCAGGCTGTACGTCGTAGGGCATTTCGACGGCCCCCTCCACTGCCAGTTTCAGGGTCGTATTCTTGGGATCGTTCGTGAAGAGGTCACCTCCATGACGAAAACCGCGATCTGCAACTTTCCCGCCATTCCAGTTCATTGTGAGCGTAATCGATTCGCCAGGCTTCACGACAGCCTCTTTCTCTGCCGTCTCTTCGACGGCACCGAAACCAAATCGTGTACACTTACAAGTTGTTTTCCCGGTCTTCAGGATCAAGTCGGCATCACCTTCGTTCTTAATCACGAAGTCGTGCGACTTGTCGTCACCGACTCGCATCGTTCCGAACATGAAGACGGGCCCCATAACGACAGCTTTCGGCCATGGCCCGGTTGCCGAAGGGACAGGATAGTTCTCTTCTTTGTTCTGATCACCTTTTGCAGTAAGTGCTGCGGAATCCTTTGCAGCCTTAATTTTCTCGGCGACAGACACATCGCTCGGTCCTTCACCACATCCGCAAATTCCGGCCACAAAAAGGCCCAAGGCCATGACATAGATTCTCAAGACAGCATTTGATTTCAACATAGCGCTCTCCGCCCGTTGCATTACTTCTGATTATTTTGAAGACCCAGGCTGCGTTTTCATCGCGTCCTGAATTAAAGCCCGATCATCATCACTTAAATACCTGTCCCGGTGGCCCCAATGATGATTCACGTCATCGAGCTGCCTGACCCGACCTGTCGCCATCACAAGCAACTCTTTGACCTTCGCATTCGAGTCACCTCGTTTCATGCCCTCATCACAGAATCTGACAAGCTGCATCCACGCTTCAACGGAAGATGGGTACATCGCGACAACCTGCTGTTGCAACTCAATCGCCTCACTCAACAACATTTCGTCGCTTCTTATTCGGGATCCTATGGCGAGGCATTCTGACTTCAGACCAACAGAAAAACTATTACGCACATCGACAGAGATCAACAAGTTACAGGCTTCCAATGCCTTCTCGAAGGATTTTTCCGCTTTTGCTTTCTGCACAGCCATAAGATTCCCGCCGTCAGGCGAATTCTTCAAGGACGATGCGACGCTTTCAAGGTGTCTCGATTCTTCTCTCAAGACATACGCGGATAGTTCCGCAATTCGTTGACGCGGCCCCACGGCAATCAAATCCGCCTCCGCAGCCTGACGATAGGCCGTCAAAGCCTCCCGAAGATTTCTCTGACGATGAAAAAGGTCGTCGCCCAGCAGCATGTGTCGCTCGACCCCGGACACAGCCATCAGCCCGAACCGCAACACAATGACGGCACTGAATGCAGACAGCAAAACGCCCGGGAACATCCAATTCCGCTGAAAGAGATTTGATTTATGGCGCTGTATGGGAATCCCCTCGTCCATCTGCCCCAGCGAAGAGGAAATCAACAGCAATAACATGACGACAGGCATTTCAAAACCGCCAGCAGCAAGCAAATGCACCATCAGGGTGACACTGGCCGCCAGAAACACGTTCCTGTCCAGCCCCTGAATCTTTCCTTTGCTTCCCATCACGCAAAAGATCAATCCCGAAAGCGGCAATAGCCTCTCCATCAGGTCAAGATGAACGGACTCGCCATTAATCCACTGCCACGACAGATGAACAAACGCCCCCAGCGCGATCGACTTTGGAACTGTGTATCGAAGGCGTTTCGGAACAACAATTTCCTCAGCCTGCGAGAGCAGCACCGCATCTGAAGAAAACAATTTGCGATAACTGCCCCAGATGAACAACAGCAGACCCAAAAAACCAACGGCCCCTCCGGCCGACCAGGACTCAAGAAGAAAATTGTGCGGATCACGAATCTCTTCACTCGATTCGTCTGCCTTATGCGCCAAATAAACCTGACGAAAATTGCCCGGCCCCACACCCGTCAGAGGGGACTCTTTCAAAGTCTCAATTGCTCCCGTCCAGTAGAACATCCTGAACTGCAACGAGCGAGATGACTCCAGGATGACCTCTTTGTCCAACGCCCCGGAGAAGGCAGCAATCCCAATGATTGCACCCACGAAGACTGCCCCGAAAAATGACCATTGCAGAATCCTTCTCGCAACAGTGGTTCGCCAACTGCAAATCGCGACAAGAATCAGCCCCACAAAAGCACCGGCCCAGGCGGAACGGCTTTTGGTCAGCACCAGACAGTACAGGATCAGACTCACCTGAAGCAGGGGAATAATCAACGACCTGAGTTTCCGCGGGCCGGGGAGAGTCCACGCCTGAACGGCTTGTCCGACCAGCAATACTAACGCTGTCGCAAGCACACCGGCCAATGTGTTCGCCAGCGAAAAAGTTGCGAATGGCTCAGAACTTGACAGGAGTCGATTCTCCCAAAGGATTCGATCAGTCCCTTCGAGCGGAATCCCCTTTGACTGAAAACGAGACACGATTTCAGAAACTCGAAAGAATCCCGCTCCACCCGGTTCCGCCAAAGCCCGATCCAACTCCGAACGTTCGCCCCGATACCATTCCGCCTGCTCAGGGTAGAAAACCTGATGCTGCCAAATGCCCATCGCCGCAAGCCCAACAACAATGGTCGTTACAACCTGATACACTTGAACCGCCTGAAGACGATCGAGGCTCAGGTGCCGAAAAATTCTCCATGCGGCCAATAATCCAATCCACTCAAACGTCAGATTCAACGCCGACCGACGATCTCCTTCAACATGAAACACATACGCCGTGGAAAGAACATGTCCTGCGACAATAAGAAGGACTCCAAAATCCGCGATTCCGAATCCAGCCCGTCGCAGGCTATCGCCCTGATCGCCTCGTGCAGCCGTCCAATATCGAAGCCCAATCATTCCTCCCAGAGTCAGCCACAGAATCACCAGATGAAGACCGCCTCCATTCACCGCGTCTTCCGCCGGCCATAAGAATGCAGACGTCAACAGAGCGAGGGCAAAGATTGTCAGAGGTGATCGCATGAACAAATCTTAAGGGGAGTGGCCTGAATCAGACAAAAACATCACAGCAAACAGGAATGAAAACTGATCGCAGCGAAACAAACAGCGATCTGCCGACCGAGTGACACGAACAACCGCAGAGATCCACAAGGAAATCCCGGAGAGCGAAACGGATCACCCGATCCGCAGCATGACGACTTCCCCAAACATTCACTCCGCCGAGTGAGCAGAGACAGAAGACTGCCGAGTTCTGACTTCTGCCAAAGTCCCCTGAATTTCGTTTACAGACCGCCGCCCAACAGTCTCCAGAATCGCGATCACTGCCAGCACGCAGGTGATCAAAGAACACACCAAAGCGGCACCAGCCCAGTCCTCAACTTTATACAGCAACAACCCCGCAAGGCCCGTCATCGCGGTCGTCAGATGAATCGTGAGCACTGCATAGACTGGCCGAAATCCCAGTTCGACCAGGCGATGTGAGAAATGATTTTTGTCCCCGTGAAACGGACTCCGTCTCTGACTAAGCCGAATAAAAACGACACTGCAAAAATCGTATAGCGGGACCGCCATCACACAGACCGGCGCCAACATGACGTGTCGACTGCCTGTACTCTCGTAAAACGTCCCTGTCACGGTCAGAGTCGCCAACAGGAAGCCAATTAAATTGCTGCCGCAGTCTCCCATAAAGATGCTGGCGGGAGGTCGATTCCAAACGAGGAATCCAGTCAACGCACCGGCCAATAACACCAGTGGAAACGCAACCAACACCGTAGGTGACCGAACCATGACCAGG
>JBIIIF010000251.1:0-10145 GCA_044235005.1 Planctomycetaceae bacterium | reverse complement strand
AAAATGGCCGTCAATTCACGGCTGAGTGGGCTTCCGGTGGAATCGGTGACACCGTTCAAAATGCGACACTCCTTCGAATGGCTGTGCAATTGTGCGACAACCGACTGAACGCTTAACGAGCGGGATGAGGAATTCTTCGGATTCTAATGATTTTTCGCAAATTGGCACACAGGATGCGATCTCAAAACGCGTTTACATCCCAGGCTGATGTTTCCTGAGCTCAGATTCGATCCTCCGTCGATTTTGGGCCGCGTTTCAAGTGTTTGGATGGATATCTTCGGCAAAGATCTGGCGGTCCGCTTATTGACGCCGGGGATTAAACCGTTGATACTTGCGACGCAGGATGGATTTGACACGGATCGTGGAGTGGTTGACTGGCGGGTTTTGCCCTTCGTCGACTACTAAAGAAGCGGGTGTTTCCCGTACCGGGTACGTTTCGATATGCCTCGACAGTTCTCTCTAAGTGCTTCACTTCGCCGTTTCGCCTTTGGCGCTGCGTTCGTCGTCGCATCGGCTGGGTTTGCGGATGAGGTACCCCGATTAGGGGCCATCGCCAACCATGATCACGCTCCCGTATGTGTTCAGTCAAAGCCAGTCATCGAGCGATTGCCGGTGAAGGTTGTGGAACCCGTGGACCTCGTTGTGTCCGCGAAGTCGCGAATCTTCGTGGCTGATCGAAAAGCAGAATGTGTGTTTCGACTGGATGAGCACGGATCTGTCAGTCTTGCGATCGAGCATTTGTCGGGGATTCAACGAATTCAGGTCGATGGCGACGGTTCGCTCTACGTTCTGACATCCAGTGGCGGCGAGTCGTCGTTGCATCAGATTACGGAGTCTGGGCAGCACGTAATTCTGGAGACCTTTTCGTTTCCTGCATCAGGTTTTGTTCGTAACGAGTTAGGTCGGTTTGTGTTTTCGGTCAAGCAATCGGGACGACTTGTGTCGCTTGATGCCGAAGGTCAGATCGCCGACCTCGCCCAACTGAATCAGTCCGTGCAGGATTTGATTTTTAACGCCGGTGGTCAGCTTGAAGCCCTGTTGCCTTCAGGTCACATCGTGCGAGTCGACGAAGAAGGTGCTGTATCGCACTCCGGTTTTGCAGAAGCCGGGTCCACTCGACTGGCTTCGCTGAGCGACGGCAGCTTGTTGACGCTTGTCGATTCCGCCAGTGGTCGCTCGCAGGTTCTGAAGATTTCGCGTAAAGCTGATCGTCCGGAGCAATTTGATGTCGCAGCCACTGTGCCTGTCGGTACCAGGGCTGTGGGTTTTGATTCGCTCGGAAATCTGTGTCTTGCGAATCCGGATCTTCGTGCTGTCACGAAGGTGACCAGCCACTTCGAAATCGCCTGTCCGCACTGTGGAAAGCCTACTCGAATGATCTTTATCTCCGAGCCTCAGCCGGGTGCTGCTGATTCTGTTCGAAGCTTTTAGTGAACGGTCACAAATGTTCTGGTAGATGTAGGCCGGACCGAGCGGAGCGAGTTCCGGCCTGTCTATGGCTCACTTAGTTGCCGGAACTCGCTGGCGCTTGGTCCGGCCTACGATACGCAATCCCTCTTTTTCGGTTCGTTAAGCGTCGGTTCGTTAAGCCCCCTCTCCCAACCGGTTGCTACGCCCGGCTCAAGCTTCGGACGGGAACAAAGTTCCTGAGATACGTGTGGCTTTGGGTCAGCGATGCGGCTCGATCGTTCAGTGATCCCTCGTAGGCGCGATCTTCAACCTCAACGCAAACGGGGCCCTTGTACTTCGTCTCCGTGAGCACTGAGAAGAATTTTCCCCAGTTCACATCGCCCATGCCGGGCAACTTTGGCGTGTGATACTTATTGGGATGAGCCATGATACCGACCTGATTCAGTCGATCCTGATCAAGTCTGACATCCTTCGCGTGGATATGAAACAACTTGTCGGAAAAGTCCCGTATTGGACGCAGGTAGTCCATGTGCTGCCAGACCATATGTGACGGGTCATAATTCAAACCAAAGTTGTCCGACGGAATGTCGCTGAACATTCGCGTCCAGATCTCTGGAGTTGTGGCGAGGTTCTTTCCTCCCGGCCATTCATCGGCTGTGAACAACATTGGACAATTCTCGATTCCGACGCGAACGCCCCGGTCTTCAGCCAATTGAATGATTGGCTTCCAGGTGCTCAGAAATCTCGGCCAGTTATCATCCACTGACTTCGTCCAGTCACGGCCAACGAAACTGTTGACGCGTTCGATGCCCAGGCGATACGCCGCATCAATCATCACGTGAAGATGAGCGATCGCGGTATCGGCTTCCGCCTGATTTGGACTCAGCGGATTGGGATAGTAGCCCAGCCCGCTGATTTGGACGCCGGTCTCTTCCACGCAGTGACGAATCTCATGAACCAGATGTTTGGTCAGATTGGCGACAGCGATATGAGTGACTCCGGCGTAGCGCCGCTCAGCTTTTCCCGTCGGCCAGCAGCAGACTTCCACGCAGTCAAAGCCGATACGTTTTGCCGTCTCAAAGACTTCGCGAAACGAAAGATCAGGAAGAATGGCACTGACAAAACCGAGTTGCATCGTCGTATTCCCATTTAAATCTAAGCAACCAGGCCGACTGAAGTCGGCACTACGAGCGACATCAATATTCTTGAAGCGGATTATTTCTGTTCTGCGGTGGCCGTCGTTGGAATTGGTGGCTCACCGGAATCCTGCGGATACAGGATCAGTCGATCGTGGCAAAGCAGAATCAGATCAAATCGACCGTCCGAAGTTACATCAGCGACGATTCCTTCACGTGGTTCGGTTCCTCGATCCGTATCCGAGCTGACAAGACGCTTCTCTTCGAAGACTCGAAAATGCGTCGCCTCGCGGATCCCTGTTGTCGCATCGAAGTTCAGAATCTCCAGACCGTCAATGCTGGTATCAATCACGCTCAGGTCAACCTTACCGTCGCCGTTGATATCTCCGGCGATCACATCGGCCGGATAAGAGTCATCTCTGTCAGATTCGAAAGAGGCGATCTCCTTCAGCTCTGAATCAGATCGACCTGTATACAGCACAGAGAAATGCTGAGCTCCGACCAGCAGCAGATCGTCCAGTTTGTCGCCATTCAGATCCGCGACGATCGTTGAAGTGAACTGCAGTCCTCCAAGTTCAACTTCTTTCCACGGACGATAAACGCCCTCCTGCTTCCGAAGGACTCGCAGTTTTCGCACGCCGGTGTCAACCAGCACGATCTCATCACCTTCTGCTCCGTCCAGATTCAGTAGAGCCACGCCTTCAAGACTGGCTGAGGTTTCGCCGGCGTTGAACTGATCTTCCACTTTCCAGCCGTTAGCTCCAAATGACATTGCACGGGCGAAGGAATCTCTGGCGACAAGGAGTCGGTCTTTGCTGACGAATGTTCGTCCGGAGGCGGACACGCCAAGATCCAACTGGCTTTTCTGTTTTGCGACTTCAAGAGACCCATCTTCCATCTGCAACAGAACCTGAACACCAGCCTTTGACGTACCACTGGGGACAGAAAGGATGTCAGTGCGGCCATCCTGATTAACATCCATTTTGACAAGTCGAACGCCTCGGGCGCCGACGGCTCCGGTGAGCTCAATCTTTTTGTCACTCTCAGCACGAACCCATTCACCCGACTCTGCTCGAGTCAGACGCTGGAATTCGAGTTTCATGGAGTTGCCGGTTCCCATTGTCAGTGCCAGCACGATCTGAGGCTTCCCGCCATTTTCAATGATCGTAACGGCAGCCAACTCTGCTCCTTCAGGCTTCTTAAAGATGCTTTCCGGGAATGTAATTCGGCCTTCCGCAAAACGGCTCAACGCCACAACACCTTCTTTGCCGCTAAGCAACACGATGTCCTGTTTCGAGTCTGAATCGACATCGGCCACGGCGAGATCCGTCACGCCCAGAAGTCCCGGGAAGACTTCTGCCATTCCCAGACCATCAATTCCATTTTGTCGATACAGCAGAATCTGCGCCTGGTCCGGGTCAGACACAACCACATCGCTCAGCGAGTCGCCATCAATATCAGCCGCTGCGATTGCACGCTCTCGAGTTGCCCCGGCAGCACCGATTCCGTACTGAAGAAGGCGAGAAGGAAGGCTTTCCGGACTGGCCGCCGATGGCTGCAGAGCCGACACGACGATCCGCCCGGTTCGCGATTCGACGGTGATTACTTCATGGCCCGGCTGTTGATCCACATTCGCAAGAGTGACACTTCTCGGCTGTTGCAAACCGAAGCAAATTTCCGGTCCCGGGCGTCCATCGTTGGTCTGCAGTCGAGCACACAAGCCGCGAGTTGTTCCCTCATTGGCCATGTAGCAGAGATCGTTTTTTCCGTCACCGTTAAGATCCGCGATCTGAACCATAGAGAGCTGAGGAGACGTATTGATCAGCGGTTTTGGTGTCTCCATTTCTCCCTTGTCATTCTGGTAGATGACGTAAGTGACATCCTTGCCCAGCACAACAAGGTCATCCCGCTTGTCGGAATTAATGTCGCCTGCAGAAAGCATCCACGCCACTGGCTCCAGACCCGGCAACCGAGTGACCCATTTGTTGTTCCATTCTTTCTGACCGGCTTCCGGCTGGTAACGGATCGATAGCTGGTCCGGCGTGCCGATACAGGCAACGTCCAGACGGCCATCACCGTTGAAGTCTCCCGTCGCAATTCCGACCAGTGCTTTGTCAACAGGAATTGTGCGTTCGTCGAATCTCCAGTCCGAGGCCAGATCGTTAACCTTGGCTCCTTGGCGAGATTTCTTCTGATCATCCGCACTACGCTGGGCCATCAGGCGGAGACAACTTTCGCGGTTGTCGACCAACATCACATCTGTCAGACCGTCGCCCGTAAAATCGCCTGCCTGAAGGTTGAAGCCTCGGCCATCGACCTTAAACAATTCAACGCCAGAAAAACCATAAAACTGAGCAAGAGTGTTAAGCGTTTTCTCGTCATCACCAACGGCGTAGGAACCTGTGAGGCAGTGGTTCAGGAGTACGGAGCATGCCAGGACGGGCAAACAGGCTCGGAATAAAAATGGCCGGGGAACAACTAGAGACATTGATATAGGCTCCGAAATCGGATCACATGCAGGGCAAAATCAGTGGTGCAGAGAACACCGGTATTCTCAGGGGCTTGCATCAGACATTCAAGCGCAGGGCGGGCTTCTGGGCGAGCAAACGAGCAGCGAAATTCAGAATTCCAACGACGGGAAGCGTCTTCATCTTAGAACATGATGCACGGTCGTTGATCTGGCCGCATCTTGCAGGTGCTTGTTTACCGCCCAGCCGAAGGCGCCGGCTTTTAAATGGGCCGGCACCTTCGGCTGGATGGTAAACGACTCATTCAATAGCGTGGCCGCAGGGGCCAATTTCAGGCAGTCGCGCTCGTCAAATCGCTCAATTCGCAACACGACGGCAGACTTCAATGTCACTTCGGATCTGGGAGATTAGTTCGTTCACCGAGCTAAACGACTGCAATGCTCGCACTTCCTTCAGCAAGTCGATGGCCAGTTTCTGATCGTAGAGATCTCCTGTGAAGCCATCGATGTGACATTCGACTTTCTCACGATGCTCGCCAAACGTCGGATTCGGGCCAACGCTTACGGCCACGGGATAGCGATTCCCATTGATCTCCGTAGCCCCGGCATAAACACCATGCGCTGGCAACAAAGTCTGAATGTCCGCCAGATTTGCCGTCGGAAAACCAATCGTCCGGCCCCGACCTGCACCGTGTCTGACTATGCCAGACATTCGATAAGGATGCCCCAGCAACTCGACAGCCGCTGTCATTGCACGAGCGCAAATTAGTTCGCGGATGCGGCTGGAAGAAATCATGCTGCCGGCATCATCAAATGATTTGGCGATGTGGCATTGAATTCCCTGGCTGCGGCAGAGTTCCTGCAGACGGTCGACGTCTCCTCTGCGATCCTTTCCAAAATGGAAGTTGGGGCCTTCCACGACTCCTCGAGCCTTAAACTTGCCGACGATAACATCACGAAAAAACTGCTCCGCTGTCATCTCCAGCAGAGCACTTGTCACTGGCAGCACAATGACTTCATCAGCCCCGGCCTGATGCAGCAGGCGTTTACGATCTTCAATCTTTGTCAAAACCGGCGGAGTAAACTCCGGTCGCAGAACTGCGATGGGATGTGGATCGAACGTAATCGCGACGGCCGGTCCGGAAATCTCACGTCCCAAAGACCGCAACTGTTGCAGCATCGACGCATGGCCGCGATGAACGCCGTCAAAGTTGCCGATCGCAATGCAGCCTTCGCATGCACTCTCCGGGACATGAAAATCAAGAATGGCCATGGATCAAAGACTATTCCAATGTCGCAGGCCCCAGAACACAGGACTCATTGCGTTCCGAGGTTATAAAAACAGTGGACGCCCTTTTCAGGGCGTCGAATACAAAACACTTGATGAACCGTCGGCCTGAAAAAATGGCCTTACTTCATCTGCCCGAGTAACTCCGGAAGCTTTGCCGCCAGTTTGGCAAACAGATCATTCCCCAGTTTGCTCTTCAGGAAATCAATCAGCATTTTCAGGTACTGCGGGATCTTGTCGACACTGATCCCCGCTTTTGTCAGCGCGGCGGTTACGTCGGCGATGCCTTTGGCTTTGTCACCCAGCAATGAGCCAGCGAGCGATGTCAGTGATCCCATCAACCCGCCTTCATCGGCGCGTCCGTCGGCATCTTTGATCAGGCCCTGAATGCCTGGCAGTTTCTCGCTGATCTGAGCAAACAAGGCGGGATCAAGCTGACTCTGAATGAGCTTAAGAATATTGCCTGTGGCTGACTGACCATCTGTGGTGCTCAATCCGAGTTGCTTTGTCAGTTGCTGAATGAACTCATCCATCTTCGGGGCTTTCGTGTTGTTGATTGTCGTCTTAGTTTTATTCCGAGATACCCATGATCTCTTTTGTTTCACGTTCGATGCTGTGAAGATACAGCGTCAGTTTTTCGAAAATGTCTGACGCAAAATCTTCGGCACTCAGTACCGCAGTCATTTTGTCGAGCATTGTTTTGTCAGTGACCTCCGTGGCATCCGCAACTTTGCTTGCATGCCGAAGCTCGGAGAGCTTTGGCAGAAAAGCCTGTCGCAGATGCTCACTGAGCTCCCTCGCTAAATGCTCCGCCTTGTGAAACCGCTCGACCAGCGGGAAATCTTCAGGGTTTTCGTTCATCCGAAAGTCCTCCCGGAATGAAAGGCAGTGCCGTCAGGGATATCCAGATCTATTAGACCCGGATCACGAGATGCTTTCAAGCAGCATCCGTGCTTCGGCCGCAATCTCAGAGCTTGACCATGCGAATGCAAACGGGTCGACCGACGGAAACAAAGTCGCCGGTTGGTTTCAGAGCACCGGTTTGCTGGTCGATTGAGAAAACGTAGACTGTGTCGCTGTTCTGGTTTTCAGCCAACAGCCATTTGCCTGATGGGTCAATGAAGAAGTTGCGTGGTTCCTTTCCGCCTGTTGGTTCGTTCTCCACGTAAGTCAACAAACCGGTTTCCTGATCAATCGTATAAGCCGTGATCGTCTCGTGTCCGCGATTGCTTACGTAAAGAAACTTTCCGCTGGGATGAACCAGGCATTCCGCTGTGCTCTTGCGGCCGTTAAAGCCGGCAGGGATTGTTGAGATCTCCTGGATCGCTCGCAAGCTGCCGTCTTCAGGATTGCGACTGAATCCGGTCACTACCATTGTCATTTCATTGTTGGTGTAAGCAAACTTGCCGGACGGATGGATTGAAAAGTGACGTGGGCCTCCGCCTGGAGTGACCAGGGCGGCTGGCTGGTTGGCCGGCGACAGAGTATGAGCCTCCGCGTCCAGCTTGTAGATCATGATCTTGTCGAGCCCGAGGTCCGCGGCATACGCAAATTTGTTGTCACTGCTGACGTTGATCGAGTGGGCGTGTGGTGCTTCCTGGCGAGATTTGTCGACGCTGCTGCCTTCGTGTTGAATATTGCACGAGACAGGCTTCAGCGAGCCATCTTCGGAGATTGGATAAACTGCCACATTGCCGCCGCCATAGTTCGCAATCAACAGATTGGTTCCGGTGGAATCGACGTTGCAGTGGCACGGGGCTCCGCCTTCAGACGCCTGGTGATTAATTTTCGTCAAGCTGCCGTCAGCGTTGATCGTCAGTGCCGTGACGGCTCCGTTGCCTCGCCCTGGTCCTTCGCTGACTTCATTGACCGCGTACAGATACTTCCCGCTGGGATGAATGGCCAGAAACGATGGATTGATCAGTTCTGCAGCCAGAACAGGATCTGAAAGCTTGCCGGTTTCTGCGTCGAACTCACAGGAGTAGACGCCTTTGCTGATGCTGTCGCCGCCGGTGTAAGTTCCCACGAAAACGCGATAACGCTCTGCCTGGGCTGTATCAGAAAACAACAGGATCGCAGCGAACAACATGGTGGATCTCAGAAAACAAGAATGAATGCAGAACATGTCGTTGGAACTCCTGGACAGCGAGAGTCAAAATTATGGGCGTCAGAGTGATTACGAACTGCAGAATTCGACACTCCGAAGTTCGCAGCGTATCGGCATCAGTATCACAGATGCAAATCAGGCCCCGTTCAGCTTCCGAATCGTGGCCAGAAAATCGCTCAACTCCTTGACCGAAGTTTGTGCTTCTCTGGTGAAGCGAATACGAATCTGATCTCGTTCGCCTTTGTGCGGTTCAATCTCCTGCATGGATCCAATCGACGCAATTGAACCGACAGTGACCTTTCCCGCAGGAGCATAAGCGATCAGGTCGGCTCCGTCGGATCGTTTGGTATGCAGTTCGGCAATGGTCTGGCCATCCTTCGGATGCATCCAGTTGATCTTGCTGCGAATTCCAAAGTCGACTTCGCAACTGTCGAACGTCGTTTCCATGACGGGCAGCAGTTTTTCCAAAAGTCCAAACTCCCATGGAACGCGTCCCGTCCCCGGCAGCCCCTTGCGCATCAAATGCCACTTGCGTCCCAACTGCTTCCACGGCATTAGGTCTTCCGGATTTGCTGCGTCAGCTTTCGCTTGTTTCAGATAACTGTTCAACGCCTGCTTGACGAATTTTCGAAACGCCTCGGTATCGATCTCGGACTTTGTCCAGACCTTAATCGTCACCTCCTGCCAGGCCGATTTCAGATCCCTTGCTTTGACACGAGGCTCGCGGCCATAAACTGGGATCTCTTCCATATCATCCAACGGAATCAGGCCCAGCTTGCCGTCAAGATCTTCGGTTGTGAACTCCCCTTTCTTCACTCGAAAGCACAGCGACAACAACCACTCACCGCCAGTGCGAGCATGCAGGAACCAGCCAAGCCCCTTGCTGGCTTTGATCTCAACTGTCGCTCTGTCATTCCAATTGGTCGGCGCCAAGTCTTCGTGATCCTCCAGCAGGCCGATGACATAGTCCAATGCCTTTCCGTCCCAACGACACGGTTGGCCGGTATGAGCAATGCGTTCGATCGTATGCCATTTGCGACCATCGGTTTCCCACGGAAGCTTGGCTGATTTTCCAAGCTGCTCGATGCTCACATCGCCCTGCTTCTTCGCACTCACGGATTCGGCATCGAATGTTTCAATCACCCCGCGCCGTGATTCTTCCAGAACAGGAGCCAGCAGCTCGCCGGTCCATGATCGCGGCACACTTCCCTGCGTTGCATAGCTGACAATATCTTCAGGAGTACCCTGAACAACAATCTGACCTCCACCAGCTCCGGCTTCCGGGCCAAGGTCGATCACCCAGTCGGCAGTTTTAATGACATCAAGATTATGCTCAATCACAACGACAGTATTGCCCTGCTCGACAAGACTATTCAGCACACTCAACAGCTTCAGGATGTCGTCAAAATGCAGTCCCGTTGTTGGCTCATCCAGAAGATACAACGTCCGCCCTCGGTTTGGACGACACAACTCTGCCGCCAGCTTAATGCGTTGAGCTTCCCCGCCGCTGAGCGTTGGTGCCGACTGACCCAGAGTCAGATAACCCAGTCCAATGGCATCCAGAGTTGCCAGTGGACCACGAATCTTCGGCACGTTGGAAAACAGTTCAAGCGCTTTGTTGATGGGCATTTCCAGCACATCGGCGATGCTGCAGTTGTTGAATCGAACCGTCAGCGTCTCTGCATTGAATCGTCGACCACGACACGTCGGGCATTCCACCCAAACGTCGGGGAGAAA